>MFLV01000001.1:0-784 GCA_001781435.1 Candidatus Kaiserbacteria bacterium RIFCSPLOWO2_01_FULL_51_21
CGGGCTACCCTTGCAAATGTTAAGCTACAGACTACTAACTACCGACTAAGAACTACTCCCTATGGTTATTACCTATCACGGCGGACAATTTTTTAAAGTGGTTTTCGGTGATATCGCGCTCGCAGTTAATCCGATTTCCAAAGCGTCAAAACTGCCGCAAACGCGCTTCAGTGCCGACATCGCACTTGTTTCGCTCATGCATCCGGATTTTGACGGCGTGGAGAATGTTACCTACGGCGAGGAGCAACCCTTCGTTGCGTACGGTCCCGGCGAGTACGAAGTAAAAAAGATTTTTATTCGCGGCGTTAGTGAGCCGTCTTCCTATGCTGACGGGACGCATCGAAACACGATTTATTTCGTTGAAATGGAAGGGATGCACTTGGCATTCTTGGGGGCGCTTTCCTCTCGCAAGATTTCTGCCGAAGCAAAAGAATTGCTTGAAGACATTGATGTTCTTTTCGTTCCGATTGGCGGAGAGGGAGTGCTAACCCCCTCCGATGCGCACGAGCTTTCAGTAGAGCTTGAACCGCGGCTCGTGATTCCGTGCCACTACGACGCCTCGAAGCTTAGAACCTTCCTCAAAGAAGAAGGCGAAGAGGGAATGAAGGCGGTTGAAAAATTAACGCTCAAGAAAAAAGACTTGGAAGGGAAGGAGGGTGAAGTGGTGGTGCTCGCAAGCTAGATGAGGTATACTAAAAACATGCAGCGACTTTTCAGTTTTCTTGATCGTCTCCAAAACCAGCCGGAAGAACATCGCTTGGTGGTTGCGCTTGGCACGGCGGGA
>MFLV01000001.1:813-7019 GCA_001781435.1 Candidatus Kaiserbacteria bacterium RIFCSPLOWO2_01_FULL_51_21
TCCTGAACAGGTGGTGGCGGGCGTCGCCGCGGTACCCTCGCCCTTTGAGACCATACAGGAGCAGATCAACCAAGTGGGAAGCGCTTTCTCGGATTCCTTTTCGCAATAATAGCTTGAAGAATAAGGCTGAAATCGCTCGATTTTGCGTTGCAAAATCGAGCTGAATTTGTTAAAATGACTTGATAATTATGGCTAAAGACGAGCTTAAAGTTGACCGTCCGGAAGGTGTAATATCGCGCAACATAAGCGCGGAAATGAAGGAGTCCTACCTCGACTACGCGATGTCGGTCATCACCGCCCGCGCTCTTCCCGATGTTCGGGACGGATTGAAACCCGTGCACCGCCGCATCCTCTACACAATGCATCAGATGGGGCTCCACGCCGGAGCAAAATTCCGCAAGTCGGCAGCCGTCGTGGGGGACGTCATGGGAAAGTACCACCCGCACGGCGATGCTTCCATTTATGATGCGATGGTCAAGATGGCGCAGGATTTTACGATGCGCTACCCGCTCATAATCGGGCAAGGGAATTGGGGTTCGGTTGACGGGGACGGCGCGGCGGCCATGCGCTACACCGAGGCGAAGATGTCGCCGATTGCCGCGGAGCTTCTGCGCGATTTGGAAAAAGAAACGGTTCTCTGGCGCCCGAACTACGACAGCACGAAAAAGGAGCCGGTCGTACTTCCCTCGGCGGTGCCGAACTTGCTTCTCAATGGCACACTTGGCATCGCGGTCGGCATGGCAACGAATATTCCCCCGCACAATCTCGGCGAAGTGATCTCCGCCACGACGCATCTCATTGAAAACGGTGAGGCGACGAATGAAGAGCTTTTGCAATTTGTGAAGGGTCCCGATTTTCCCACCGGCGGTGTCGCATTCAATCAGAAAGACATCCAGCACGCCTACGCCAACGGCAAAGGACCGGTTGTTACCCGCGGCGAAGCAGAAATAGCTGAAGACAGCAAAGGAAACTACCAGATCATCATCACGAGCATCCCGTACCGCGTGAACAAAGCCGACCTCATTACGAAGATTGCCGATCTCGTGCGCGAGAAGAAGCTCGAAGGCATCAAGGACCTTCGCGATGAGTCCGCGAAAGACACGCGCATCGCCATTGACTTGAAGCCCTCTGCCCAGCCAAAGCAGGTACTCAATTACCTCTACAAGCACACCCAGCTTGAAGAGGTGTTCCACTTCAACTGTGTGGCGCTTGTGGATGGCGTGCCGCAGACGCTTTCGCTGAAAGGCATGCTTGAAGCGTTCATTGAGCACCGGCAGGAGATGGTTAAGAAGCGCACGCAGTTTGATTTGAAGCAGGCAGAAGCGCGCGAGCACATACTGCTTGGCCTCTCCAAAGCACTCGACCATATCGACGCTATCGTGAAGCTCATTCGTGCCGCGAAAGATGTGCCGACCGCCCACAGCGATTTGATGAAGCAATTTAAGTTCTCGGAAATCCAGGCAACGGCCATTCTCGAGATGCGCCTTCAGAAGCTCGCGGGCCTGGAGCGGAAGAAAATCGAAGACGAACTCAAGTCCGTGCAAACGCTCATAAAATCCCTCAAGGAGCTTCTTTCGAGCCCCAAGAATATTTTGAAACAGGTGAAGACCGAACTCGAGGAGGTCGGCAAAAAATTCGGCGACGAACGTCGCACGAAAATTATTAAAGGCGGTGTCGCGAACCTCTCGATGGAAGACATCATTGCCGAGGAAGAAAGTGTATTGGTGCTCACCTCTGGCGGCTATGTAAAGCGCACGGACCCGGGCGAATACCGAAAACAGCGCCGAGGCGGGGTTGGTGTCGTTGACCTCAATACCAAGGAGGAGGACTTCGTCACAACCTTTCTCTCGACCTCTACCCACAGCGACCTGCTGTTTTTCACCGACAAGGGTAAGGTGTATCAGATAAAGATGTATGACCTTCCGGAAGGCAAGCGTGCGACGCGGGGCAAATCCATTCAAAACTATGTCTCGCTCGCACCGAACGAAAAAGTAACCTCGGTGCTTGCGATGCCCAAAGAGACAAAGAAAGGTTCCGGCCTCTCACTTCTCATGGTCACAAAGCAGGGGGTGGTGAAAAAAGTTGCCGCGGAAGGATTCCACGATGTGCGCCGCTCCGGCCTCATCGCGATTAAACTCCACGCAGGGGACGAGCTTATCTCCGCATCCTTCGCCGAGAAAGGGGATACGGCGGTGTTCGTGACCTCGAAGGGCCAGTCAATTCGATTTAAAGAAAGCGACATCCGCGCGATGGGGCGCAATGCCGCAGGAGTGCGCGCCATGAAGCTCGGCAAGGGCGGCTCCATTGTGGCTGCCGCGGTTGTGGCCAAAGATTTTGTGAACCCGCAACTTTTGGTAGTTTCTCGGCAGGGCTATGGCAAGCGCACGAATTTGAAAGAATATAAAATCCAGCGTCGCGGCGGCTCGGGCGTGAAGACCATGAATATTACGCCGAAAACGGGCGAACTCATCGGTGCGCAAATCGTTGGCGAGGGCGACGGGGAAATCGTCGTAATGTCAAAAAAGGGCCAAGTCATCCGCGTGGATATCAAGGAAATTCCCTCACTTTCCCGTGCGACACAAGGCGTCCGCGTCATGAAACTCTACCCCGGCGACGCGATTGCGACACTTGTGTGTTTGTAGAATGTCAGCAGATATTTCAAAAAAATATGAAAGTTGGGTAACTGTTATAGACGAACAGGCAATTAGACGTTTATACAGTGATATCTCTGAACGCCTAAAAGGACCCTCTGGAGACATTCCATTCGACATTACTTTTCAAGTTGAATATACGGATAGTAGCTCATCTTCAACATCGAATCTTGATGAGGTTATTGGAGATGATAATGCTCCTGGGAGAAAGATCGAGAGCATATCGATAGATGGCGAAACTAAAAATTATGAAGAGAAAGTTAAAATTAATTTAGGGAATCAAGGTATTACAGTGGGCATAAAAGGTCCGACTCGACAATGGATGTATGTTACCCAATCAATCATTGAAGACCGAATTAAGGGTCTTAAGAAATTTCAACTTAGGCAGGGATATATCTCTCTTCTAATTATATCTGTTGAAATTCTTTTACTTTTTTTCCTAAAACCGCTTTATGAAAATATATTGCCTCCATTATCTTACATCGATAAGAATGGTGACTCACAAACTGGACTAGGAGCTTGGCTTCTCATTCTCATTTTTATAGTTTTTGCCTTTTTGACCATAGCAATAATTAATAGATTATTTCCAAATACAACTTTTTTCCTCGGTAGAGAAATTGAGGCATACCAAAGTCGTGTCCGGCTAAGATCTAATTTGTTATGGGTTGTTGGGATTGGTTCCCTTCTTGCTATTTCAATCCAATTTATCTTAAGAGAAGTTTTCAATTTGTGAGAGCAGAAAATGGGGAAACGGGGTCAGTCACCATTGGGAGGAGGGGGAAAATGGGGTCAGCCACCATTAATTTATGAATTTTGCTCACATCGGCTTAGCGGTACGAGATATTAAGAAGAGCAAGGAATTTTATTCCAAAGTGCTTTTGCCGTTGCAGCTGTCGGTTTATAGAGAAAAAGCGGACTCGGTTCACTTTGGAACAGGAAATGGTCGCACACTTTTTTACATACATACACGCAGTAAAGCGCCCGGACCGGTTCACATTGCCTTTGAGGCAGATTCTCGAGACGAAGTAGGTCAATTCTACAAAGCGGCTATAATTGCAGGCGGAAAAGATAATGGAACTCCAGGAATTAGAGAGAATTATGCTCCAAACTACTACGCCGCTTTTGTCTTGGACCCAGATGGCAACAACATTGAGGCCATTTGCCGCACAGAATAATCTATTCTAGTATTTTGCAAAATTACAAAATAGCAAAACGGGGACAGCCACCATTGCCTGCCTAAAAAGGTGCACTCATCAAACGCCTGCACAAAAAGAAGGGCGCCGTACCCGTAGGTCGTGCGCCCGTAATGTTGTGCCGTGAAGTTCACGACTAGGCCGCGAACACCTCGGCGACGTCGTGGTCCACGACCAGAACGGCCATGCCGGTCATGCTCTGCAGTTTCGTTGCGGCCTCCTTATCGAAGGCGCCGAGTGACTTCTGGAGGCCCTCCCGCATGACGATCCCGCGTGCGAAAGGGACTTCCCCCCGATCGCGGATTTCCTGCCAATTGTAGCCGGGCATCAGAACATCGGCAAGCACACGGCCGTAAGCGTTGTCGACATTCAGGAGCACGATCACCGCTTGATCGGGAATCATGCCACGTTCCACGATTCGGCGCTTGAAGTGCTCGACGCGATCGGCATTCACCGCCAGCGTGTCCTTGCAGTTGATCTTGCCAACCGCGACGATCATCTCCACGGCATCGGGATCATCCAGTACCAGTTGCCCGTCGACCTCGCGAACGACCGCCCGAGGGAAGTCGTTCTTCTCTTTGCGTTTGCCCATCGCTCTCGCTCCGTTTGCTTGTGGTGTACAGATTAAGCCGTACTGTCTTCGCGCTAAAAATTAGCACATCTCTCATAGTACGTCAAGGGAAAATAGAAATCAGCCACCATTAAACCCACCTACGCGGCCTGCCTGCACAAAAAGAAAGGCGCCTCGCTACCCGTAAGTCTCTAATAAAGTTGTACAATACATACTATGCCAAAAGCAGTATTTGTTGATGAGAATGACAATGTTATTGGTGCCGGTACTCCGCGCGAAGCGCGGGAGAAGGGAATCCGCCACCGCATCGTAAGAATCTTTCTCCTTAATGCCAAAGGAGAATTATTGATACAGAAAAGATCCGAGAATGTAGTATCAAACCCAAACAAGTGGGACCATTCCGCTGCCGGCCATGTGGATGAGGGGGAGGATTACGAAACTGCGGCATACCGAGAATTAAAAGAGGAAGTAGGGGTAGAAGGAATCCCGCTTAGGGAGGTCACTCGGTATTATATGGAGGAAACGGACGAAAAAGAAATCAAAAAACGCTTCAATGCACTTTACCGAGGTATCTACGATAGGGAAATGATTTTAGACCGGAGGGAAGTTTCCGAAGTTAAATGGGTCAAGCTCGACGAGCTTCTTGCGTGGATAGAACGACGACCGGAGGATTTCACGCAGAGCTTCATCTATGGACTCAAAGAATTCCTAAAATTTCAAAAATAGGGAACACCCCCTACCCTGTGCCAAAACCCGCGGCTTGATTCACCAGTCAGCTGATTTTTAAAAGTCTTTTCACTGAACCGACCGTTTAATTATCATGATATATCATAATAATCTCTGGTCTAATTCGTACGAATGGTGGAATAGTTAAAAAAGAAAACCGCCTCGCCGAGCAGGAGACCTTTGGGGTCTCTCTGCTCCGGCGGGCGATTGTGACAACGCTTCAGAATCACTGAACTGTCTCCGGTACGAGCTCTCCTTCCTTGATGCGGTAAGGTCTTGGTCTGAAGCGTACGCTGAGAAACGGTACTGGAATCGGACTCCCGCGACCATCATTGAAGGTGACGCCGCTCGGCAAGCCCTCTTTTGTCGATGAGTTCTCGATGTGTGCGCTGATCAGGCGAACTGCCCCCTGTTCATGATCTGGTGTTAAAGTTGCGCAGAAAACTCCATTGACAAAAATCTCGAGTATCTCTGTATCTCGAAGAACTTTGTGTGGAGTCAGCTTAAGGGTAACGCGAGACGGCATTGATGCCTCCCTCCATTGTTTCGAATGAACTATACTTTTTAGACTCGATTTGTCAATCCGCAAAAAACAAAAAGCCCCGCGCCGAAGCGCTCAGGGCTTCATCGCGGGGTGGCCAGAGAGGAATTCTTGCTACATAGTTACCTCCCCGTTCTCGATCTTTCTGAGAAGGTTGAGCAGATTCTTGCTCAGAGGTACTTTTTCTGCGTAGAGCCCTCCGTATTTTTTGACGATTGGCTCGAGTCCTGGCTCGCTCGTGTGCATGATGATCGGGGTTTTGTCGAGGGCTTTGTTATTGCGAAGCGTCGTTAGCACCTCGAACCCGTCCATTTTCGGCATGTTTTTGTCGGTGACGATGACGTCACAGACCGGATTCTCTTGTACATGTTGGATAAGGTCTTTGCCTCGACTGAATGTGATGACATGGTGCCCCGCTACTTCCAAAGTGGCTGCGAGATCTTCGAGCACCAGGCTGTTGTCGTCTACGAGCAGAATGTGCATGGTTTCCTCACTTCAAGTTTGGAGAAAACATAACATATATA
>MFLV01000002.1:0-2227 GCA_001781435.1 Candidatus Kaiserbacteria bacterium RIFCSPLOWO2_01_FULL_51_21
GGGTACTCCTTCTTTGCCTTATCAAGCTCCTTCTTCCACGGAGTGTCCTTCAGGTAGCTCCTGATCAGGTCCTTGCTGTAGGACGCTCCGGTTTTCTCCTCAATGATTCGATTTTCATCTTGAGTGCCGAACACGTCCACGAAAATGATCCTTCCGTTGTTGAGCATCCCAAGCTCTAACTTGCCATCGGGACACTCGAAGCCAGCTTCATGATAACCCGCGTTGGTTACCTTGACGCCCTTGGTAATGAGATGCCAAGAGGCTTCCCATTGCGCTTTGCTTAACTGAGCGAGGTTTCTCGCCTCTTTGTCGCTGAGGTGGCGGTCTGTTGCCTCGAACTTGGTTGTGCACTCAAGTCGAAGCCGTGGCAACTTCATCCCCTCGACCACCTTGGTGCCCGCCGGAAAGCCGAGGGCCACCGGGTCGATTTCCCCGGACCCGATTCGAATCAAGAGAGAACCGGCAACGCGGACCCTCCAGATCCATTCGAGCGGGAGCACCCGGCCGTAAACCATGCCTGAAAGCGTTTCGCGGCCGGGCACGGAGAACTCCTGCACGTGAATCGTGAGCGGGTTAACTTGCCTGATGAAGTGCGTCGGCAAGTTGGCGGCTTCTGCCAACCAAAACGATTTCACTGCACAGGCGCAGCGCGCCGCTCCGATGCCGGGTATGGTCTGGCCGCTCGATCCGCGGTCAAATGCCGACCATCGATCCGTATACTCGAGCGCAATCACGCCCGGCTTCACGGGGGTCATAATCCTCGTGGAACCTGTCCTTGCTTTTTCCATCTCCATTGGAGTTCTCCTCAGGTTAGGATTGTGCCGACAACGCCGGCGGATGTTTCGGAACTTTCTTGGCCTGCGATGTACGGAACGCCTGCATGCGCTTCCGCACCGCCAAGTCGGCGATACCGATCATCCGTGCGGCATTCAGCGCCGCATTGATGGCACCGGGCTTGCCCACGCCAGCAAACGAAACCGGGGTCCCCGGCGGCATTTTGGTCATGGACAATATAGCCACCAATTTATCCACCTTGCTTTGTCCCGGCATGGCAACGCCGATTACGGGCAAGTTGGTACGCGCGGCGGCATCACCCGGGAGTGCAGCCGAAAGGCCGGCCCCACAGATGACGACCTGGTAGCCCTTTTTCTCTGCACCGCTCACGAGCTTCTTCACTCGTGCTGGGGTACGATGCGACGACGCAATATGCGCCGAGTAGGGCAACGCAAGATTCTGGAGCGTAATACAGGTATGCTGCATGACGGTCCAGTCGCTTTCCGAACCCATGATCACGCAGACGCGCCACGGGCCCAAGTTGGTAGATCCTGTATGACGCAAAGGGATTCTCCTTTTCTATCTACTGGCTACTGGGAAACTTCCGCAGGACATATTATCTCAGCACTCGGCAGAGTACAAGTTCTTCTTGCCACCACCCGTCTCTTCATATAATCTAGAAAATCATGACAGCACGAAAGGCGCAAGAAGTTGGAAACAAAGCAATCGGACAGTTCTTTGCCAAGATGGACAAGGAGGGCCTCGCGCTCACCTATGCCGATGTCCGACTCCATACCGACCACTCGGATGTCTTGCCGGGAAGCGCCAATCTTGCCTCGCGCTTCTCCCGTAGGATTCCACTACGCGCTCCAATCGTGAGCGCCGCGATGGATACCGTTACCGAATCGCGGATGGCCATAGCGCTCGCCGCCGCGGGAGGTCTCGGCATCATTCATCGGAACATGACGCCACAGGAGCAGGCAAAGGAAGTCACCCGAGTTAAACTCCACCTCAATGGACTCATCGAGAAGCCAATATGTGTTGATGCCGCCGATTCAATCGAGACGGTACTCACCATGCGCGCGGAGAAAGGCTATTCTTTCCACAGTTTTCCGGTTTTGGAAAGCGGCAAGCTGGTCGGTATCTTGACGAGGAATGATTTCCAATTTTCCAAGGACGCCAAAGAGCCTCTGCGCAAAGCCATGACCCCGCTCAAAGAGCTCATCACGGCGCCCGAGGGGACCTCAATTACCGCGGCGTATGAAAAAATGAGAGGCCACAAGAAAAAACTTCTCCCGCTTCTTAATCGGCGCGGGGAGGTCGTCGGCCTCTACGTATTTTCCGACCTTAAACGGATTCTCTCCGGCCAGTCGAGTCACAATGTGGACAAAGACGGTCACCTTCTCGTGGCCGCCGCCGTGGGTGTCGGCGACGGAGCGCTTGTGCGGGCGGC
>MFLV01000002.1:2251-13971 GCA_001781435.1 Candidatus Kaiserbacteria bacterium RIFCSPLOWO2_01_FULL_51_21
TGTTTTTGTGGTAGACACGGCGCACGGCGACAGTGAGAATGTTTTCTCCACCGTGAAGCTCCTCAAGCGCCGCTACCCGCATGTCGATGTCGTTGCGGGTAACGTCTCGCGGGGCGAATCGGCAAAGCGGCTCGCAAAAGCCGGGGTGGATGGCGTGCTCGTGGGGCAAGGTCCCGGTTCAATTTGTACGACGCGCATCATCGCGGGTATCGGTTGCCCGCAAGTAACCGCTGTATACGAATGCGTCAAAGCATTGCGCGGGTCGGGAGTACCGGTGTGCGCGGACGGCGGTATTGAAAATTCCGGTGACATCGTCGTTGCTTTGGCGCTTGGCGCCGAAAGCGTTATCCTCGGCCGGCTTCTCGCCGGAACGGAAGAAGCGCCGGGGCGTACGAGGATTATTCAAGGCGTACCGATGAAAGAATATCGCGGCATGGGTTCACTCGCGGCCATGCAAGAGAGCGCGGAGTCTCGGAAGCGCTACCGCCAGGCAGATGTGTCGACAAAAAAGTTGGTGCCCGAAGGTGTTGAAAGCATCGTGCCGCTCGTGGGGTCAGCGCACGATGTACTCGAACAGCAGACTGGCGGTATTCAGTCAGGCTTTGGATATGTGGGAGCCTCCACGCTCGCCGAACTGCGAGCAAAGGCGAAAATCTTCCGCATTTCTCCGTCGGGCCTTGCAGAGTCACACCCGCACGGCGTGGCCATCATCAAAGATCCGCCGAATTACCGCAGCGGGAAGCTGTCATGAGTGTGGTGTCTCAATATCAAGGTTAAGCCTTGATGTGTTCCCTAACGTCAGTTGGCCGTGCGGGTCGGTGTCGGAACACTGCTTCAAAGTTTTATACCCCGCCAATGACCCCGATTATCTTTCCGATGCCGAAGGTTATCACCATGGCGAGTACGCCCCCTGCAACCATGCGCACAGTAGCTTTTGTTTTACTGGCTCCTCCCGCATACCCGCTGAGCATCCCCGTAACGGCAAGGGCAACGACCACCGCGACTAACATCACGGGGAGACGCAGCGACGCCGGAGGAAAAGCGACCGCGATAAGTGGAATGACGCCTCCGGCCAGAAAAGATGCGGCTGAAGCGAAGGCGGCCTGCCACGGATTTATGAGGTCATCGGGATTAATATTCAATTCCGCGTCCACGTGGGCGGCGAATGCACCATGCTTGGTAAGTTCTGTAGCGACCGCTCGCGCCGTAGCGCTTGTCATACCCTTCGCTTCATAGAGCGAAATAAGTTCGTTGAACTCTTCGTCGGGCATATGTTCGAGCTCAAACTTTTCCTTTTCGAGAAGCGCCTTTTCTGTGTCTCGCTGTGCACTGACCGATATGTGTTCCCCAACCGCCATCGATAAAGCTCCCGCCACCAGACCCGCCATGCCGGCCGTAAGGATAAAACCTGCCGAGTCAGAAGCGCCAGCGATTCCGGAAACTATGGCAGCCACAGACACAATCCCGTCGTTCGCCCCCAATACCGCAGCTCTCAGCCAGTTCAACGCCGCGCCAGACTTATTGTGATGCAATTCATTATGAAAGGACATAACAGATTCTCATAATACTCCTTTAAATCGATTTATGTACTGCGCCTCGCGAACTGTTTTATACGACCAAGTCGAACTTTTTCAAACGCCAATTTCGAGCAACGCTCATCGCGCGCGAGTACGCGCGCTTAGCCCTCCTCCCTAAGTCCCCTAGGTTAAACCTCGGGAGAACCAGGTCAAGCCTGAGATATGAAAGAGCCCCGACAGAGCCGGTGCTCTCTCGGGACCCATAGATTGTTCAGATAAATTTGCAGCTCTTGGCGTTGAGATCGAGAACACAAGCACTGCCACACCAGACTTCCCTCGACGCTGTCACATGAACATGGAACACTTCATCGCCGAGATATTCGACAAGATAGCCTCCGTGGTCTTGGTGGCCCACGATGATGAGTGTGTCCACGCTGTCCATATGCTTTTCGACGAGCTCTTTGATTTGCTGAAAGCTACCGCCGCGATGGTAGTTGTCGGCCCAGAGCATGTTGTCGAAAGTTACCGGGCAGTGCAGTACTTCGACTAGTATCTCGGCACTTCCCCTACCCCGCCTTGAAGCAGAGGCAAGAATTGTGACCGAACCGATAATGTGCAGGGATAGATCCCGAGCAAGTTGAGCGACTTGCTCCTGACCTTCACCGGTTAGGACGCCGTTGTGGTCATCATCAGGAACAGCAGTCCCATGCCGAGCAACAATGAGCTTCTTCATTTCCGTCACCCAAGCGCTAGTTGAATCTATCGGGATACTACAACAGGCTCATCTAAAAGTCATTAGCTGGCCGTCTGGTACGAAGTTGGAACTACTCTAATTAATAAGTAGGGCAGCCTCAACCTTAGCATACAGCTCT
Organism: Candidatus Kaiserbacteria bacterium RIFCSPLOWO2_01_FULL_51_21; assembly: GCA_001781435.1. Taxonomy (GTDB): domain Bacteria; phylum Patescibacteriota; class Minisyncoccia; order Phycocordibacterales; family 2-01-FULL-51-21; genus 2-01-FULL-51-21. Next base: position 4,641 of record MFLV01000002.1, read on the forward strand.
TCAGTAGTTTCATTGTTATATAGGACCGTGTCAGCCAACTTGATAACTCCTGCGATATTTGCTTTTGTGGGGTCGTTGTTATCTTCTTCTCGTTCTTCTTGGACTACAAATTCATCAAATGACACTTGGTCCGTCTCTGATCCTCGCTGTGTGATGCGCTTAAACCTTTCTTGTATATCGGCATCGACTGCCCATATTTGAGCACCGTGCGATTTTAGATACTTTGCATCGGCAACAGATCGAATTGATTCAATTACAGAATTTTCTGATTGTAAGAGAGCCTCTCCTAAAATTTGTTGAGATATATAACCAGCACCGTGCTTTGCTCTTATCTCATTTGCCATTTCCGTCATTGTGTCACGATTCGAGAGAAGTCCCCGACGGTCAATTTCTTTTTTTAAATAGCCACGTATGGAGTAATGCTTAAAACCGTGTTTTTTAACAAGATACTCAACGATTGTCCCCTTTCCTGCTCCCGATCGCCCTGTTATGCCTAAGATCATATTGTATCCGAGCTGTCCCTCCTGAATAAAATCCGAACTTTCTACCAAACGAATCCCGACGAGTAAGTTCCCCAGGTTAAACCTCGAAAGAACCATGACGATGGTGGAACCATTATAGGGGGTCTCCTGAATTGATATGAAAATGCAGATGCTTGCTGTCCTGATATTTGCCTAGGTTAGTCAGTATTCTCGCTGCTCCGTATTCTTTTTCAACTTTTGCGGCGATAGTTTTTAAAACCTCAATAATTTCTAAGAGTATGGGCATATCCTCGACTGTAAGGGTCGTAAATGAGTGTATGTGCTTCTTTGGCATTACAACAATATGTACTTTTGCCCAATGAGGGCGCGTGTGCCTATAGGCAAGAACATTTTCGCTCTCGTATTCCTTTTCCAAAGGCACGAGCCCTTTAAGGGCTACATCGCAGTAAAAATCTGTGCCAAAGTAATTCATATTATTTGAAAAGTCTCTTTTTCTTCTCTCGACGCCACCCCTTTATTTCGTTCTCACGTCTGCGGGCTTCGTGTAAAGTTAGGAACGTTTCTGAATATTTCAATTTTACTGGTCGCCGAATTTTAGTGTAGTGCGCGCCCCATTTTGAGATGTTGTGCTGTGCCAATCTTTTTTCAAGGTCATTGGTGCATCCCACGTACAGAGATTTGTCGGCACACTCTAGGATATAGACGAAGTGTATCATGTATTATTTTGTACTTCGCTTGTTAAAAATTGGGTGGGCCCTCGTCGCTTCGCTCGCTCGGGGAGCTCAATTTTTATAGTCGCTGTACTCCTTAAAAATTGGCTTCTGACCGCGTGGGTCGATGTTGGAACTTTGACGTACGAGCACGATCTTGAATTCGAGAAGCGAATTAATAATATCAAACTTCTCGCCGAGAGGTTCGGCGAGTCTGTTGATCGGCCGGCTGGTCGGAAGACGGCGTAGTGCGGTTGTTGCGTTCGTGGGGCAGCGGGTGCATCAACCGCGTTATAGAGGTTTATGAGACGCTCTGCCATCTCCCGCGACTGTGCGATCGAGAGCTTCTTGTCGTGCTCCTTCCGGTAGATTTTTCTGAACCCCTTAAGATCATCGTCGCTCACCTCCATCGCAGTGTAATGTTAAGCGACTATTGAATCATAGAAGGAGGATTTTGCCCAACTGGCATAGTGCGGCGGTAATCAATACGTGGCCGAAGTACGCCGCCTGATGTCGACGACCGCAACCACTTGCCGGTCAGGATCGACATCAAAAAAGATCCGAAAGGCACCGACGCGCCGGCGGAAGGTAGCAGGCTGGTTCTTGAGTCGGCCAATATCCCCGCCGAACGGGTTATCAGCCATTGCAGCAAGTGCCTCGATGAGCCGCGCCCGATCGCGTGCGGGCGCCCGATCAAGTGTTCGCTTAGCGCTGCGTGCGAGCTGTACGATCCACACCATGGAGGACTTGGTCGAGGGTTACATATTCACCTCGCGCGATTTCGCGACGCCCTCGTTCAATGGTGGCGAGTTCCTCTTTGGACACTTCGACAACCGGGATTCTGCGTCCAAGGTAGGCTCGCAGGGCCTCGCGGATGAGCTCGGAGCGGGTGCGGTGCTCGACTTTGGCCGCACGGTCAACGAGCGTCACCATTTCGGACGGCAGTGAGATTGATAGATTTTTTCGGGACACCATATGCCTCGTGTATTACATTATATGACAATATAATACAGGAGCTACATGCCGCGTCAAGAGCACAGCTAGGACATCCGATGTCCTAGCTGTGTGTCCTTGATACCGGACGTGTTCTTTGAGAACGTGCTCGAAATCTTCAGAGTATCGCCGGCAAATATCGTCGTTGGTGTATTCAGAGGTACCACTATCACTGGCCACCAAAAGGGAGACCCTTTCCAGCCTTGTTCCTTTGTGCCCTCATGCTTCAAAAGCATGAGAACCGGAATATTGATTGCTAATTCTTTTGCCCTCACTCCCTCTCGTTGAGAGGTATCTGGAGCGTCGAAAAAGCGCACCCCGTCGTCGCGTTTGCGCCTGTTGGCTTTGTTAGTCCTCGTTAAAATCCATACCATATCGCGCTGGGCTGGATCTTCCGAGTTGTACGCGAGACGCTCCAATGATGCCTTATCACCTTTGACATCCCATCGATATTCCCGATCCAAATCTTCATAAACGAAAGTCTGATTTATTTTGTCCAAAATTGAGAGAGCTTGGGTGACAGGAACCAAAACTCCCTCTTCCGTCGCTCCGGATAGGCCCAGAATTTCCTGGTCCAGATCACGGATAACTTGAGCAATGCTACTTTTATACTTCGTTTGGAAACCAAAGGGGAGTAATCTTGTATATGCCCTTAAAGTCGTGATCTTTGAAAGCATCAACTTATTTGGAGAGCAAGGCACGAGTTTCCCGTCGTCGTCTTTTCTAAGAAAATATATGACGCCATCGAGCGAACCAGTCTCTAGCATCCTTTTTATTTCGCGCCGAAGTGCCTCGTCGAATTCGTGAATTCGGCGCATGATCTCGTGAATACCGCCGGTCGTATAGAAGCGCGTGACTGCCAAATCTTCTTTCGAACGAGCGCCATACATGCGTGAGTGTTGTAATACGGTATCCTGCTGGAACTTTCCTGGGTTGCGACCGTAGAAGAAACCGATCATGTGCTTAATCGTAATTCCTCTATCAAGGATCTGCCCACCAATGAATATATTTAAGGGGGCCCAGAGCTTTAGTTGTCCCCTGCTGTCTAGAAGTGCCTTAACGTCGCCTTCTGAATTTACAGTTTGTACAAATAACATTCCTGTATTAAGAGCGCGTGAGACACTTTCCAAAACTTCTGGGAAACTTGGCAGATGGAACCCCCCGAGCTCTATTGACGGTTTCATATCACCATAGGCATCCCGAAGAAGTTGTTCGAATAGTTCATGATTATTTTTGGAAAGATTGATTAGTTCCTCATTGAGTCTCTTTACAACATCTTCTTGCCACGAATGAGATATTTTGTGAATGTCAGTATGTATTACGAGACTATAATGTTCCATCGGAAGATTTAGCCTCTCTTGCTGTAAACGTCGTATACAACCACCCACAATGAAGTTGACTATGGAATTTCGGAGTGTGCGCGTATGAGGACTCGTAAAAACTTCTTCTATTTTCAATGAACGCCTGTCTGCTCTTTTCAATTTCTTTTTTACACTGAGAACTTCTAACTCTGCGACCGGAAGTTCATCATAGACGTGGAAAGCTGTTGAATCCTCATTCTCGCTCTCGATGAAATAGTAGTCACCGCCAACATAATTACCATGGGTAGGAAGTGTGACCGTAAATTCCGGACGTTTGGGCAAAAAGATACCGTCTGGTCCATCGTCGTAATTCGGCTGAAGATACAAAGAGTACGGTGTCGCGGTAACTTGTAGAAAGTCTGACTGTTTAAGTGTATTTCTTATATCGTCGATTTGACTGGCAATGGTTCTTTGTTTGATAAGTCCGCTTTCTTTCTCTTTTTTGAAAGATATGCTGGCAAAATCGGCCTCGTCATCGATAATAAGAGTCTTCTTATCTTTGAGGTTGGGGTAAAACTCAGTAACGGTTTTGAGGAGTCGATTTAAATTGTCGTCTTCTTTTTTTGAAACCAAAACGAGTTTTTGAGTCAACACAAATTCTGGAAGATTATCCGGAAAAGACATGATGTCATGGATTTGAATTTGATTGCTATCTTCAAAAGAACCGAGGCCTTCTTTAGTCTCCTTTAATCTCTGTATAGTTTGTTCAGCTAAGGCCTTGGTTCCTTTAGTCAATATAATCGCGACGTCATAATTGTTGTCAAAGGCAAGAGCGATGACACCAATAAAAGCTCGAGTTTTACCACTTTGGATTTTACCCAAAAGGAAGCCGGGTTTTCTTTGGCTTGTATCAGAGTCGAGAAGTTTTGAGACTGTTTCCTCCATACAGCTCTTTAGTGCGTCATCGTCACCGCGACTTGAGGTAAGAGTGTTATAGAAGTTGCCTTTTTGTAGTGACATAGATTTGACCTTGCGATATGAGCTAACGATCCTAATCCTAATCAATAGGCATCTCGGACACCGAACCTGTCTCAAGGTGGCTGCCGGGCTTGGATTCGGACCAAGATTAACGGCTCCAAAGGCCGCTGTCCTACCGTTAGACGACCCGGCAATATTTTTTAACAGCTCTCGCTTTTTAGAACATAAACTATCTGCATATCCTACCACTAGCCTCGCCCATAGACTGTAGCCTGGGCTACGGCCGAGGGACGATCTCTACGAGCCGTAGGCCCCCAAGATATTTGAAATCATACTAAAAAACACCAAAAGAGAAAGCGCCCCACCATAATTTTTGTTGCACTAAAATTATGGTGGGGCACCACTGAGTTTTAGCCGTATCGCCTTCCGGGTCTCTCTGATTTCTTGGATGTAGGCGCTACAGGTTGGACAGACCTGTCCTGTGGGAAAATGTCTACAGCGCCTCGCCACGGCTAGCATCAGGCGAAACGAACACCTGCTGAGAGCGTCGGTAAATTCTCCATGCCGGGGGTCATGGGGGTGGTGAGCGAAACACTCAAGCCCAAGCAGGACAGTTTGAAAAAATTGCCGCTGCATCCACTCCTCAAAACGGCCGCCCGATTTCACCGTTGCCAGCAAGATGTTGATGGTATGCTCTATCGTGTCCGCATCAAGTTGTTGCGTATCAGGCCGCCACATGCACTGGCGGAGGATACCGAGGTTGAAGCGCTGCCCATTCGCCATGTTCAGCTCCTTTCCGCTCAAAGTATACCTCGCGCCATTTTTCAATGAAAGGCGGGCGAAGCATAATACCCTTTATGTTGCTTCTGGCGCGCAGACGGCCACCAAAGCAAGCTCGAGCGGCAGTTGTGGAATATAGGAGCGCCCCGTTTCCTGATAGGCGCCGAGGAGCTCATAAAGCACTGCAGAGGAAATATTAACGTCACTTTGGCGGCTCAAGTCTTTCAAAAATGTGAACTCTTCCGCGCCGAATTGCTCCGTGAACTGCTTTTCCATTTCAGGCGCGTAGCGCAAGAGCATCACTGCGCGTACCTTGTGAAGAATAAGTTTCATAAATGTTTTCATCTCAATATCATCCGCGACCGCGCGGGCGACCGCCGCGATTGCTCCGGCGCTGTCGCGCTTCGCCATAGCGGCGATACAATCATTGACAAGCTGTGCTTTCGGCGCCCCCGTCACCATTTCAACCTCAGCGATACTCACCTTCTTGTCCTTGGAGGAAAAAATAACCTTTTGGAGAATTCCTTGCGCGTCTCGGAAAGAACCGTCGCCAAGCATTGCGATGAGGTCGGCGGATGCGCTCTCAAGCATAAATCCTTCCGCTTTTGCGATACGAATAACAAGGTTTTTGAGAAGTTCACGCGATGGTTTTCGAAATGAATATACTTGGCAGCGCGAGACGATAGTCTCCGGAACCTTTTCAAGCTCGGTGGTCGCAAGTATAAACACCACATGAGGCGGAGGCTCTTCTAGGGTCTTGAGGAGCGCGTTCCACGCCTCTTTGGTGAGCATGTGCGCCTCATCAATGATATAGACCTTGTATTTGGATTCGAGCGGCAGGGTGCTCACTCCCTCGCGCAACTCACGGATATCGTCAATGCCGCGATTGCTGGCGGCGTCTATTTCATAGAGGTCGTTTGCAGAACAGCCGATTTCGCGCGCCAAGATGCGCGCCACCGAGGTCTTTCCCGTCCCGCGCGTACCGGAAAAAAGATACGCATGGGCGATGTTCCCTTTCTTTATGGAGCCTTCGAGCGCCGCAACAACGTGCTCTTGCCCGAGCACCTCGTCAAATTTTTTCGGACGGTATTTGCGATAGAGTGCGAGGTCAGACATGCGTACAGTATATACTCGCCCCCAAAAAGAAAAAACCGCGTGCCTACGGACGAGCCCGCGGTTTCTTTCCGGCCGAAAGGCGGAAAAGCCGATAGATGCCGTAGCCGATGTAAAACAGAGCAACGCCGATTATGGCCATGATGGCAGCGAAGAAGACCATAAGGGCAAGAATGCCTGGCAGAAACGACCACATGGTCAACCTCCTCTGATGCAGGACTAGGTACTCATCCGAGCCTGTCTCAAAAACATAAGTCGGCCTTGTTAAGATATGACCGACTTCTTCCCCATCCGCTCACGCCGCCTTCTTTTTTCATCGTCAACGGTGAGTGGAAGCCAGGGCTGGCCATGCTTCATGTTGCAGGGCCCTCTACCGTAGAAACGGTACCACCGCTTATAGAACTTTTGGTAGGAAAAAATGAGACGAGACAAGCGCTCATCAAACTGGCGCGCTTCTCGCATATGCTTATAACTGATGCCCGCTATTTTGGAAATATTCCTTTCGGACATTTCCACTTCCCGTGCGGCAATAACCGCCATTGCTTGCAGACACCGGCCTATGTGCCGACGCTTCCTTTCCCATGTCTGCCACATACGCTCGCGCTGAACCAAGTCCAAGTCTATGAGTGTTGGGTTCATGTCGCCCTCCCTGCTACACTTTAGCATAATACCTATCCGAAACAACATGACCTCTACTTTATGCAGATTCCTGCATCAACGCCTCAATTTCACAAGCATTTTGTGCTTCCACGAGACGCATCCTTGCATGTTGTCAAGTCTATAGTTTCCTTGTATGATGTGTCCGGCTTCAAAGGTAAATTCGCACAGGAGGCAACATGGCTGAAACCGTTATCAAAACTGTTCCGCGTGGGCGCGGTGAGCTTCTAAGGATCTTGGCAACCGAGATTCTACGGCTACCGGCCTACCAGTTAAAGACTTACGCCGGACAGCTTGTCGTCATTCTCGTGGCGGCCCACTACGAGAACGAGGACTCCGACATTCGGAGGGAAGCGCTGACCCGAGCCACGAAACTCCTCGACGAGGCTCAGGGAGACATCGTCGTCGCCGAGGTTGTCGCCGTAGCGTTTCCAAAAGAGCCCGTTGGAAAGCGAGCCCGACAGAAGGTCTTGTCGTTCTTGGAGAGTCAACGAGACCCAGTCATTGCGGCGTACGACGAAGAGGACACGCGAATAAGGGACATCGCGGCAGGCATCACTGTTGTCGACTAGCCGCAAGAAACCCCTTCGACGGGCGGAATGACCTTCCTCCCGTTTACCCCGCACGCCGCCTTTCGAGGTAGGTGCGGGGTTTACTTTTTTCTACTTTTTTTCCTTGAGATATACTTTGTTACCGAAACGCAGATCGAGATATTCCAGACGCTCAAGCTTTCCGTCCTTGAATTCATCGGCGCCAAGAATAGCTTCAAGATTTTCCCTGACTTCGGAAACATCCTGGTTGTCACCCACAAGGATGTCCACTCCTCCTTGGAGAGTAATCGTATAATCTCCCTCAGCATCTATTGCGACCGCAGTCGGCGTGAGTTTCAGGTCCCGGAGGGAAATAATAAAGGAATAGAGTTTTTTAAATTGCTCCGGCGCAAGAACCTGGCTTCCCACGCTGTGGGGAGTTTTTGAGATGCCGCCATACACCCGAAGAAATACATTGCCTTCAAATACGGGAGCTTTTTCAAAAAGAACGCCGCTCTGGTCGAGATAATAACAATCGGACGCCCCTTCCTCTTTAGCCGCTTCACACCACAGCGCCGCGGACGAACGTTCCGTAACGACCGCCTGAATAAAATCAAGGTCTCCAAGACGAAGTTCGATGCTCGAAAGGCGGGGAAAGGCGTCGAGAACCGCCGCTTCAACGGCAGAGCGCGGGAAGAGCGCTACATTTGCTTTTGGAAACAGATGCCAGTACTTTCCCGCAAGTTCATGTTGTATGAACTCCTCTACGGCGTTCGCCGTAGAGGGCGATGTGCCTGCAACGGAAATTTTTGAGATGGTAATCGCTTCTAAATGGGAAAGCCAGACCGCTGATGCCGCAAGAAGAAGCGTCGCGACGCCAAGAAACACCGCCTTCTGAATCAACACCTTCCGTCGACGACGGGCAAGACGCGGTGAAAGAAGACGGTTTCGCGGCACAGGCATGGATTAGGAACTCCGGATAACATTCTTCCCGAAGAATTTCACTAACGCCTCAGGAATCTTAACGGAACCATCGGCCTCCTGATTGTTCTCGATAAGCGCAACGAGAATGCGCGGTGTCGCAAGCGCGGTATTGTTGAGCGAATGGGCAAACCGGATTTTCCCCTCTCCGTCCCGATAACGAATGTTAAGCCGGCGAGTCTGAAAATCATGAAAATAAGACGAGGAGTGGGTCTCGCGATATTTCTCTTCGGAAGGAACCCACACCTCAATGTCGTACTTTTTCACCTGACCAAGACCGAGGTCGCCTCCGCAATTAGTAACCACCCGGTAAGGCAGTCCGAGCGCTTGCATGAGCTTTTCAGAATTTTCCGTGAGCGTCTCATGCCAGCGGACCGATTCTTCGTGGCTCGCTTCACAAAGCACGATCTGCTCGAACTTATAAAACTCGTGGACCCGAATGAGTCCTTTCGTGTCTTTGCCGTGGCTCCCCGCTTCCCGGCGAAAACAGGGAGAAAAAGAAAACGAGCGTATCGGCAATTGCTTCACGTCGAGTATCTCGTCCAAAAAATAACCCATGGTTCCGACTTCCGCCGTCCCGGAAAGATACTGCCCATCCTGCGTTTGATAGAGGTCTTCTTCGCTCTGCGGCAAATAGCCGGTTCCAAGAAATGGCGCGCGATTCAAAAGCGAGGGAACGATCATCGGGGTAACGCCGCTCTCACGGAAATGATCATAGACGAACTGCCAAACGGCAAAACTAAGCGCCGCGCCGTCATTTTTAAGAAAATAGCCGCGGAAACCGGCAACCTTGGCTCCGCGTTCGA
>MFLV01000003.1:0-12254 GCA_001781435.1 Candidatus Kaiserbacteria bacterium RIFCSPLOWO2_01_FULL_51_21
CGAGCATCTGATTATGAATAAAGCACATATCACGCGCCGGGCCGTGGAGAAAGAGAAGCTCACTCTTAAAGATTCTATCGGGGTAGGGGATACTGAAAACGACATTCCATTCCTCGAAATAGTCGATCGCCCCATTTGTTTTAATCCAAACAGCACACTGTTGCGTCACGCAAAGCGCATGGGCTGGGAAGTGGTGGTGGAGCGAAAAGATGTAGTATATAAGATGTAGTATGCTCCCCGAAGAACAAAAGCCGAAGAAGAATTTTGCGAAGAGTATGCGCGGGCAAGCCGCCGGTTACATCGGCGCGGCGTTCGGGCTCGTCGCGGGTTTGGCGTGGAACGATGCCATCAAAGCGCTTATTGAGACAATATATCCGCAAGGGGCAAGCGGCGGCATAACCGCAAAGTTCATTTACGCAGGAGTTATTACGGTCATTGTGGTTATTGTCACCAATTATCTTCTCCAAAGGGAAGACTAATGCTCTTTTCCGTTGAGCACAGGGAAGTCTGTTGCACTCCCGTCCCCCGCGCTATACTGAATATACCGTTATGGGCGGCAAGAGACTTATTCCTGTTGCGGCTGTGGTATTGGTTCTCCTCGTTTTGGGAATCGGTTATTGGCTGTGGTCGCAGAAGAAGGAGACTGGCGTTGTGGAAACGGCCAAAAGCGTCAGCGAGTCGGTCCCGGAGATACAGACGAACCCCGGGCAAGAAGTTCCGGAAATAAATCCGCTTGACCGGGCGAATCCGTTCAAATATAACAATCCGTTGAAATAACAACATGCGTACCTCCACCGTGGCACGTCGAACATTGTTAGCCGTGAGCGTTCTCCTGGTTTCTTTTTTGGCAAGCGCGGCAATGACCCACGTGGAGGCCGCCGCCAATGATTCTTCAATACGCCTTGAAAAAGATCCCTCGGTCGGGCTTTTTATTTTAACCGTCAAAGATCCGGATGGCGTCCAGGAATTTTCGATGACGCCGACCGACAAATTTCCTTACGGCGGGGGGTTGAGCGGCTGTAAAAAAACTTTCTCGAGCAACAATGTACTTTTCAACGATCCGAGCGATTTTACGCCGGTAATGCCCGCTTATGTTATTGATTGCAGAAACAATACGACCGAACTTGAGATTCCTCCTCCCGTTGACGGAGAAACCCAGAGCGTTAGGGTGAAGAAAGAAGAACCCCCACCCCCACCTCCGCCACCGCCTCCAAAAGAAGAGAAGAAGGAGGAGGGACCTCTTTCAGCGGAAGACATTCAATATCCGGTACCCGAACTGGACAGCTGCGGAAGTGAAGCCGAGTGCCGCTCCTATTGTGATAACGCGGAGCGCGCCAAAGAATGTTTTTCCTTTGCCCAAAAGTACCATTTGATTTCCGACGAGGAAGCGGAAGAAGCGGCTGATAAATACTTGGACGTTAAAAACGGTCCCGGCGGCTGCGACTCCTGGTCTTCGTGCGAAGAGTATTGCACTACTATTGATCACCTTGATGAATGCATCGCCTTTGCCGAGGAAACTGGCTATTACTCCCCCGAACAACTGGCTGAAGCAAAAAAATTCCAAGAGCTCGTTAAGAGCGGGGCGCAATTTCCCGGTGGCTGTACCGACCGGAACGCCTGCGAGATTTACTGCTCTGTTCAGAGCAATATGGAAGAGTGTCTGAATTTTGCCGAAGCAAGCGGCTTCATGCCCAAGGAAGAGATCGACGAAGCGAGGAAGTTCATGGCGCTGATGCAACAGGGTGAAAGCCCTGGCGGCTGTACCTCCAAAGAGCAATGCGAAAAGTATTGTTTTGAAGACAGTCATATAGAGGAATGCATTGCCTTTGCGGAAAAAGCGGGTGTTATGACGGCGGAAGAGGCCGAAATGGCAAGAAAAGTCGGAGGAAAAGGGCCGGGCGGCTGTCATAGCAAGGGGCAATGCGAGGCGTATTGTGAAGCCAATTCTGGTGAATGTTTTGAGTGGGCGAAAGAGAAGGGACTGATCAGCGAAGATGACCTTAAAAAAATGAGCGAGGGAATGGAGCAGTTCCGTGACAATCTCGATACCATGCCGCCGGAAGCCATTCAGTGCATGAAAGACGCGGTTGGAGAAGAAAATTTCAATCGAATGATTAGCGGGGAGCCGGTTTTTGACCGCAGTTTGGAAGGAAAAATGAAGTCCTGCTTCGGTCAGATAACTGCGCAGTTCAGCCAACAGCTTGGCAATCTTCCTCCGGAAGCGGCGCAGTGCATCAAAGATGCGATCGGGGAAGACGGGCTTCAAAAATTACAAAGCGGTGAAGCTGACGAAAATTTTGATTTTGGTCCTTTAGAAGGCTGTTTCCGCGATTTACAGCAATCGTTTGGCGGCGGCAGTAATTTTGGCGCCGGGGGTTTCAGCGGTCCGGGCGGCTGTACGAACACGCAGGAATGCACCGCGTATTGTGAAGCCAATATGGAGGAGTGCCAGGGTTTTGGTCCATCGAGCGGTCAGAGCGGTCCCGGTGGAGGTGGCTTCAGCGGTCCCGGCGGTTGCACCAACCCCGAAGAGTGTCAGGATTATTGCCAGGAGCATTTTGAAGAATGCCAAGGTTTTGGGAGCGGGGGTGGTGGTGACGAACAACATGACGGATTTTCTGAATGCGGCATTGTCACTGGCGCCGTTGCCATATATGTTTGTGGAATCAACGGTAAGGGTGCCCCGCCCGAAGTGGAAACGACTTATTTTAATGAGTGCCACGCGAAACAGCAAGACGCCGAGATTCTTCATGAAGGTGGATGTAAAGGACATGCCCCGTGCTCGGACATTGCGGATCCGGTCTGCGGAAATGACAATAATAGCTGGACAAGCTCTTGCCATGCCGAAGAAAAGGGCGGAGGAGTAAAACATAAAGGCGTTTGTACTGTGGAAGATTTTGGCGGGTCGGGAGGAACCGGCGGTAGCGGAGGCTTTGGCGGCCCGGGTGGATGTCAATCTCAAGAGGAATGTGAAGCATATTGTCAGGGACATCCTGCGGAATGCGGAGGCGGGGGAGGAGGAAGTGAACCGCCGCCTCCAGCGCAAAGCTGCGCTCCGCTCCCGTCCGGCTTAGTCAGTTGGTTGGATGATGATAATACATTGTTACATACGACTAGCGGCGTAACCCTTGCTCCGGGAAAAGTTGGAAATGCCCTGAAATTTGACGCGAATGGTGGGTACGTTACTGATGAGAATTCGGAAAAATTAAACTTTGGGACCGGACCTTTTTCATTGGAGACTTGGTTCAACTGGGACGGCGGAGGGTCGTCCAAAGGCAACATCATTAGAAAAGCAAATTACCCGGTGAGCGGCGACGGGGCCGGTTACTGGCTAGTTATAAACAAAGATAAAAGTACCCTGGAGTTTTTTACAGGAGAAACTGTCGGCAATGAAGGTAAATCAAGGGGCACAGTTTTCGTGCCAATAAGTTCTGGGACCTGGCATCACGCCGCCGCCACAAGAAATAGTTCAGGCGTAATGAGTTTGTATGTAGACGGCCAACTACAAGGCACCGCCGAAGCGGCAAATGCCCAGACGACCAGCGAAGCTCCGTTTACGCTTGGGGCGTGGGATGATCGATTCGGCGTTATAGAACTTTTTTCCGGTCTGATTGACGATGCCTCTGTATACAATAGAGCGCTAAGCATGTCTGAAATCCAGGCTATCTTTAACGCGGGTAGCGAGGGGAAATGCGCTGTCCAACCAAGCTCGTCGTCGGGAGGCACAGATTATCAACAGCAGTTCCAGCAACAATATCAAGAGCAGTATCCGCAAAGCCAACCACCAGCGGATTACAGCGGACCGGGCGGCTGTAAAACTCCCGAAGAATGCCAGGCTTACTGCACGCAAAATTACCAGGATTCGGCATGCCAGCAATTTGCGCCGTCTTCGTCGTCAAGCGTTTTTAGTGTATTTTTCGCAAGTCCGTTTGTCGGGCTTCTACAGCTCTATCAGCGCTAAACCAGTGGTACGATAGGGCGATGCTCTCGCCTGCACAATTTCGGAAAATTGTTTACGTGCATTACAAAAGGTATGCGCGCAGTTTCCCGTGGAGAAAAACACGTGACCCGTACAAAATACTGGTTTCCGAAACCATGCTCCAGCAGACCGGAGTCGAGCGAGTGGTACAAAAATATCGAGCGTTTTTAAAAAGATTTCCGACGATTCGTGCGCTCGCTCGGGTGCCGCTTAAAGAGGTACTCAAGGAATGGCAGGGACTTGGCTACAATCGGCGAGCAAAGCTTCTACGGGATGCGGCCAAAGCGATTGTTGCTGAGTATCAAGGAAAATTTCCCAAAAACGAAAAGATTCTTGAGAGCTTGCCCGGCATCGGTCCCTATACGGCCCGGGCCGTGATGGCTTTCGCCTTTAATAAACCGGTTGTTTTTATTGAGACAAACATTCGTACGGTGTTTCTCCATCACTTCTTCAAAAACCGAACAACGATCTCCGATAGTGAAATTTTACCATATATGGTAAAAATGCTTGATAAGAAAAATCCACGAAAGTGGTATTCGGCGCTTATGGATTATGGAGCCTCTCTCAAAAAGTTCGGTGTTCGTTTGAATGCCAAGAGCGCGCATTACACGAAACAATCAAAATTTGAAGGTTCCATTAGACAACTGCGCGGCAGGATTTTGAAAATGGCACTCGAGAAAGGGAAGGTGAATATCAAAAAACTCGCCAAAGAAATGAAAAAGCCGCCGGCGCAGGTGCGCGCGGCGACTGGAGTGCTTCGGCGGGAGGGTTTACTCGAATAGCTTTCTCCTGTTGTTATCGAGTTGTAGTGGGAGAGGGACGAACAGTGCTATAGCAAAACCACATGCCGACAGCACCGACGATCGAAAGGAACGGGAGCCCCACTGCAATTCGCCAGCTGAAGAGGTCATCAAGTGAAATACCGAGGAGCAGTGCGCCGATGCACACTTCGGTCACCGACTGAGGCGTTGGAGTAAGCCACGTGGCCGCAAGCCACTCGTTGTGCTTACCCCTATTGCGCTCGATCCTCGATTTTTCCTTCTCGATGCTCCCTTTGAAAGAATAGTAGCGGCTCGAAAACGGCCACAACCACCCGAGGCCACCACCCCACCCGTGTGAGTCATGTATGTAGTGGAGTAGGAGGCAAGTTGCCGCCACACTTGCCCAAAAGAGTCCTCCGAGGAAGCCCGCGAGGAGGAAAAGCAGAGGGATCATGATGAGCGGACGGTGGGTAAGCAACTCATGGTGATTATCATAAACTCTCCCCCGTCGTACGTACATATAGAGCACGTCGAAGTCGGGAACGAGTCCAAGGATTCCTCCGAGAAGGTATTTCCCGACGCTCGGGTCGACCTTGAAGAGCCGGCTGAGGACAAAGACCGCGAATGCCCCGACGCTAAAGTCAAAGAACGCGACGTAGGCGCTGCCGCACAGACGAAGAAGTGAGATCATGGGTTGCCTCCCTGGTTGCCGTAACTCCTTCCTCTATAACACTTTTATAAAAATATGTCAAACGCCCAAAAGGACCGGGATCACAAGCGGGCGTTTGTTGGTTTTTTCGAAGAGGAACATTTCAACGGCGTCGGTGAGCCCGTTCTTGATGTAGTCGAAGTTGATGGGGTTCATGCCAGAAGCGGCCTGCTCCACATTTTTCTTGATGATGAGCCGTGTTTGGGCGAGGAGGTCCTGAGATTCGCGCAGATATACGAAACCGCGGGAAATGATGTCGGGGGATTTACGCAATTTTCCGGTCTTCAAATTGACCGTTGCGATAATCACGAACATCCCGTCTTGGGCGAGCATCTTGCGGTCGCGAATGACCACTTCCTGAATATCGCCGATAGAAAAGCCGTCCACCATGCGAATGCTTGATGCCGCCTTTTCTTTGCGCACCGAAATTTTTTGCCCCTCGTTAGTGATTTCAACCACGGCGCCGTTGTCGGGAATTACAATATTCTCTTCCGGCATCCCAAGCGAGCGGGCGATATCGGCATGAACGCGCAACATGTAGTGGTAGCCATGCACCGGCATGAAAAAGCGCGGCTTGATGTGCTGATGGATCCAGGCGGTCTCGTCACGATTGGCGTGTCCGGAAGAGTGCACATCGGAAATTTGGTAGTGGATGATGCGGGCGCCTTGGCGGGAAAGATTGTCTTTGAGTTTCTGCACTGCGCGCTCGTTTCCCGGAATAATCGAGGAGGAGAGTACAACGGTGTCGGTCTTCTGAATTTTTATTTCCTTATGGGTTTTATTCGCAATGCGCATAAGCGCGGCGAATTCGTCTCCCTGCGCGCCGGTCGCGAGGATAAGAATTTTATTCGGCGGATACTGCTCCATTTCAGTCGCCGAGATGAAGGTTTCGTCCCGAACTTTTAAAATTTTCAGGAACTTCACTATTTCTACGTTCACCTTCATGCTGCGTCCCTCGATGACCACTTTTTTCTTGTATTGCTCGGCGATCTCAATGATTTTGCAGATGCGCTCAAGCTGGGAAGAGAACGTGCCGATGATGAGACGCCCCGTGGCAGAGCGGATGAAGCCTTCCAAGTTTTCAAACACAATGCGCTCGGGAATCGAGAAGCCCGGCTTCTCGACATTGGTGGAATCCGCCATGAGGAGGAGCACTTTCTCTTTTTCAAACTTCGAGAATTCCTGGTGCTCGCGCTCGACCGGAATGCCCTCCTCGTGCTCAAGCTTAAGATCGCCGGTGTTTACGACCGAGCCGTGGGGCGTCTGAATGATGACGCCCATAGCATCGGGAATGGTGTGGGTCACGGCGAAAAATTTCACTACAAATCCGCCGATTTTTATCGTGTCGTCTTTCTCCACTTCGCGGATATCGAGTGGCGGAAGGTGCGGAAATTCCTCCTGCCGCTTTTTAATCATGAGGGTCGTGAGGCGGCGGGAATAGATCGGCGGGTTGCCGATGCGGTCTTGAATGTAGGGAATGCCCCCGATGTGGTCAAGGTGGCCGTGGGTAACAATGATGGCGCGGATTTTTTGCCGATTGTCCTCGAGGTACTTGGTGTTCGGGAGAATGAAATCAATGCCGGGAGTATCTTCTTCGCGGAATTGGAAACCGCAGTCGACAATAACTATGTCTTGACCGAATTCCACGAGCGACATATTGCGCCCGATTTCTTCAACGCCTCCCAAGGGAATAATACGAATGACTCCGGGCGCAATTGGCGGGATAGTATCTCCGTTTCCGTTCTGCGCACCATGGTCTAAAGAAGCGCCGAGGTGGAGCTGATGATGTGCGCCGGGGGCGCGGTGCGGGCGTCCTGCGCGCCGGTCGCGGAAGGCGCGATGAAGGTCGCGCTGGTATCCTCCGCCCTGATGGCTTTGGCGATTGTCTCGTCGCGGGGCACCTCCCCGTTGGGGCAGGCGGCGGGGTCCGCGGTTTTCAGATGGCCTTTGTTCGTTTGGGTTCATAACTGTTTTTTCAAAAATATAAAAGGATGCATTATCTCGCAAAGAAATGCCAGACCTGATTTGTTTGTGTGTACCACTTGTAGATATCACTGAAGCGGTCACTCGGGGTGGTAATGGAGCCGAGGGAGAATCCTTGCAGGTCTTTTGGCACAAGGTAGAGAAAATCTGGAGCGTAGAGGAAAATGGCGCCGATATCATTCACCACCTCTTTCTCAAAAGCCCGATATTTTTGGATGCGCTCTTTTTCCGAAGAGAGCGCTCTGCCGCTTTCAAGCAATTTGTCTGCTGCGCTTGAGGTATAGAGAGCGACATTGAGTCCCGGGTCGTTGCGCTGTGAAGAATCCCAGAACGCGAAGAGATCAAGCTCGCGACCGACGATTTCGCCGAAGAGAAGCGTGTCGTATTTTCGCGGACGAATCACGTTCTGCTGCAAATCACCCGTCTCGTAAATGTGGAGGTCTACCTTTGCGCCAAGGAGCTCCCAGTCTTTTTTGATTATCTCCGCAACCTCTTTGAGTTCCGGCGCGTTCGGTGTCGCAAGGCTGAACTGCAGTTTCTCCGGCGCCTGATTCTTTTTCGCGGCTTTTTTCTCCCATACCTTCGTTTCTGGATTTTCTATCCAACCGCTCTCACGCAGAATGTCTTTTGCTTCCTCAATATTCCCCGGAGCAATGGTTGCACCACTGTAGGCAAAGGTACCCGGCGGAATGGGACTGTGGAGTATCGTGCCATATCCTTTGAGAACATCGTTCACCAGTTTTTCCTTGCCGAGCGCTCTATCAAGAGCTTGGCGCACTTCTTTGTGCGCGAAAATAGGCGCCTGGTTTTGATTCATAAAGACCGCAAATACCCGCGGCAGAGGAGCCCGTTCAATACGGGCGTCTTGAGTAAGTTTTGCGATACTTCCCGAGGAAATGCCGCTTATACTCTCAATCTCCCCGTGATTCCATGCGCTTATGAGGTCGTCTTCACTTCCATAAAACCGGATCGTGAGGCGGGAAAGATACCCCTCGCCGAGGGTGAATTTTCCGAAGGCGGTGAGTTCGTAACGCGTTGGAATGCCGTCGTTATTGCGCTTCACGCTTGAAACTTGATAGGGTCCGGAGCCTATGGGCTCGATATTCAATGAGCTTAACGAGAACTCCTCCGGGGTAACCGAACTCCACAAGTGCTTGGGAAGTATTCCCAGGGTGAGATTTTCGAGAAAAGGAGCATAGGGCTGTCGGAGCGTAAATCGAAGTGTCGTGCGGTCGACTTTCTCGACAGCAATGCCGTCCCAGTTCGGGCGCTTCGGGCTTTTGATCGCGGAGTCTTTTGCAAGGTCAGCGGTGAAGAGCGCATCATCCGCCGTGACGGGCATGTTGTCTTGGAAGAGCGCGTCTTGCCGGAGTTTTACGGTATAGATGAGACCGTCTGGAGAAATAGTGTAGCTTTCCGCGAGGTCGGGGATAAGCTCTCCTTCAGCGGTTACCCGCAGGAGGCCGGAATAGACGAGTGAGGTTAAATCGCGGTCGGCGTCAGAAATTGCAAGCAGAGGATTAATGAATCGGGGTGAGCCGATGCTTCCTTCGATGAGGCTTCCCCCTCGATCGGGAACCTCGACGAGCGCCAGCTTATTAACTTCATTAAGAGCAACGAAGCTCGCCGTTACCACTCCCGCGACTAATAACCACCACAGCACCCGCTCGGCGGGAGAAAATGTTTTCCACATCCCCTCAACGGATTCTAATTTTTTTACAGAGAAACGCCTCGAGAGAGAACGCCGAAGCGACTCAAGTTTTTCCTTCATGATTGCAAACGAAAAAATTAGTGATTACTGTTTCGCCATCGGGCGCAACTTTTTATGATCTGATGATAAGGGCGAGGAATGCTGAGGCGGCAAAAAGTACCCCAAGCACAATAGTTGCTTGAAACAAAAATTTTTCAGTTCCGCGGCGCGTGTGAAAACCCGCGCTGAAATTATCGCCCCCAAACGCCCCGCCGAGGCTCGAACCGGTCTGCTGGAGCATAACGGCTGCGACGAGGAGAATGGAGAGCGCGATCTGGATGTAGGGCAATACTGCCACTAGTACGTCCATGTATGAATTCATACTACCATACCTCAAAAATCATGCAACTAAGCAAACAGAAACCGCCCAAACAAAACTCGTAGGGAAGTTTCCGTTTGGACGGGGCATCAAACTACATAAAAAGAGAAAAGCCTCTCGCAAGAATACGCGCCGCTTTGTTCGGGAAGCGGTTGGTTGTCTACTTACCCCTGTCGTACAAGGCACAGTGCGCGGCAAAACCAGCGGCTTGTCTTGCAGGCCCGCCCAACGGGAGCACCTCGTCGCTAATAATTGCTTCGTCATTCTGTGCCCCGAAGTCGGGTTTCTCAGCAGCAATGAAAGGAAAGACCTCTGCTCTGATTGCTTCCGCAACTTCAGGTGAAATGGGTTGTCCCACTCCGTAGAATGTCACCTTGCTGTGCCCGTCGAGTGTGACACGATTGGCAGCCACTGGCGTGGTCTCGAGTTCGGCTGAGAGGCCATATCGAGCTAGAATCTCAAAGAACTTCTGCTCACTCGTACGCATAGGATGATCCCTTTCAGATTGTTTTGCTCAGGTCTGGCGGCACTATGCCATGAACATGACCAACTTAACAAGCCACTAATCAATCAGAAATTATAGAGGGGCCTCAACGAAACATTTGACACCCCCTGAAAATACCCTTATACTCTGGTCACTTTTTTGCCCTTTGGGGCGTTTATTACAAGGTAACCAAAAATACGAACGATGAAAAAATCTAAGAAACCGAAGGGACAAAGTGCAAAAAAGGCATCTGCCGCAGGAGCGGGAAGCGGCAATAAGTCGGGAATCCAGCCTCTCGGCGACCGAGTGCTTATCCGACCCATGAGTGAGGAAGAAGGGGCAAAGGAGCTTCCCTCGGGAATTATCATCCCGGCAACCGTTGATAAGGAAAAAACCGACCGCGGAGTTGTGGTTGCGGTTGGCCCGGGCAAAGTGAATGACGAGGGTAAGATTGTACCAATGCACATCGAGGTGGGCGACAAGGTACTTTTCCAGTGGGGGGATAAGGTTGAAATTGACGACATAGAATATTTTGTCGTAAGCGAACCAAGCGTGTTAGCAATACTGAAATAGTTTTTAGAAAACTAAAACCTGAAGCACTAACCTAATCACCAAAACCTAATCCCTATAAACTATGAGTAAGCAAATTATTTTTGACGAAAAGGTGCGCCGGGCGCTCAAAATTGGCGTTGATAAAGTGGCGGACGCGGTACGCGTGACGATTGGACCGCGCGGGCGAAACGTCATTCTCGACAAGGGCTACGGGGGACCGCAAATTACGAACGATGGCGTGACGATTGCCAAAGAAATAACGCTCCGCGACAAGTTCGAGAACATGGGCGCGGAAATCGTGAAGGAAGTCGCAAATAAAACGAATGATGTCGCGGGAGATGGCACGACGACGGCGGTTATTCTGACCCAGGCGCTTGTTGAGGAGGGACTGCGGCATACAACTATGGGAGTGAACGCCATGGGCGTTCGCGCCGGTATTGAAGCGGCGACCGCGGACGTTGTCGAGGCTCTTCGAAAGCTCGCAAAGCCGATTCAAGGAAAGGATGAGATTGTGCAGGTAGCAACCATTGCCGCGGAAGCGGAGGATATCGGCAAAATTATCGCGGACACCATCAATACAGTGGGGAAGGACGGTGTCGTAACCGTCGAGGAATCGCAATCTTTCGGCATTGAATCCGAAGTAGTTGAAGGCATGGAATTCGACAAGGGCTACGTTTCGCCGTACATGATCACGAACCCCGAGCGGATGGAAGCGGAATATAAAGACCCTTTAATTCTTATTACGGATAAGAAAATTTCTTCGATTCAGGATATTTTGCCGGTGCTCGAAAAGGTAGCTCACACGGGCAAGAAAGAGCTCGTCATTATTGCCGATGACGTCGAAGGGGAAGCGCTCACGACCTTTGTAGTCAACAAACTGCGCGGCACGTTTAACGTCTTAGCGGTTAAGGCGCCGGGCTACGGCGATCGCAAGAAGGAACTTTTGGCGGATATTGCGGCAACCGTTGGCGGGCAAGTAATTGCGGAAGAGCTTGGCGTCAAACTCGACAAGGCGGAGCTCTCTATGCTCGGGCGTGCCTCGAAGGTGATCGCCACGAAAGACAATACGATAATTGTTGGAGGCAAGGGTGGGAAGAAAGACATCAACGACCGCATTGCGCAGATCAAAAAGCAAATCGAGCAGACGGATTCAAAGTTCGACAAAGAGAAGCTTGAAGAGCGCATGGCGAAGCTCTCGGGAGGTGTTGCCGTTATCCGCGTTGGCGCCGCGACGGAGACCGAAATGAAATATTTGAAACTCAAAATCGAAGATGCGGTGAACGCGACAAAGGCGGCGATTGCGGAGGGCATCGTGCCCGGCGGCGGTGTTGCGCTCATTAAGGCGGGGCAGAAGCTTGCCAAAGATATTGAAGGAAAGAAAATGTCCCGCGAAATGGAAGTGGGCTACCAGATCGTGCTCAAAGCCCTCGAGCGGCCCCTGAAGCAAATCGCGGCGAACGCTGGCAAGGACGACGGTTCGGTTGTTGTTGACCATGTCAAAAATGCGAAAGGAAATGCCGGCTACGATGCGCTCAAAGATGAATTCGTTCCCGATATGCTCGCGGCAGGCATCATTGACCCTGTGAAAGTGACAAGGAGCGGTATCGAGCATGCGGCATCCGCCGCGGCGATACTCCTCACCAGCGAAGCGGCGATTGCCGATGAGCCGGAAGAGAAGAATCCGCCGGCTGGCGGAATGCCTCCGGGTGGTATGGGA
>MFLV01000003.1:12279-14317 GCA_001781435.1 Candidatus Kaiserbacteria bacterium RIFCSPLOWO2_01_FULL_51_21
ATTCGCGGGGCGCTTTTGTCTTCATGATTTTCTGCTATACTTTTAGTATTAATTTACACCTATGACTATCATCTACATTATTTTGGGGATTATCGTTCTCGTCGTATTGTGGGCAATCTTTGCCTACAATAGTTTTGTACGGCTTGTGAATCGCACCAAGGAGGCGTGGGCAGACATTGATGTTCAACTCAAACGCCGCTATGATTTGATTCCGAACTTAGTAAATACCGTGAAAGGCTATGCGGCACACGAGCAAAGCGCGTTTGAAAAAGTAACGCAGGCGCGCGCGGCGGCGCTTGGCGCGCAGGGCCCCGCGGCGAAAGGACAGGCGGAGAATATGCTCACAGGTGCCCTGAAGTCAATTTTCGCGATTGCCGAGGCGTACCCTGACCTTAAAGCAAACCAAAATTTTCTTGAGCTTCAGCGGGAACTTTCCGACACGGAAAATAAAATTCAGGCGGCGCGCCGCTTCTACAACGGCAATGTCCGCGATCTCAATACCGCGATAGAATCGTTTCCCGGTAACCTCATCGCCAGCACGTTCAAATTCAGCAAAATGGAATTCTTCCAACTTGACGAGAGTGAGCAGGTAGCCAAACAGCCAGTTGAAGTGAAGTTTTAATCCAAGCGCAGAATCTCTCGTCGGCTTGCCCCGTAGTAGATGTTGGCATGGTCTCCCTGTTGCGACCGTTGTCGGAACGCGAAGCAGTGAACTGTGTTTCGAGTGTAGCTATAGAGCGTACCTGAGAGACGGAGCAACGATGCCAACATTCACTAACGGGGCTTGCTGTGGGGATAGGACGAGCGAGATTTTATGCGGTGGGGGAATTTTGGCTTCCGCCCGGTGTCCCCACGGAGACCATCCCTTTTACATTTGATCCGTACTTATTTTCTTCAGGGTTGCTTTTTTCTGCAAAGAAGACAATGAGGACGATAATTCCGACAAGAGGGACGAGACCGATCAAAAGCCACCACCCGCTACGGCCGGTGTCGTGAAGACGACGTACTCCAACGGCGATGCTGGGAATCAAGAGGGCCAAAGTGTATATCGTTGAGAGAAAACCAACGTGAAGAAGGGCCCCGATAATACTGATTACGATAGCGATTAGAAAATTAAACAAGAAGAACATCCAGTACTCTTTTCTTCCCGCGCGCCCATTGAACACCGCATACTTTTTCAATACTTGAAGATACTCGTTCATATTTTTATGTAGGACTAGTAAATACAGTCAGGACAGCGTTCATTTAGTGTATACTATCTGAAAATTTCATGGCAACGCTTTATACCCATCAGGATTCAAATATTCGAAAAACGTGGTTTCTCATGACGGGATTTCTTGTTGTCGTCATTGGTTTTGGCTGGGTGATAAGTCAGGCGTATGGGAACCCGGCAATACTCTATTTTGCAGTTATTTTCTCGATCGTAATGAATGTGGCAAGTTACTGGTGGAGCGATAAACTCGTTATAAAAATGTCCGGCGCGCGGCTGATGCAAGACGGTGGAGAATTCAGTGAGATTCACAACATTGTTGAAAATCTGGCGATTACCGCGGGGCTTCCTAAACCGAAGCTCTACGTCATTGAAGATCCGGCGCCGAATGCATTTGCAACGGGCCGCAATCCGGAACACGCCGTTCTGGCAGTGACGACGGGCTTGCTCAAAATACTTAATCGCAGTGAACTTGAGGGAGTCGTTTCCCATGAGCTTTCCCATGTTGGGAATCGCGATATGCTTGTTTCAACCGTGGTGGTCGTGCTTGCCGGCTTCGTAACACTTCTCTCCGATTTTTTTCTCCGCACCGGGCGTATTGGCGGCGGCGATCGCGACAACCGCGCGCAGGGAATTTTTATGCTCGTTGGTCTCGTGCTTGCGATCCTTGCCCCGATTGCGGCGACACTCATCCGACTTGCGATTTCCCGCAAGCGCGAATTTCTCGCCGATGCTTCCGGCGCGCTTCTCACGCGCTATCCGGAAGGACTTGCCTCCGCGCTTCAAAAAATAGGCGCGTACTCGCGCCCCCTGGCGCGCGCCAATCAC
>MFLV01000004.1:0-336 GCA_001781435.1 Candidatus Kaiserbacteria bacterium RIFCSPLOWO2_01_FULL_51_21
CCTTGGGTAAATCCGGATAGAAATAATTTTTTCGGTCAAAAATGGTCTTGTCGGAAAGTTTCCCGTCGACTGCCACACCAATTTTTAGTACCTGTTTTACTGCCTCCTTATTAATTGTCGGGAGTGTTCCCGGGTGCCCCATGCACACTGGGCAAATATTCACGTTAGGACGTTTCTCGTTGGGGTCATTTTTGGAATCGCAGAACATCTTGGTCTGCGTCTTCAATTCCGCGTGTACTTCAAGTCCTATTGTTGGTTTATATTCCATAGTTTACCTGCGTGAAACGCCTGCCCGGTTAGAAGTCTCGACTTCTGACGGGGTGAAAATCTCCAACC
>MFLV01000004.1:370-36343 GCA_001781435.1 Candidatus Kaiserbacteria bacterium RIFCSPLOWO2_01_FULL_51_21
TAGCTTATGAACAAACCAACTGGCGAGAGAAAGCAAAAAGGCGCCGACAAGAGCGGGTACAAAACCGGCAACATCGAACCCGTCAACGAAGGAACCGACAAACCAAAAAAGGCCGGCATTTAAAACAAATGAGAAAAGCCCGAGCGTCATGAGCGTAAGCGGAAGCGTTAAAATCGCGAGTACGGGCTTCAGGGTAACATTTACGATACTTAAAATGAGTGCGGCGATAATCGCCGGATACCACCCGGAGACCGTGATTCCCGGGACAAACTTCGCGATCGCAAGGAGTGCCAGGGCGGTAATGGCAAGTTTGAGGAGAAGTCGAAGCAACATACTAAATACTATTGGTGCAGTCATTAAAGCACACCCCGTGAGATATAAGTACTCCAATTTTACCATGGAATGTAGAGAGCATTATCTCACGGGGCATAGTCCTAAGTCCGCGCAACTTTCCTCCCCTTCCTGGGAAGGAGGACCTAAGTAAAAAATGCAAAACAGTTTCACCAACCAGAAACTTTCAAAAAGTCTCTTTCTTCTAAGTGTCTCGCTTAATCGAGAAGCTTTTGTATGTCTCGTTTCCCCGAGTTCTCGGCTCCATGGCTTTTCTAGAGCATGTCTGGAAATCCCTAACCCAGAGGCAGGTATGCGTTTCGGAGGGGGTTGCGAACGCGACGGCATGAGCATTTCAGCCATTTTTTCACCAGAAAAAACGGCGTACCCGGAGAAACGCATGCCTGCCGAGGGTCCCGGAACATGCTCTAGAGAAGTTTGAGTGTATGAAGTGTCTTAAGGGTGTCTTGCCAGTTGTTAACCTGTATCGCTTTAACGGGACAGGGATGTGTCCCCTGCCAGGTATCAATGAAGGTGAGTATTGCGGTGTCATTGCCTCCCTCAAATAAGGCATCACCCAAATACCACAGGCGCTCAAAACCGCGACCAAGGACTGAACGAACAGCATAGCTCTTATCATAACCCTGTACTACCACATCAAAGGAGGTCTCTCCTCCGAGAAAAATTTGTATTTCTTCCAAAGAAAGACGGGAGCATTCTTGTCGCAGGTGCTTGAGAAAACGCCGGCGAAATCCCGTGCGCTCGTCGTATTCTTTGAAAAAAGCGCGATTGGCATAGGTTTCATTTCCTAAAGGCTCTCGGGGTCTCCCAATAGGTATTACGTTAATCATCGAAATTCGGTCAACAATCTTGTCTCCTATGATACGCATCGGAGAGGGTAGTTGGAACTCCGGCAGCTTGAGTGCGTGCTCAATTATTTGCATAAGGTGTTGAAACCGTGCTTCTCCCATGTGAGAGCACATCTCAAAACGTTCAACGAGCTCGGTCGACAACTTTTCAAAAAGCTTGCAGTGATACCGGGCAGTACCGTTGCATACAAATGCTTCAAATGAGCCGCGATATCCGAAGCGGTGCAGAGGCTCAATAAATTGTTCGGCAATGAGCCGAAGATCGCTTCCGGCGCACACGAAAAACGGAACGGACAGATGCTGAAGCGCCGCCGCCATTTCGGGCTCGAGCGGCCGGCGAGGCGGCGTCAGGGTATTATCTACATCGAATACCACTGCCGACCTTGCATCAACTGTCTTTTTCTGTGCATCCATTAGTTACATGCTATGTCTTTTTTGCGCGCAGAGCGTATTTTGAGAGAAGCCAGGAGCTTGACTGGACTTTTCCCCCTTTTCCAAGATTGAAAACCGTGCGGCAATTGAGTTCCTTGCACACTGACGCTTCAGGAATACTTTTTCTCGTTCGATCTCCGCCGTTGCCAAAAATATTGGGCCGCAGGGCGCGAAGCTCGGCGCAGACACTCATATCCGACGGGTTCTTTGGGTGACGGGTAAGAACAACTTCGTCAACCGCTTTGAGAGCCTTGATGATTTCTCTGCGCTCATCCTCGTGCATAAAAATGACCCCTTTCTTTTTTCGAAGCCAGCGGTCGTTATTGAGGATGACAACCAACCGATCTCCGAGTTTCCGTGCTTCTTCAAACATTCGTACATGCCCGACATGAAGAGGATCAAAACCACCGCTCACCGCGATTACGACATCCTTTTTTCCGCTTTTCATAGTTTTTACAACCTCGCGAGAATCAAAAATGTTCCTTACTTCTTCGCCAAATTTTTCTGATGCTCTTCTGTATTAAGCATCCCGCATTTCTTATATTTTTTGCCGCTACCACACGGACAGGGGTCGTTACGTCCCACCTTTCCGCCGGAGGCGGACCCACCTTTGGCGGGCGCTCTTTCTTCACTTTTTGATTCCAGGCTTCCGCCGATAAAGCGCGCCTGTTGATGTACTTCCGTCAATTGCTTTTCCTCGCGCATAAATGCCTCCGCGCCGATGTTCGGCAGAAGGCGCAGTACCGTTTCGATAAAGCTCTCTTCCATTTCCTTAAAAAGCCGAAGTCCCTCCTTGCGGTACTCAACCAGCGGATCGCGCTGTCCATAGGCGCGCAGATTGACGCTGCCGCGCATATAATCCATTACTTCCAGGTGTTCTACCCAAAGCATATCAATGGTTTGAAGGAGAAGCTGTCGTGCGGAGGATAAAAATTCCGTATCGCCAAGCTGCTGCCTTCTCTCAGCAATCGCCTTGCGCGCTTCTTCACTGTCGCCAACGAGTTCATCAAGGAGTGTTTCGAATTCCGATGGTTCTCCGAGTAGCACTTTCCGGCGGCGTTTGTAAACAGTGTGCCGTTGGTGATTAAGCACCATGTCATATTCGAGCACGAGCTTCCGAGCATCAAAATTAAATCCCTCGATTTTTGTCTGCGCGGATTCAAGCGACCGCGTGATAAGTGAATTTTCAATCGGCTCATCCTCCGGAATACCAAAGCGCCCCATCATTTTCTTTATGGTGTCAGAAGCAAAAACACGCATGAGGGTGTCTTCAAGCGACACAAAAAACTGCGTGTCACCCGGATCGCCCTGCCGCCCGGAGCGCCCTCGAAGCTGATTATCGATACGCCGCGCTTCGTGGCGCTCGGTACCAAGCACAAAGAGCCCCCCGAGATCTTTCACCCCTTCATGTTCCTCTTTGGTCGCCGGGTTACCTCCGAGCTTGATATCAACGCCGCGGCCAGCCATGTTCGTGGCAACCGTTACTCGCCCCTTCCTTCCCGCCTGTGCAATAATCTCTCCTTCACGCTCATGGTTCTTGGCATTCAGCATCTCATGTTGGATTCCTTCCTGCGTCAGAAATTTTCCCAAGAGCTCGTTCTTCTCTATCGAAACCGTGCCGATGAGGACCGGTTGCCCCTTAGCATTGAGCTCTTTTACCTTGCGCGCAACTGCCCTGAACTTTCCTGCTTCCGTCTGGAAAATGAGGTCATTGTGATCGTGCCGTTTAGACGGCTTATTGGTCGGAATCGCCATGACCTCGAGACCGTATACCTTGTAAAATTCTTCTGAGGAGGTGAGCGCCGTACCAGTCATTCCGGCAAGTTTCCCATAAAGACGGAAATAGTTCTGAAAGGTAATCGAAGCAAACGTGCGCGACTCTTTCTGTACCGCCACCCCCTCTTTCGCCTCAATCGCCTGATGCAGCCCCTCCGACCAGCGCCGGCCGGGCTGGAGACGTCCCGTAAATTCATCTACAATGACGACTTCCCCATCCCGAACCACATAATGCCGATCCCGTTCAAAAAGCGCCTTAGCGCGCACTGCCGTTTCAAGGTGGTGTACGTATTTGATGCCTTTTTCGGTATACAGGTTGCCAATGCCGAGGATTTTTTCTGTTTTTTCAATGCCCGCGTCAGTAAGAATTATGGTTCTATGTTTTTCATCAACGGTATAATCAATGTCATGCTGAAGCTCTCGCGCAACATTGGTAAAAAGCGCATATAAATTCTCGGATTCTGTTGTCGGAGCTGAAATAATAAGGGGGGTACGAGCCTCGTCGATGAGAATTGAGTCTATTTCGTCGACAATAGCAAAGTGGAATCCCCGTTGGCGTAACCCTTTGGGATTGTATTCTATATTGTCACGCAGATAATCAAAGCCAAATTCATTGTTGGTACCGTAGGTAATGTCGGCTTCGTAGCTTTCCCGTCGCGACACCGGACGCAAAAATTCGTGCACCACTTTGAATGAACCGAGTGTATCTCGTGTTTTGTCCAACTCTCCTTCCCGTGGTGAGTTGTCGGTTGTGTGTTGTGAGTCGTACACATAGGACTCCTCATGATTAATGACGCCAACCGAAAGTCCGAGTGCCGAGTAAATTTGCCCCATCCATACGCCGTCGCGCCGCGAAAGGTAATCATTGACCGTGACCACATGTACTCCTTTGCCGGGAAGTGCGTTGAGGTATGCGGGAAGTGTCGCGACGAGCGTTTTTCCTTCGCCGGTGCGCATTTCTGTAATATTGCCGTAGTGGAGCACTATGCCGCCCATGAGTTGAACATCAAAATGCCGCTCCCCGAGAGAACGCCTTGCCGCTTCGCGCACTACGGCGAAAGCTTCAGGTAGTATGGCTTCAAGTGTTCTGCCGTGGGCAAGCTTATCCCGAAAAACTTGAGTTTTTTCCCGAAGTTCCTCGTCGGAAAGAGCTTGAGTTTTCTGCTCATACTCGTTGATATTCTTGACAACCTCTTCGTATTGTTTCGGAACTTTAGTTCCCTTCCCCTCGCTAAATAAGCTATTAAAAAACATGAGGACTTATTGTAGCGTAAACCGCACAAAAAAGCACCGCCACATCCGTAATGGGTGTGGCGGTGCCGAGACGTCTCGCTACGTAAGGAGATTATCTCTTCTTTTTCTTCGCGGCCTTCTTTCTCTTTGCCATAAGTGCTACTAGGTTATGCTAAGCGTATATCGTATGCAGTAATTTCCGACCATTGTCGCCGCAATATGAAGCGGCAAAATATTTAAAAAATTACTGCTCAGCCGTTTCTCTTACAGTATCGCTCATTCAAAGTACACATACAATGATTTTTATGCACGAGGTGTGGATAACCCCCATACGACACTTACGTGCCCTCGTTCTTTTGCTCTGCCAAAGTTTTGAAATCGTTTCGTACACGATACACTGTTTTGTGTACGTGCGTATGGATTTAGAAACACACTACGATATGCAAATTATTTTGAGCGCGAATCCGGTATAAAACAAGTCCCGTGGAATCCCCACAGCTCGCTGTGGGGATTCCACGGGACACCAGGTTGTTTTTTTGGAAGATGTGTCGGCCGCCGCCGACCCAGAACACAACTCGCCTTCTCATCCCCGCGGCAAGTCGCCGGGTATTTGAAGTCGATCTCCAATAAACACGATCTCCGGGACAATCTCAATACCGGTCTTTTCCCGGACATCACGGATTATGTTCTCAGCAAACTCGCGCATTTCCTGCGCGGTTGAGCCGCCGTAGTTGACAAGTACCAAAGATTGTTTCTCAAATACTCCGACTCTGCCGCGGCGTACCCCTTTCCACTGCAGCCGCTCTAACAAAGCACCAAGAGCAATTTTGCTTCCGCCGCCCCTAAGAGGAAAATGGGGCAAATCCGGGAACTCCTTGAGAAGTTTTGCAAGAGTCGTACTGTCAACCGCAGGGTTTTTGAAAAAAGAGCCGGCAGTTCCGATTACTTTGATATCAGGAAATTTTCTGCTGCGGATCAAAAGAACTGCCTCGCGAACCTCAAGAGGAGTTGGGGGAGTTTCGCGATTAGTGAAATAATCCCGAACCTCACGATAGGAAAGATTCGGCGCTCCATTTTTTGAAAGATGAAAAGCAACGCGAGTGATAATCCACTGCCGCCCTTCTTCGGTTTTAAAGAAGCTTGTTCGATATCCAAACTGGCAGTCGGTGTTTTGAAACAGCCGCTTCTTGTATGTTTTCATACTGTAGGCCTCAACCCATGCAATCGCAGTGCCTACTTCCACTCCATATGCCCCGACATTTTGAACTGGAGTTCCTCCGACCGTACCGGGAATACCGGAAAGATTCTCGAGTCCAGAAAGACCACTCTCTATGGTTCTGACAACAAAAGGGTCCCAGGGTTCTCCTGCCCCCGCCACAACCTGAAACACCTCCCCCTCCTCCTTCAGTGAGACGCCACCAATCTCAATTTTTATGACAAGCCCGGGAAAGCCATCGTCACTTATAAGAAGATTCGATCCGCCGCCCAGAACGAAAAAGGGGACCTTTTCTTTTTCTCCCCACTCAAGCGCCTCTTTCAGATCTTGAGGTGTGCGCACACGAGCAAAAAAACGCGCCCTGCCCCCAATCTGAAATGTGGTAAACGATGCCAAGAGCACCTCCCTTTCTATCTCCATCCCGTTAGAGATAGGAAACGCCCAACTGACGTCCTGAGCCTTCCCTACTGTAGAAATCAATAATGGTCATCGACCAGGCGTTTTTTGAAGCGTTTCCGTTTATAGCTTTAGACCGAAGTGGCAATATCACAACCATGAAATCCTTACCATTTAGCTATAGTACCAACTGTTAGTATCTCTAACGGGATCCATGATGTAGTTCTATTGTGCCAATCGGCGGGGAGCGGGTGCGAGCTCCAAAAAATAAAAGTCTTCGTGAGTGCCGCCGCCCCCCACCGCTTGGCGCAAGAGGGTTTTCCACCACGGTAACACACAAACGAAAATCCCGCCAAAGGCGGGATTTTCGTAGACTTTTATTCAGGTGCCCGATTGGCACGCACTAAAGTAAGCTAGCATAGATCGACCAAAAGTGCAAGTCCCGTAGGTCCACTTCTATGTTAAGCGAGCCTCGTGCTTTGGAGGAGCTTGATGGACGCGTCTCCGGAAAAGCATGAGGCGAGCGTCTCTTTACGGATTCCTTCCCGCCTTGATTTCCTGTATGAAGAACACCGCTTGTTTCTGAAATTCCTCGTCGCTGTTTATTGCCGCAGCTTTTTCAATTGCAGTAACCGCATCCTGCCGCCGCCCGAGCTCCAGGTACAAAGCGGCAAGCGACACGTATACCTGCCAGTTACCCGGATTAGCCGCGGCACTCTTCTCCAAAAGAACCCGTGCCTTATCGAATTGTCCTGTTCTACTATATGCCTGGATGAGACGCTGGTCCGGCGGAATATTGTCGCCAAAAAAATCACTGAGTATCTTATCCGCAAGCTCCTGTTGCCCTGCGTAAATCGCGCCGGCAGAGTAGAGAAATGCCGCGGTATTATACTTGGGAGCAAGCTCATATGCTTGTTTCAGCACCATAAGGGCCTCCTCGGTCTGGCCTTGATTCAATAAATTGCTGCCAACTTCAAAAAGCGTTATCTGCTTCTTCGGCGAGAGCTCGAGGGCCCTCTTAAGATAGGGGATCGCGTCCGGATATTGCTGGTAGGTGTCCAGAAGCGACGCCATAAAAAGATCAAAACGGGGATCGTTCGGCACGCGGTCAATTTGTTTTTGCATCTCAGTGCGCGCAAAAGTAAAAAATTCACTCTTAAGCGCGGGGTCAACAGAGAGCGACGCAAGTTGGTTCGCTGCACTCACCGTCTGCTCGCGCACCTCTTGCTCCCCGAAAGAATTGCGCGAAAGTGCCTGTTTGAACTGAGCAAGATTTACCTCAATCCCGCTCTCTTGGAACGAAAGTGCCTGCACCAAATCATGGGCGGCAAGAATGCCCCGAATATTAATCGCATAGACAACCCATATAACCGCAACGAGAATGAGCGGAGTCACGATACGGTCAATAACCCCACGGCTCGGCACAAAACGCCCGAGCAGGGGTGCCACTTCAGCTCCCGCCCGAACAGAGAGGAATGCGAGAAGGGAGAAAAACAGGAGATAGCTTGCAATATTGTCGAACACGAAGAAATTATGCACTGCATAGGCGACAATAAGACCGGTAAGGATGGCGCGCTCAAGGATGGTATCAAAAAGCCCTCGCCGCCAGATGCTTATAAGTGCCGCGGCATAGAGCGATAGATAGGACAAAAGACCAAGCCCTCCGGCCGCGATGAGCCAATCAAGAAATACATTGTGGACGCGGTCAAACCACGACTCCTGATCATACATCTGCGGGTCATAATATTCGCTGAAGACAAAATTAAAGCTCTCCTGTCCCCAGCCGAGAAGCGGGCGATCCCTAAACCCTTGCCACGCCATGTTCCAGATGAGAAAGCGACTTTTACCTTCCTCAAGCGAGATGGACGCCAAGCGCCCGAGCACGTGGTTTTCCCGAACGAAGTCGGTATGTCGAACTGCAAGGAAAAAACCTCCGAGAACCGCAATACCGATAATGATGCCGAGAGCCCATTGCCGTGCATGACGATTTTCGCGTCCCCATAGAGCCGTGATAGCCGCCGCAACGAGAAGCCCCGCAAGAAGACCGAGAAAGGCGCCCCGACTTGCCGTCAGATACACGATAGCGGCATAAAACGCGCCAAGGATGCCATAGACCCATCTCAAACTCCTTTGCCGCGCGCGTATAAAAAGAAAACCAGCAAGAAATACATGGAAGAGAAGATAGCCAGCCAGGTACGTGGCGTTTCCGAGTGTCGAATCAGGACGATCCCCCTGGTGCATCGGAAACCAGCCCAAAAGCTGGGTCAAAGCATAGGAGGATGCCACAAACGCCGCCCCGAGCGAAACGTGCCAAAAACCTCTCCAGGATCCTTCGCTCCGGAGCATGGCAGAGAGCACAAGGAAATAGAGAAAGAGGTGCGCAATCGTGACAAGTCCCTCCATCCTCTCAAAATTGCTCCAAACACTTTTGAAAGCATTCACCGAAAAAACGTCGGCAAGGGCGACGATAAATGTAAAGAGGGCAATGGCAATGAGAAGAAGTGACCGGCGCGGACGAAAGACAGTATCGCGGAGCGCCAATATAAGCCAACCTGCCGTCGTAAGTTCAACCAAGATACGGAACGTGAAATTCTTACCGGTGATATAGGGAAAGAAAAGCGAAGGCAGCGGCGAGGTTGCAACAATAAGCGGGATAAGAGGGGTGAGGAACAAGCCCCACACAAGCGCGTTTCGCAAAATGGCGTTCACTTGCATTTGTCTACCCTAACATGTTTTTAAAACCTCGACCACAGGGATAGGGGGGGTCTAGATTCATTTTTTAGCGCCGTTTTCATGGAATTTTTTCTGGACATACAGGGGAGTAGTTGCCAGCGTTTTCGCGATATTTTTCCCGGTGCTTTCCGCCCTATAAAAATGTGATGGCGAATATCTCCCAACCCCAAGCTGTTTTTTAATGGCGGTGCGAAGTTTCTTCGTGTCCTCCTGCGCATCACAGACGTTTTCTCCACGAAGCCGCCCCGTCTGCCGAGTGCCAACGTTCACAACCGGAGTACCGAAGTATGCTGACTCTTTGATACCCGCCGAGGAATTGCCAATGAGACAACTCGCGCCCTTAAGAAGCGTCAGGAACTCTTGCGGCGGCAAATAGCGCAAAAACCGGATTTGGTGATCGGCAACGGTGTCGTTGAATATGCGAAGTTCCCGTGAAATTTCTTCCGCGCCGATGTCAAAATTCGGCCAGAACCACAGCGTTGGTATCGCAAGTGCATAGACGGCGGCAAGGAGATTCTGTGTCTTTTCCGAAAGTTCCTTCTCCTCACCTATAACCGGGTGATACATCACCATGAGATACCCCTCTCTAAGGTCAACTGACGCCCCGCTTCCGGTTCCCATGACCGCAACCGGCAACGGACGGCGGGTTACTTTTTCAGCTATTTCGATTTCGGGACTGCCAAAGTTGAAGACATAGCGCGAGGGCTCCCCCATCTGAAGCACCCGGCGTCGTGCGTCTTCATTCGTTACAAAATGCAGTTGGGCAAGTTTGGTGATGGAATGACGCACGGTCTCATCAAGCGTTCCGGTAACATCACCCCCTTCGATATGAGCGATCGGAATGTGCATGTAGGAAGCGGCGGTCGCGGCTGAAAGCACTTCAAAGCGATCACCGCGTACCACAACAACATCGGGCTTGATGTTGTTGAAAAGGTGCGCGAATTCGATAAGCCCCAATCCGGCAGTCTGCGCCTTTACGGCCGCGCTGTCTCCTTCTAAATTGAAATACACTTCATAGAGATTCTTAAACCCTTCCTGCTCAAGAATATTTTTGACGTACGCGTATCTCGATGAATACTTCGCAAGAAGTGCGGTTCCGCCGATCACGATATGAAGGTCGACATCAGAGCGTTTTTTGAGCTCATCAAGAATAAGAAGTGAGCGGCTGTAGTGGATGAAGCTCGTGATGATGAAACAGATGCGGCGTTTTTTCTTATTCGTGGCAGGCATACTAGGAAAAAACACTATCGGTAATCGGGTCGAATTTTTTCAGGGCCTTCGTGGTCTTTCGACCAAGCACCCGGGGAAACTCCTGCGCCGGAAGTCCCTTGGCGTACATTTTTGGGCGCATCGCGAAAATCATCTCTCGGGTGAGAACTGTGCCGGTGGGAATGTCTTTCCCCACCATAAGCGATTTATTGAAGTAGGGGCGAAATTTATTTTCGGCTCCCTCAAGTTCTTTATCTTTGCGCCCATAATAGGGCTTTTCATCGACGTTCTGGTACTTTCCGCTACGGACTTTTTCAACCATCTCCTTAAATTCCTCCGGCGTCATCGAAACCTTGTGGTCCGCCCCCCACAAATCGCGCGAAAATGAAAAATGTTTTTCGATTACCTTTGCGCCGACCTTTACGGCGGCAAGCGCCACTTCATCCCCAAGCGAGTGGTCGGAAAAACCGATAACGACATCCGGATATTTCTCCGCGAGATACTCAATGGTTGCGAGATTAAAATACTCCTTCGGCGCCGGATACTGACTAATACAGTAGAGCGCAACGAGCGGCACGCGGTTGCTTCGAATATAATTGATGACTTCGTCGAGCTCTGAAAGAGAGACCATACCGCTTGAAATAATGACGGGCTTCCCCGTCTGGATCATGAAATCCAACATTACATAATCCTGTACATCGCCCGAACCAACTTTCCAAAACGGCACGCCGACCTCCTTGAGCTTTATGGCGGCCTTGCGACTCATCGGGGTTGAGAAAAAAAGAATCCCGATCTCGTCACAATATTTTTTTAATGGCTTCCAGAAAGTGTCAACTGGGCTCGCTAACATGTTGCGGGTAATCCAGCTGTAGCGATCCGCACCTTTAAAGTGGGGTGAGACGATATTGAGATTTAGCTGTTCGTCCTCCACTTCATGCGTTTGGAATTTCACCGCATCCGCCCCTGCTTCCTTCGCGGCTTTTACTAATTTCTTCGCGTTTTCAAGATATTCCGCAACGGGCTGCTCCCCTTCTGTCTGTATGAAGTTCTTCCCTATCTCGGCAATAAAGAAAACGCCTTCACCGAAGGCTTTTGAGGTACCCAAAATAGGAATGTGAGCCGCCATGAGACACTTAGTATAATCCTAAAACCAGCCAAAAAGTAACGTGTAAAAAGACAGGGGGGGTCAGGTGACCTGCCCAAGCAAGGTGCAGCAAAAGTACTTCTTTATCTCGTGAGCGTAAGAAGATTTTTGAATACCATGGCAACGGTAATGGGACCGATGCCGCCAGGGGTTGGTGTAAAAAGAGACGCTTTTTCTGCGCACGCAGGGTCGACATCGCCCACTACTTTTCCCCCCTGCTCGCTCGTACCCGCATCCAAAATAATTACTCCTTCTTTGATCATGTCGGGGGTGAGAATCCACGGCGCGCCGGCGCCAAGAATAATGATGTCTGCATCTTTCGTGAGTGCCATAAGATCAGAAGTAGTGCTGTCGGCAACCGTCGCTACGGCGCCGGCGCGCCGGAGCCATACAGCCGCCGGCGCCCCGACCAGTTTTCCCCGCCCGATGACCAGCGCTTTTTTACCCGAGAGCATAATTCTTTGTTCAGTAAGAATCGCGTCGAATGCGGCAATAACCGTAGGAAGTGCAGAGAGTGTCCCCGCCTCGAATTGCCGGACAGAATCGTTCGAAAGAACATCGACGTCCTGCGCGGGTGATACGGCATTGAGAATGCGCTCCGCGTCGAACGAGGGTGGAAGCGGCAGCTGCACAATAACCCCTATCTGTTTTTCTTTCGAAAGTTCCGCGAGCTTCGCGATAATCTTCTCCTCGGCTGCCGAGGAGGGAAAACGAACATCGCGCACCGGAATACCAACCTCGGCGGCAAATTTCTTTTTAATGGAGAGAAACTGCTCGCTCACCGGGTTTTCTCCAATCATAATAGTGCAGAGCGTCGGCGGACTCTCTCGTCGCCTTACTTCCACCCTTATCGCACCTTTGAGTTTTTCCGCAACTGCTTTTCCGTCAATAATCATTTCGGTACAGAATTACTCCCTAACTTCGCAAACGTGAAATACCGTCGGGAAACGAAACCTCCGGCTCCCAGGCAAGTAATGTCTTGGCGCGAGTTATATCGGCAAGCGTCTCCTGAACCTCGCCACGTCGCGGTGGCGTCATAATACACTTACCCGACGTCAGAAGCTCCTCGGAAGAAGTCCCGAGCGGAAGTCCGAGTATCAGAGCTGCAACTTCCCATATCGAGTAATTGCGCCCGGTACCGATATTAATGATTTCCCCATTCCCCACCTTAGGAGATAAAGAGGCGAGAAGATTCGCTCGAACAACATCGTCCACCGCCGTAAAATCCCGCCGTTGATTCCCATCGGGCACCACGGACAGAGGCTTGCCCTGTCGTCGTTGGTCGAGAAAAATACCAATGACTGTTGCATAAGGACCCTCTGCGGTCGTTGATTGCCGAGGCCCATACACATTGAAATACCGTAAGCATACGGTTTCCGGCCCACCGGTCGCCTTCCCCATGTCGCGCATAAGCATCTCCCCCATGCGCTTCGTCGAGCCGTAGGGATGTGCCGCTTGCGCTCCGAGTTTCATGTCTTCCGTGAGGGAAGAAGCGTCCTGCTCGCCGTAGGCAGATGAGGAAGCGGAATACACGATGCGTTTAACGCCGTATTTTTTCGCCGCGGCAAGCACGTTTTTTGTACCGACCGCGTTTACGGCAAAATAACGTTCGGGGTTTTCAAACGATGGCTGAATACGGGCAAGCGCCGCCGTATGAAAAATGATTTCCGGTCTCTCCGCTTCAAATACCTTCTCAAGAACGATGGCATCGGAAATGTCGACACGGTGGTTTAGCGCCTTCGGATTACCATATTTCTCCTTACCCGTCGAAAGATCGTCCACTGAAATGACGTTGTCGCCGCGGTCCACACAAGCATCGACAATAGTCGATCCGATGAACCCCAACCCCCCGGTAACTAATACTCTCGACATGGCAAGCGTCTATGCTAGTAACTGTTTCCGCTTAAGACAGGCAGTAAGAATGTTTCTTCCAGAGCTACCACGGCTTCCTCTTTTTCGGTTCACGGATGACAATATCAAGAAGCTCGTTTTTTGAACCAACGACGGGAAGCATCGTGATGGAGCTTTCTTTCGCGAAGATTTCTTCGTCTTTTCCCTTGTCGCGCGCCAGAGCGGTAACCGTCACCGGGTGAGTGTTGGCTATCTTTTCAATCGGTGTTTCAAGGGTAAAGCCAGAGAGCATCGCGCGGCGGATATCGCCGTCGGAGAGAATGCCATACAGATGTCCCCTTGTATCAACAAGAATGACCGCTCCACGCTGGTTATCGGTAATGGCACCCATGGCGTCTCGCATGCTCGCTCCTAGGGAAACCACAAAACTACTCTCGAGTACGTTTTTCTTTTTTGTTTTTGCCATAGGAGAAAATTAATAGGTGATGCGTTTTATGAGAAGTGTATCATCGATCGGGACTCGCTCGAGGATATCGACAATCCGCCGCGATGAGTCCCCGTCGCCATAGGGATTTACGCACTTCTCTACGCTCTTTCGAAATGCCGGTGAGAGCGCCTTTTTGATCGCGCGCTCAATAGCCCCTGTCTCGTGCGGCGCGTGAATGACGTTTATGCCGCATAGACGTCCCCTTTCGCGGTTGCCGATGTTGACCGCAGGAAGTTTAAAGGTCGGTGCCTCGATAATACCGCTTGAGGAATTGCCGACCAACACCTTGGCCACGCGCATGAGTCCTGCGTAATCCTGCCTCTTTACGTTCGGAAACACCTGCATGGACTCATCTTTATGTTCCATAATAATTCGCCGGAGCACCGTGCTCCCGGCGTCGGAGTTATTGAGAATGATGACTTTTTGAAATCCAGGGAAACGTTTAACTGCTTCCACGGTTTCGCGTATTTGGCGCGCGGTATCGTTGAACTCCTCGGTTACTGAGTGCTGTACCACAAGCATCATGGGCTTACCAGGAGTCAAATTGAACTTGCGATAAATTTCTTTTTTCGGCGTCACGAATCCCCCGACAAGTTCGTCAAGCATCGGCGCCCCAACAGTAAAAATACGCTTTGATTCCTCCCCCATTCGCTCCACCCTCTTTGCCGCATCTTTATTCGCAGCAAAATGAAGATGGGCGAACTTCGTGATTGCATGCCGCGAGACGCCGTCGATATTCCCCGATACCTCCCCCGCCTGAATGTGGGCGACTGGAAGATACAGGTGCGCTCCGACAATCGCCGCCACGAGCTGTTCCCCGCGGTCCCCCGCAAGAAGCACCATGTCCGCTCCCATCTGTTTCAAAAGCTCCGGAAGCTGTAGCATGAAAATGGAGAGTGATTTCACCATCGTAAGATGGTTATACCCGTCGAGTGTATTAAATATAGAGGCGTGGATTTTAAGGCCATCCCGTTTGATTTCCTCTATACTCGAGCCGAAGGTCTCGAGCATATGCATATTCGAAGTGATGATGCCGTAGTCGAGATTTTTGCGCTTCTGAATTTCCTTGATAACCGGACGAAAATAGCCGTACTCGCCCCGCGAGCCGGCAATAATCGCAATTTTTCTTTTTTTCTTTTTTGGTCTAGGTGGCATTTGCCTAATACAGAAAACGGGGCTCGGTTACCCTGTTTCTAACCGCGTATTGCAGCTAAAAGTTGCTGATCTAGCGAACTGATGCTTTTTGGGTCAGCTTAACCGGCCACAGCGCTCAAAAAGCATCAGCTCGTGGTTTCTAGACAACATCCTCCCACACGAGCATGGTGTCTTTGGGAATATCGCGGACCGCTTTTTTGCCGATGAGTTTGCCGGCAAAGAGCGGATCCATATATTTCGAAGGAATGCCGTCAACGACTTTGCCACCCCGCTCCATTTGCCGGGGGCGGCGCTCAATGAGATTTTCGAGTGTAAACACTTCCCCTTTTTTAATATCGCGGAAGGTGGTCGCCGTGTGAAATGCCCAGTCGCGCACCACTTGCTCTTCTTTTGAAATAACCTTTTCGCTCCCAAGCGCCACCTCAATTTTCCGGATGCCGTCCACGAGGTCTTTAAGCATCTGCGGCTCCAGTGCGATGAAGTGGTCAGGACCTTTTTGTTTTCGGGACAGCGTGAAATGCTTTTCGATGACCTTGGCACCAAGCGCTACAGAAGCATACGCCGTGTAATTATCCATCGTGTGGTCGGATTGCCCGACAATAACGCCGAAATCATCCTGTAATTTTTTGATGAGCCCAAGATTGGCATGCGAATAATCGTTCGGCGGATACTCCGAGGTGCAGTTCACGAGCACAAGATTTTCTTTCGCTCCTTCTTCTTCATACACTTTCACGGTATCTGCAATTTCACTCCAGACGGACATCCCGGTTGAAACAATGACTGGCTTGCCGGTTTTTGCAGAAACCTGCGCAAGCCGGCGGTGCTGGGGAAGGTTATCAAGTTCACCGGAACCCGTTTTAAATGCTTTTACCCCAATGTCATTCAATACATCGACAGCAGCGGTACAAAAAGGCGTACAGAGATATTCGATACCGATTTTTTCACAATATTTCATAATTTCCTTGTGCATCTCAAAAGAGAAAAGATTGCGCTGTAAAATATCGTACAAAGGCCCATCCCACATATTAATGGAACCGGGAATCATTTCGTTCTTTCCATCCACTTCGTTTGTACCGACAAGGTGAAGCTGAAATTTCGCGACATCAGCTCCCGCTTCCTTCGCGGCATCCACCAATTTTTTTGCGGTTTCCATCGAGCCGTTGTGGGAATCGGCTATTTCCGCGATGACAACCGTGCGTGGCCCGCCGATTGTGAGCTTCCCAAATTTCAGTGGTTTCATAATCAAAGATGAGAAGTAATGGCTCAAGCATAAAAGAAAGAGCGCGGCCGTCAAGCGACCGCGCTCCAGAATCTTCGCTCGACACTCCGTCAGGTAGTGCCGAGGACTACGAGAATGGTAGTTCCTGCAACGATACCGAGCATCGCCCAGACGCGCCGCGGAAGTGTCTCGGCTTCGTTTCTTTTCGCCACGTACACTTTCTCGGCTTCTGCGTCGCGGCGGCGCCACCACCACCCTTTCTTCGTACCGTGCACGAGGAGCCAGGTAACCAACGCCGCATCAACTGCGGACAGACTTTCCTTGATGGCAACCACGTAATTGACATGCCCAGTTGCTTTTAGTGCAACCATATGGCATGCCGTTGCCGAGGCATACAGAACCCCGAAGAAAACGCAAGGACGGATATTTTTCCACGACCAGCAGTGTTCGTAGACCTCCCGCCCCTTCTCAAGGTGCAAGAAGAAGAAACGACGGTCGAGCGCCCCAAGCCCAAGGCACATGAGTCCGATGACGAAGAAGATGGTGGCGAGGTAAAACGCTGGACTCGAAGCATCTACAAGAATAGCGTCGTAGTACGCCGTGATCGAGTAGAGAGCCACAACCACGAGCATCATTCCCACCCCTCGGGATTTTGATTTTTTAGCCTCTGCAGGGGCATCAGGAAGTTTCGAGCGGACAAGCAGCAGAAGAACGAAACTCGTAACCACAACGGCAATCCCGAAGTCACCCCAGTCATTGGTCGTCTTCCATTTGACTTCTTCCCCAAGCTTCACGAGCAGTGGGCCACTCACGAACATGAGCACTATCGTGAGCGGGGTCATGGGGCGAGTAAGGGTAAGGTCGGCAACCCTCGGCGCTGCGGTCGCAAGGATGAAGGCCACCGCAAGAAGACCCGCAGTGAGAAACATTTTGAGCCAGTAGCTCGGATCGACATGAGCTGGCGTTCCCTCGAGGAGGATAAGCCACCCGAAGGCAACAACGCTTGCAACTATGTACCCTGCGCCAGCGAAGTAAGCTGCCGGTAGACGCTGAAAGATTGAGGACAGCGACCACGCTATGCCATTCGGGATGCCGGCAAGCACCGCAAGAAGGAGCCCGGTGATGGGGTCCATTTCTACATCTCCCAGATTGGTGAAGCCGCTTTCGCGGCGAACAAGCTGGGCTAGTGGTAACAGAAAAAATACCCCCTGTCAACAGAACGGCTCAACAAGCGCGTTGAGCCGTTCTTTCTTCTTTTTTTATCCGCATCCCCTACTTTTCCTCTTCAAGCAATTTCTTCATTTTTATTTCAGCGACAAGCCAGTCTTCGGGTGTGTCGATATCGAGCGCATATTTTGAATCCATGATGTAGCCATACGTTGAATCTCCCCACAAAGAATTATTTCCATCAAAAAGATTTTTAGTTTTGAAGGCGTAGACCGCGGAGTTGATGAAATATGACTTCGACACATCCTGATTGCGATGAATGAGATTACGCAGTATCGCCCCATCCCCCACCCGCGTGAGAATGCCGTTTTGGTCCGGTGTAAGCTGTTTAAGAAAACTGAAATGGCCCGGCGTTTCGGAGACGCCGACAAGTGAATCAAAATCAGTGCGTTCATCAAGAAGCTTTACAATTTCTTGCAGATGAAAGACTTGTCGCCCCGGTGAAGAGGGTTCAAGGAGAATGATCCATGGCGCCTCATACTTTTCATTGTCTCGGAGCCATTCTATCGCGTGTTTTACTACACCGAATGAACCGGCTGTATCAGAGGCAAGTTCGGTAGGACGGGTGAAGGGCACTTCGATGCCATACTGTTTCCCAACTTCGGCAATCTCGCTATCTTCCGTTGAAAGGACAAATCGGTCAAACACGCCGCTCGCTTTTCCAACTTCAATAGTCCAGGCAAGCAAGGGCTTTCCGCAGAATTCTTTAATGTTTTTCCGCGGTACTCGTTTGCTTCCGCCACGTGCCGTGACCAATCCTAAAATTTTCATTCCGTTAGAGGTTTACGAGTAAATAATATTGCGCAGTGCGTGCACCGAATAGGTGCTTCCCATCGCTTGGTATATGTTTTGTAAACTTCTAACGGGATTCATTTTGCCTCGGTTAGTTTTTTAAGCGCATGCTCGGCCGCTTCCCAATCTTCCGGATGGTCGATGTCGGCAAGATACTTTTCCTCGACGACATACGGGAGTGTTCGTTCACCGAAAAGATTGGGGCTTTCTTTATCAAAAATGAGTTCCGTTTTGCAAAGATAGATCATACCGGCACTGCGATACTCTTTGCCGAGATCTTGACGCCGTGACACCCTCTTCCATACCGGCGAACCACCAAGAAGCGTGAGACGGCCATCAGTTTGAAGAATCATTGCCTTCTTCGAGCTAAAGTGTTCCGGGATCGGCGCGACAGAAAGCACCGAGTCGGGCTCTTCCTTGAGCATGAGCTCGACCGCTTCCTTGATATGAAATGCCTGCCGCAAGGGCGAGGTCGGCTGCAAGATCAGAAGGTAATCTGGACTGTATTTTTCGTGCTCGCGGAGCCATTCCACTGCATGCTGCACCACGGGGAGATGCGGAGTCGTATCTTGTGCCAACTCCGAGGGACGCATAAACGGAACTTCGCATCCGTACTCGCGAGCCACCCTTGCGATTTCTTCATCATCCGTTGAGAGAATAAGACGGTCAAAAACGCCGGATTTTT
This sequence comes from Candidatus Kaiserbacteria bacterium RIFCSPLOWO2_01_FULL_51_21, assembly GCA_001781435.1. GTDB lineage: Bacteria > Patescibacteriota > Minisyncoccia > Phycocordibacterales > 2-01-FULL-51-21 > 2-01-FULL-51-21. Next base: position 19,125 of record MFLV01000004.1, read on the forward strand.
TTGCGGCTTCGATAGTGTAAGCGATCAAAGGCTTCCCGAGGAGAGGCTTGACGTTCTTGCCGGGAATCCCTTTTGAGCCGCCGCGTGCGGTTATAATGCCGAGAATTTTTTTTCCTGCCATAGAACTCACTATAACAAATTGGGTTTCGTAAAGGAGACGGGAATAGAATTATTACGATACATCGTAATAATTCATATTTTTATTTTAACCCAGGCACATCGGAGAGCGGCACTTCGGATTGTGGAATTTTAATGATATAGAGCCGAGCGCTCGTCAAGGTTCGATGGGTATGCGGCTGCCCTGCCGGTATCAGGAGTATGTCGCCCCTGTGCAGGGTGTACTTTTTAGTTCCTCGCGCCGCGCCCTGTTTTGCTTTGAGTTCGAGGGTATTTTCAGACCCATCGGCATTTTTCTTGGTCCACGGATCAATGAGCTCTCCCTCAACCTCAAATTCAACTTCGCCTTCCAAACAAATCCAGAGATCCGCCTCGTGACGATGAACTTCAAATTCATTGTCTACTTCACAATCTTCAAGAACATAAATCGCGGAGCTGCCTGAGGCGGATTTGAACGGCTCGAGAAGACGCTTACCTTGCATTGGAGAAACCGCAAGCGTATCGTCAGTGACTTTTTTCGGGATATAAACGCAGAGCGAAAGATTGCTCATGAAGAGAGGGTAACATCACGCCCCTTGCCCCTGCAAGAAAGCCTTCCTGCGCATCCCATTAAACACGCTAGGATCAGCAAACGAGTAAGCGATAAAGAAGCCAAGTATCCCGATTATTTTCCCGAGCGTGAACGGCTCGCTGAAAAAGAGCACGCCGAAAATTACTGCGCCGACAAGATAGGTGCCGAACATGACGACCTTGGCAAGCGCGATCGTCCCGCCGTTTTTGTACGTCAAAAGCTTGAAGGAAATCATGGTAAGAGTCACAGAGCCCATCAGAAGCGGAACGTACCAAAGAGCGCTTCGGAAAAGTTCTATCCCCTTCCACGATCCGACAAGGACAATGCCGGCAAAGGAGCACAGTACGGTCGTAGTGCCAATCCAAAAATTATTGGCAAAGGGATAGGCGACCCGAGAGAGAGCCCGCGTAATACCCTCGTTCAGTCCGCCGAGAAGCGCAACGCCAAAATACAAAAGTAGCCAAGGGGGAAGCGTTCGGAAATAGTGAAGCGGCGGAAAATTGAGCATCGCGTACCCGGCGAGAAAAAAAACGGCAATACTAACCCACTGGAGAGGAATAAGCCGATTGCCGAAAAAAATACGGTCGATAAAAATGCCGGGGATGACAGTAAGCGTTGCAATGAAGGTCGTAATACCAACATCGGCGTCTTCAAAGGTAAAAGCGTAGAGGCTCAAGATGGTCATGCCGAATGCGGAGAGACCAAATACGAATGAGCCAAAAACAGCACGCCAGGTCGGCACCAAAGGTTCTCGGCGCTTAAGCGCCCCGAGAAGTCCACCAAGTCCTTGTACGCTGCCGATAGCAAACGAGGCCCACAAGACACTTGGGGAGCCGTGTGTGGAACTCAATAATTTAGCCAAAAGGGTATTGACAACTTTAGTGAGCCCCTCCCCGCCAGCATACCCGACCCATTTTGGCATTCCCATACTCTGACTATATCTCGTTTATGGCGCGGAGGATATGTCCCACAATCCGCTCACTCGCTCTGCCATCGAGTTTAGAGCAGAGTTTCTTCTGAAGAGCCAGGACATTCTCGCGATTCGCATCCGGGTGTTTCAAAAATTCGCCGATAGCCGCCAGCAGCTCTTCTTTCGAATTGACGTTGCGCACACCGCCCGTCTCAAGCACGTGCTTATAGTGCGAAAGATGTTTGAAGCGCTTAATGCTTTGGCTGAAGGGCCTTTTCTGATACCCATCAAAATTAATGTTGATGATGGGCTTGAGAAAAGCGCTCGCCTCTACATTCACGCTCGAGTACGTGCTTATGATGACATCGGCGTAGTACAGAAGATTCATAAGGTGAACCAAACCGTTAATCGAGGGGTACCAGCGATTTCCCCGATGCGGAAAGATTCTTTGCGGCTCAACCCAGTCAATATAAACATCCGGCTGTTTTTCAAACCTATCGAATTTTGCATGCTCCTCAGGTATTGCCGGATAGGGACGAATGAATAACTGCGCTCCAGAAAACTCTCCGCCCCCCTGCATTTCCTTCAGAAGGATGTCAGCAACGTCACCATCGTCCGGCATATATGAACCACAGGAAAAAAGGGCGACGACTTTTCGAGCAGGGTCGAGGCCGAACTCCTTGAAAAATGCTTCGCGGGTGAGAAGAAATTCCTTCTTCGCAAAAAGATCGTACTGCGGGATACCCACAATCGCGACCTCACGCTCCGCATAGTCTTGCAGCTCAATTGCTTCGCGCTTGAAGGGCTCCGCCCATACCAGAAGTTCATCGACATGGAAAGGTTCGTAGCGTTTCGGCAGATGGTCCCAGCTCCCCGGTATGCCGATAGTCTTTATCCCTTGCCGCTTCGCCTCCCGCAAAATACTCACATCCTGAACCGAGAGCGCATCGGGAAGAAACACGAGATCGGGACAATACTTTTCAAACAGAGCTTGATGCGGGCGCTCACGGTATACGAGAAGGCCGAGCCGCGGCATAAGCGCGCATTTAAACCATCGCCACCTGCCGAGCGTATGTGCTAAAAGAAGCTTTACCGGATAGAGCAAGCGCCCCTTTTTTCCTCCCGCGACTGGCTTATCAAGACGAATGCCGTGCCAGGCAAAAAGCCGCGCACCTTCGGTAAAAATGAGATAGGTTGCGAGGAAGTTGTACAGCTTCTTTGAAAATTTCTTGATGCGAAGTTCCACCACTATCGGTTCGATAGTCACCCGCTCGCTCTCAAAATCTTCCCGCATCTTTGCATATGCCAATTCAGGCACCAAAAGCACCACGCGCGCCCCGGTGTCCACCAAGCGTTTCAAAACACTTTCGGGCAACATAAGCATGCTCCGCATGATCTGCGGAGCCGAAATGCTCATAAAAATTGTTTTCGTGTCTTTTTGTGTGACCTCCATGCCGTTACTTTGTCTCGCCAAAAAACGTGAGGAGCATTCGGACGCCTTCTTCGACCGAGGTACGGTCAGTTTTTATAACGCACTCCGGATTATCCGGTATCTCATAAGGACTCTCCTCATGCACGCCGATGAAATTCGCGAGCTCTCCGGCTCGGGCTTTTTTATAGAGCCCTTTGGTGTCGCGCGCCTCGCAGACCACAAGCGGACAATCAACAAAAACTTCAACATACTTATCTCCAAGTCTTTGCCGTGTCGATGTCCTGTCTTCACGATACGGGGCGATGACCGGCACCAATACGAAATCCGCTTCGGCGCTGTGTTTTTCTGCAAGCTCCGCAATAAGCCGGTTGTTCTCGCGGATATCTTCGCGTGAAAATCCGAGTTTCCGGCCATGCATCTGCCGCACTTCATCGCCGTCAAGAAATGTCACACGCTTCCCCTGCGCCTCAAGCTCTTTTTGAAGCGCAAGGGCGAGCGTCGTTTTTCCTGAACCGCTCAATCCGGTAAACCATACTATCTTTCCCATGACACCTATGGTAACAAACCACCTTCACCAAGGGACACAGTTTTCTTACGGGAAAAGTATTGCATTACTATGGGGTGAGGGTGGGCTTGCATTTATAAAAATAATATGATATAATGTTACTAGTAAATTGCACAGCAAAGGAGACGCGCGATGGCCATAAGAAAACCCGGAATCCAGGTTGACATCCCTGGATTCCACAAAATCGACCTGCGGGTCTTGGTGACCGACTACACCGGTACCCATGCCTGCGGCGGTGTGCTCGTGCCCGGCGCCCGCGAACGCCTCGTGAGACTCTCGGAGCTTTTGGACATCCACGTCCTCACCTCTGACACCTTCGGAACGGTGAAGAAGGAACTCGCGGGTATCCCCCACACGCTTCGCCTACTCGACGGCAAGTCGCACGACAAGCAGAAGGCGAAGTTCATTTGGGAACTCATTCGCGGTAACCGCATCGCCGCGTTCGGCAACGGTCGAAACGATCGGCTCATGCTTCGGGCCGTTCGGCAAGCGGGAGGTATCGCCGTCGCCATCGATAACGGCGAGGGATGCGCCGTCGAGGCTCAACGCGAAGCGAATGTCTTCGTGCATGGGTCGATAGCGGCACTCGACCTCTTGTTCGACACGAATCGCCTCAAGGCGACACTGCGAGCATAGCGGTTCGAGCCAAGTTAAAAGGGTGGTTGCAGATGCAACCACCCTTTCCTGCTTAATTCGCATAAGACACCTTATTCGACGAATACTTTTTCGCCCTTTTTGAGCATCCCGATAATGAGCTTCGAGAGCTCGGGACGCATGAACCATTGCGGAAGCATCTTGCCACGCAAGAGCATTTTTCTCGCCTCCGTGCCGCTGATGAGAAGCATGTCCTTCTGTGCATGACTCCTCCCAGCATCTCCCTCATGCACATGGGATTTCAATTTCTTTGAATAGAATACTTTGTCAAAGCGAACTGGCGTGATACCAATATCTCCCACGCGGTCAAAAATAGCGTGCGATGCTTTTGGATGATAGAAATCCCCCACCCCAGTATGGTCACGTCCCACGATGAAATGGCTACATCCGAAATTCTTCCGGCACAGTGCCGTAAAAAGCGCTTCGCGCGGTCCAGCATAGCGCGAAAAGGTAGCATACGTTCCGAATACCACCGTTTCTTTCGGGTAACAGATGCGCATCAGTTTTTCGTAACTTTGAACGATAGCCGCCGCTTCAAAGTCCCCCGACTTCTTTTTGCCGATAACCGGATGAATGAAGAGGCCGTCCGCGCCCGTTTTTCGAAGCGCCTCGAGCTGAATGAACTCGTGCCCCCGATGCGGAACATTGCGGGTGTGGAACCCGACCACCGTCCTCCATCCGCGATCTTCAAAAAGACGACGTGCCTGCCGCGGAGTCAGCTCATACTGTTTATGCGAAGAGGGGCGGCGCCGAAACACCTTGATACCTCCGGCAAGAAATACCGGGCCCATAGCCTCTACCGCACGGACACCGGGATGTTTTTCGTCCGTGGTTTCATACAGCGTGCGCGCATATTCCTCCTTGTTGACCGAGTATTTCTCTTTGAGAGAAAACATGCCAAATGGCACTCCTTCTTTGTCCGTGAGAAGTATTTTTTTTCCTACCTTGAGTGGAGCGGCAACCTCTTTTGAAACATCGAGCACAATTGGGAGCGGCCAAACAATGCCATCTTTGAGACGAAGGGAATTAAGCACTGACTCCACATCCCTTTTCCCCATGAAGCCCGTAAGCGGGCTGAAGGTCCCGATGGCAATCTGCTCGGCGTCCATATACTGCTCATCCGAGAGTTTAATCTTTAGGAGCCGGGAAAACTCCTTTTTTTGAGGCACTTCGATGAGCCCATTCACCAACTTGCCTCCATGCGGTTCAACGAGTGAGTCTCCTATGCTTTCCACATCGAGATAGCTTTGTGCAATAGGCATTCCCTGCGATTTTCCACGGCCGTATTTCTTCGTGTGTTCGATAATACGATTCAGCATATTGATGCAGGCAATCGGGTTTTTCCCGACGGCAGTTTCCGCCGCGAGCGTTACGCCATACGCTCCTTCAAGGAGCGTATCCACAATGTCGTGCACCTCTGCCCGCGTCGGTTTTGACTTCTCAACCATCGTTTCCAAGAGATTGGTTGCCACAAAGACACCCTTCCCTGTTTTTGCCGCCTCCTGAAGGATAAGTTTCTGCATGAACGGAATGCGCTCAATCGGTATCTCTTTGCTCAAATCTCCGCGGTCGATTAAAAGAAAGTCCGATGCGGCAATGATGCCTTTAAGATTTTGCAAACCATCAATACACTCAATCTTTGAAATAATCTTCATCTTGCCCTTAGTCGTCTTGCGAACTTCCCGAACCGCGGCACCCGATCGCATAAAGGAAGCGGCAATGTATTGAACCCCTTCGGCAAGCGCGATTTTAATCGCCCGTTTATCTTTGGGAGAGAGTGTCGGAAGGTCGTAGTGTTTGTCGGCAAGCGCCGATTGGACGACAACGCCCTTATTGTTGCCTAAAAGACCTCCGGCAATGACTTGCGCTACGACCTTTCCCTGACGAACCTTGTTCACATCATGTATGCGCAATATAAGCGAGTCAAAATCGCAGTACACGATGTCGCCGACTTCAAGCTGTTTGAGAATTTCACGCGGGCGGATGGTGAGAAGCGAGCCATTACCGACGATTTCCTTGTTCGTGAGCGTCACCAGCGCTCCTTCTTCGAAATAGTGCGGTGCATTTTTGAGTACGCCGGTGCGTATTTGAGAGCCCTCGGTGTCAAGCACGAACGGAATGCCTATTTTTTTCGCCATCCGCATAAAATGCCGCTGGTCGGCAAGACTGGAGTGCGACATGTTAACCCGCACAAAATCAACACCCTTGCTTTTTATGGTGCGCACCATCTCCTCCGTATTCGTCGACGGTCCGAGAGTTACGATGATCTTTGTTTTTTCCTGCTTCTTCATAGCTCGATGTTACGAAGTGCGTACGTGGTATTTCTCGAGAACTCCTCGCTCAAGCGGGGCTATTGAAGCATCGATGACATTTGCCAATTCCATGCTTATATAATTTTTCCAATCGCCGACAATACCTTTTCGCATCGGGTTCACGTCGTAGAGGGTATTTCCCGGATCTTGAAGATCCTGCCGCCACGACCCTTCCTCGCCCCGTTCCCGCCCGTGCCCTCTTGAGTGCCGCTTTGTCATTTCCTTGAATGAACCCTTCGTGAGCATCTCCCTCGCGATATCAGGCGGCGCCTCAAAACCGAGATACGAGCAGAGTCCTTCTATCGTTTTGAGCGGGCTCTCGGTCATCCCCTCATAGCTCGTGCAGTAGAGAGACCCATTGTAGCGCAGAAGCGCCTCGTATTCTTTTTTAACCCGCTCTTCAATATACTCGAGCGCAAAGGCCTCCGTAATAGGTCCTTCCTCTTTCCGCCGTTTGCTTACCAAACTGAAATGCCACGAGGTGACGCGATCCTTCGGATCGCGAAGCACACAGATCTTCTTGATGTCCGGGTAAAGCGAATCAATGAACCCGAGGTGAAACACATAGGCGGGTGTAGATTCCCCGACTATGTTCTTGTTTCCGCGCTGCTCGTCGCACAGGTTACTGTAGCGCTCAACCATCACCTTGTAGAATTCCTGTTTCGGAAGCGTCTGCGCAAGCGGTACGAGGTCGGCAAACACTTCGCCGTACTTCGTGAGATAATCCGAGAGCGGGCGCGCAAAATTCTCGAGGTTCCCCTGCTCAATACTGGCAAGGGTGTTGAAAAAATGGACCTCCCCCACCCTCTCTTCCCCTTTGGGTCCTTCAAACGGCAAGGTCGGGAAGCTCGCGATCTCCGGATGACCATTGAGTACGGCAGAAACCCAGAGCGTACCGCTTCGCTGCATTCCCACTATCAAAAAATCAGGTCGTAATGTCATAGGATACGTCTATACATAACATATCGCTTACAAGTAAAGTTCTACACTATCCCCTCTCTTTCCTGCCTGAAAATAAAATACCTCGCCAGCTTGCTCTGCGAGGTATTTTATTTTGAGAACCTCTCGGTTCTCAACGCTCGCTTCGCTCACTGCTCTCCTCCACGGGGAAACTCCCGTTTCCCCGACCCCCTTCCCACTCCCCCCGCATTCATCCCCCAAGCTTGCTGTGGGGAATTCTGCGGGGAGATGAAACCACTAGGTGGTACAATTGGTTTTATTTTACATGGAAAAACCACAAGCAGTGCGTATCGGTAACCGTCATGTTGGTCCCGGGCACCCCGTGTTTGTCATTGCGGAAGTTGGCATCAATCACAACGGTAATATCGGCATTGCCAAGGAACTCATCGACGCGGCGGTGCGCGCCGGTTGCGACGCGATAAAATTTCAGAAGCGCACGGTCCCCGTAATATACGGTGAGCAGGAGCTTGCCGCGCCACGCGAGGTGCATCCGCAAGTGCTTAAAGAAGCAATCGAGAGGGGAGTGCTCCCCGCTGATGCAGTTGAACGGCTGACCGAAAGTAATTTTGAAAACGCGACGAATGGCGATTTGAAATATGCTCTTGAACTTACCGAGAGCGAATACCGTGAAATCGACCGGTACTGCCGCGAACGTGGCATTATGTGGTTTGCTTCTCCGTGGGATGAAGCATCTGTCGATTTTCTTGAAAAATTCAACCTTCCTGCCTATAAAATTGCCTCACCCTCGCTCACCGATGATGCTTTGCTCCGGTATATCCGTTCTAAACGAAGACCTATTATTCTCTCAACCGGTATGGCTGACCTTCCCATGATACGTCATGCGGTTGAAGTACTTGGAACAGAGGACCTTGTACTTCTCCACTGTACCTCGGTCTATCCGACGCAGAAAACGGAGGCGGGAGACCATGGTCTTTCACTCCTTAATCTGCGCGGCATTGAAGCGCTTCGGCAAGAATTCGGCATTCCCGTCGGTTTTTCCTCGCACGACACGGGGATTCAGCCGAGCTATGCTTCGGCGGTCCTTGGCGGCGCGGCGATTGAGAAGCATCTCACACTCTGGCGAGGTATGTGGGGATCCGACCATGCCGCTTCCGTCGAGCCAGGGGACCTTGAGCGCTTGATAAAAATGGTTCGCAGCCTCACGCTCGTGCTTGGCGATGGAGATATTAAATTTTACCCTGAAGAAGTCCCGACTGCGAAGAAACTGCGGCGCAAGTGGGGTGCGTGGAAGCCCCCGACTGTTGCTTAGAATATATTATGATGTTCGAACCGCAGGCAGGTATTCCGAGGGGGCTCTCGGAGCGCGACGGCGCGAGAGTGAGCGCTGCGCAATCATGCGCAGATAGCGTACCCCGAGAGATACTTGCCTGCGGGGAGAATGGGTAATCTTTTATGCAAGTACTTGCGCTTATTCCTGCGCGCGGTGGCTCAAAATCCATCCCAAAGAAAAACATCTATCCTCTGGCGGGGAAACCAGTCATCGCCTGGACCATCGAAGCCGCCCGCGGAGCGAAAAAAATCGACCGTATTATTGTCTCAACCGACAGCGAGGAAATCGCTGGGGTCGCCCGCTCCTTTGGCGCCGAAACTCCTTTCATCCGTCCGGCGGAGCTTGCCGGCGACACCACTCCCGACCTCCCCGTCTTCGAACATGCGCTTAAGTGGCTCAAAGAAAATGAAAATTACGTACCAGATGCTGTTATACACCTCTGGCCTACTTCTCCCTACCGCCGCAGTGAGGATATTGACGCTGCCATCGAGCTCCTCGAAAAAAACCCCGAAGCCACCTCGGTGCGCTCGGTAAGCGCCCCCTCGCAGACCCCGTTCAAAATGTGGCGACGCGATAAGGGAATCTATCTTGTACCGATTCTCCAAAAAGAATTCCCCGAGGCGTATGAGGAAGGTAAGCGACCGTTTGAAATGCCGCGCCAAGTGCTTCCCGAAGTTGTGGTGCAGACCGGCTATCTCTGCGTCATTCGAACCTCGACCATCACCGAAGGCAACACAATGCACGGCGACAAAATTATTCCCTTCTGGCACGACCCGAAGCTGTATACCGAACTCGACTCCTACAAAGATCTTGCCCACGCTGAGTATGTACTGAAAAATTTCAAGCCACTATGAAACATTTCCCTATTGGGGTTTTACAAGGGCGCCTCACGCCTTCGAACGGGCGTGGCATCCAATTTTTTCCGGACTCGCCAGGAGAATGGGAACGAGAATTCGAATTGGCACCACAAGCAAATATTGACTGCATCCAATGGGTTTGTAATAAAACCGACAATCCCCTTTTTGACGAATCTACGCGCGCGTTGGTTCGTGATATCATAGCGCGTACAAGAATACGGGTTCGCAACATGGACGTACAGCTCCTAACGAAATTGGATATTCAAGACTGCCCAGATACCCTCATCGAAAAAATATGCTCTAGTCTTGCGGACATTAACGGCGGGACGGTCGAGCTACCGCTTATGGAAGCCTCATCGCTCCTTGAAAAGAATTTTTATGCGGACAGGGTTTCTTCTCTTTTCCGATTCCTTGCTGTTGCAGAACGACACAAAACACCAATCGCAGTTGAAACAGATTTGCCTCCCAAAGAACTTGCCAAATTGTTGGATACTTTTCCATCTATCACGGCAGTATATGATACCGGTAATAGTGCCGGTATGGGCTATGACATGCCTGAAGAGATAGCGGCATACGGTACGCGAATATCAAATGTGCATATAAAAGACAAACCACGCGGTGGCGCCACGGTCCCTCTTGGCACTGGGTCGGTCGACTTTCCGAAGCTGTTTCAACTCCTAGGTTCACTGTCCTACACTGGGCTCGTGACTTTGCAAGCAGCGCGTGGACAAGACGGCGAGGAAATTAAGACTATTAAACAGCAAATAGAATTTGTACAACAATATGCAAAGTACCTTTGATATCGCAGGGAGAGTCATTATTATTACGGGCGGGAGCGGCTTTTTGGGTACTCAATATCGCAAAGCGCTTGAAGAGGCAGGGGCGATTGTTGAAAATTTCGACATTGATACGGGAGTGGATGTGACGAAAGAAGAATCCGTGCAAGCAGCGGTTGCGCGCGTCTTAAAAAAACACGTCAAGATTGATGGTCTTATCACTAATGCCGCAGCAAATCCGAAAGCTGATGAAGAAGTAAACGGCGGTCCGTGGGCTCCGTATAGTGAATTCTCCGCCGATCTCTTTCGCAGGGAGCTTGATCTTAATCTCATTGGTTCTTTTCTCGCCGCAAAAACAGTTTCCAAGCCGATGATGGAGCAGCGTAGAGGTTCGATTGTCTTTGTCGGTTCAGACTTAGCACTTATCGGACCAGCGAATTTTCTTTACCCGGAAGGGCGTTTCAAGGACATCGCCTACGGAACATCCAAGGCGGGGATACTCGGTTTGATGCGATTTTTTGCCGCTTACCTCGGACCATACAGCGTGCGCGCCAACGCACTTGTCCCAGGAGGAATGCTGCGCGGCCATGACCCGGAGTTTGCAAAGAAAAACGGCGCGCTTAACATGCTCGGCCGCATGTCCAACGAAAACGAATATAACGGAGCGGTACAGTTTCTCCTTTCCGACGCATCCTCGTACATGACGGGTGCATCCCTTATCATCGATGGCGGCCGAACGGCTTGGTAAACCAGGGACTCTTAGGTATATCGACCTCCGTTTGTATCCATTGAACATAATATAACGTTTGTATTGCATTGCTTGTTGCAGTACAAAAACACAGCTTGTACAAAATGACTTAGGCGGTACAGCCAAATTGCTGTACCGCCTGCAGCTTAATTTTCCTAGAACGGAAACGCTCTACGCCAATTGGTCAGAAGTGCGAAACCGATTGGCTCACCTGTTCTGACCGACTTGAGCGCTAACTCAAGTCCCACCCACGGCCCGAGCGCGAACGCTCGAGCTAGCTCAAGTGCGGGACTGCCCTTGTACTCGAAATACTTCTCCTGTCTTTCCCATGTTCCAACGCAAACACAGCAGGAGAAGTATCCCAAGGCAACCCAAAGGACAGCCGCTGCTATGACATATCCGATGACCTCGAGCACGACAAGTGCGGTTTCCATGGCTACCTCAATCCAGTTACTCCTAATGAACTATAACGCCGAGAAACACAGTGTGGTTTCGGGAATCTTTTTTAGCAATCTAAAAACCCCTTTGATCTACTTATCGCGTCGTATCGTGCACCTTTTTGCCGTCCTTTGCATCGGCAACCATCGTTGCCGGCCAATTCTTTGGGTCTACTTGCAAGGGATCTGAAATTGCCAGGGTACGCAATCTCATAAGGATTTCTCCCGGCAGGGACCCCTCAAGCGCAGCCTTTACCGCCGACTCAATGTGGCGAACCTTATTCGTGCCGACGAGCACCGTACCAACCGCGTTGTTTGAAAGCGCGAAGCGAACCGCAAGCGAGGGAAGATCGGTTCCGAGTTCTTTGGCGATTGCCAAAGCGGCATCTGAGCTGCTCTTCAGTGCGGCAAGTTCTGGGGCAAGATATTGCGATGCGGGCGTGAGTGCCCCTTTGAGAAGTACCGAGCGATTGATAACGCCGATGTTATTTTTTTCTGCTTCGGCAAACACACGCTTCACCATCCGCTGGTCAAGGATGCTGTGCGCAAGCTGCAGCACATCAAAAAATCCCGACTCAATGGCGGCAAGCGGTGCCTCTTCGCCGCGCGTTGAAATACCGACGAATTTAACTTTTCCCTGCTCTTTGAGTTTTTGCATACCGCGGATAATGCTACCGTCCCGGATACGCTCGACGGTGCCCCCATGCACCTGGACGAGCGGAATAACGTCAAGTTGTAATTTCCGCAGGCTCTCCTCCACTTCTTCTCGCATCTGCCGTGCAAGTTCCTCATCGCTTATCGCTTCGCCTCGATCAAGCACGTGGCCGCATTTGGTGCTTACGAGTACCCCGGGGAGTTTTGCAATTCCTGATTTACCAATGCGTTCCTCCGCGGCTCCATAAAAATGTCCGGTATCAATAAATGTGACGCCGAGCTCGACGACGCGCTTCAGAAAAGCAACCGCCTCGTCCTCCTCTGGAAGATCACGCGGGCCAATGCCGTAAACATAGCCGATTTCCGTCGTTCCGAGTCCTATCTCTGAGACCGAGAGCCCGGTACGGCCGAGTACACGTTTTTTAAGGGCCAATGCCATAGAGATATACTACCGCGCCTCCATGAAATTAAGGAGTGACCCTGCGATCCGCTTGCCCGACTGGCCATCGTGTTTGTAGCATTGCTCAGAAACAATCCGCGCTCTTCCCTCGCGGTCAAGCTCGGGGTGCTCGAGATAGCGATTGATAGCGGCAACAAGCTCATCGAAGGTCCAGGCGATCGAGACGCCACCGCTTTTGACGATGTACTGATAGTGCGCGTGGTACTTGCTAAATTTTCTTCGGACACTTTTCCAAAACGGCCGCTTCTCCCATCCGTCGAATGCAATATTGATGGTCGGCTTGTCGAAGAGAGCGGCATCGATGCTTATTGACGAAGTCGTCGTGATAATCACGGCGGCATGAAATATCGTGTCAGCCAAGTGTTCCATGTCTTTCTCTAAAATCTCCGAGAAGCTGCCCGCACCGGTCGAAAGAGTGGTTTTTGAGTCATCAACCATAATCTGTTTGTGGACGGGAATATTCTTTAATTCAGTTTTTTCGGTGGGATGCTGGCGGAAGATAACCATGAGGTCGGAGGGCAGTCGCCCCTCATCGAAAGCGCGGGCAAGCAGGGTGAGTGTCTGCCATTCGGTTTGATTTGCCGTGCTCCCCTGCGAAGTGAAAAGGACAATGCGTTTCTTCAGGTCTACGGAGAGACGCTTGTAAAGCTCCTCTCGGGTTGCGCGCGGATTAGTCACATAGAAATCGTGCTGGGGTATCCCGGAGATAAAAATATTTTGCTTCCGTACGTCAAGATACTTGACTGCCTCACCGGCAATTATCTTATTGTGGCAGATAAGCAATTCCGGAAGAATTCTAAACGGATATTTCGCATAGGTAATGTTATCCCATGAATTAACCATGCCCGTCGTCTTTACACCGCTTCGCTTCGCATGGCGCAGGAGCGAACGATCAAGGGATGCAGCGACATTCGACGCAAAAACCATGTCCGGTCGGTACCGGTCAAAATAGCGCAGAAGTCGAGTGTCCGACACCAAGCGGTAATCCAGTGCCCGCGCAAGCGAACGAAGTGCCTGTGTGTGGCCGAAAAGAGCAAGCGCGGTTCGCGACAGAATATAGCGCACCGGCTGCCGACGTTCGTACCAGTACCCAAGTTTCTTGAGAAATCGCCCCGTCGTACTGTCAACGTAGTAGAGCGAAAGGCTGTTGAAGAAGGAATCCAATCGAGATACGAATTCTTGCTTAAACTCAACTCCTTCAAAGATGAGGTTCGGCAATTGAAATTCTTCGCGGTAATAGGCAAGCTTTAAGGCGGGTACCAACACCACCACGCGAACGTCTTTTGTCGCAAGAAGCGTTTTCAAAACATCGGTGCGAAGGATATTGCGCGCCTGCTGGCGCCCTGAAATGGCAACGAGGACCGTTCTCATATTTTACACAACCTTCCCTTCCCGTTTCAATATTTCTCCGATAAAGCCGATGTTGCGCTTGTAGGAATAGCCATCTGCGGGCGCGACGAATTTCTTGACCATTGCCGTTCTTGCTGCCCTATCGCGCGCCGGGTCCTTGAGATAGTCATTGATGAAAAGGAGAACATCCTCCATGCGCATAGCAACTCGCGATGCTCCGGTTTCAACGATCGGCGCGTAGTGCGGAAACATGAGGATGTCGCTTGAAATGCCCGCAAAACCAATGTTGATAACCGGTTTATCGAAGATAAACGCCTCAAGAGAAAAGGTGGAGGCGAAGTTAATGCAAATGTCGGTGTGTCGAATGGAGTCCTTTTTTATCACCCAGTCAGCTTCTTCCGTTTCTACGTTGTTCTTACTGCTCACGGTGTTTGCTTTCACTGTACCAGCAAGCCCCAGATAAAGGTTCGGCACTCCCATAAATTCCGCGTAGTCCTCTGGTTTATCAAGCGGATGCATCCGGATAAAAAAATTGAGCGGTTCAGCAAAGACACCCTCTTTTTGCCAATGTATGAACGAACGAATGATATCTCGGTGGAAATTCAGATGAGCGCGGGAAGCAAAGAGCAGAGTCTTTCGGTTCGGGTCAAGGCCCTTCGAGGAAAGAAAGGTGGAGCGCTCCTCTTCGCCCTTAAGCGGGCGGAAGTATGAATCAAAACGAAGCGTCCCGGAGACAAACAGCCGATCGTCCGGATAATTGTGAAGTTCTCGAGCCGCTTCCCGTTGAAATTCGTTCCAACAGATAAGATATTTCGTTTTCCGAACATGCCGTGGATAGGTCGTCAGGTTATCCCACGAAAAATCGAAAGCGACCGTCGGCAGTTTCAAACGATGAGCGCAGGCAATAACATATGGCTCAACCGGCTTTACCCCCGGGGAGGCCACCATGATGAGGGCCGGATGATGCCGTTCCACTTGCTTTTTGAACCAGGAAAAGTTCGGCATCGTATAACGCTCAATAAACGAGAAAAAATCGGTGGAGAAGAGATTTTTCGATACAAACTGCATAACAACGCGTAAGAGCCGACGACGTTTATCCGCTTTTCGTGCAATGGCATTGCGCCAACGAACTGCCGGATTATCTTCATACCGCCGTATCAGCTCGGGACGAAGCAGCCAGTCGATGAGCGTCCAGTACTTTCCGCTCGGATCAAATATTCCCTGGTAGATGACATTCGGGTGTTTGTAGTAGCTTGACGCGTCAATCTCAAGCGAGGAATTCTTGGTCGGCAGAAATACGACCACTCTATATTTTCCCGCGAGTTCCTTGATGTACTCAGTATGGAGCACATCGGAGATATGGAGTCGCGTGGGAAGCACCAGAAAAAGTGTTTTCATAATGGTCATTACTATAACAAACAATATCTCTAATGGTTCGTTACTCTAAATGAAAGAAAGGCGCCCAGCGTGAAAGCTAGGCATCTAGTACTTGCACCGGTGTTAGCGAGTCTCTACGTCTTCAAGTTTTGTTGATGGAAGGCCGCCGGGAGGAATTTCCTGCCCGTACTGCGGCTCCATACGCACGCGGTCGTTGAAATGCGGGGTAGAAATTTCAATCACCACCAGGTCATCGGTAAGCGCCTCCTCTTGGTGTACCGCGCCGGGTGGAATGTGAATCGCGTCCCCGGCTTTAAGAACCTTCTCGGTTATTTTTCCATTCCCCGCATCATAGCGAAGCATCATCTCTCCTGAATACACATACCCACACTCATTCTTGAGGTGATGCTTCTGGAGTCCCCCTTTGGCTCCTTTGTTGTAAAGCAGTAATTTCCCCGTATAAAGTCCTGGGACGTGCGCGATCAAAATTTCTCTGCCCCATAGTCGTGGTCCTACATCTTTAGGAGTAAAAAATTCTACCGTTACATGTTTTTTTTCTGTCATGGCATTGTATGTAAACTGATAACGATTTTCTATTATAACCGATATCTGTGAGTGTAGTCTCATCCGAAGCTTGACTAACAATTGTGATGTGCTATAATTAATTTAGACGATACCGAAGCCCCGCCTAGGCGGAAAACAAGGGAATCTTGGCAATGGACACGCGAACGGCGCTCATCATCGCGCTCATGCTTCTCACCGCGGTGACCATCGCTGGTCACAGCATCTTACAACGACTGATTCGGAGGGAAGAATACTTCTCGAAACGGGAAGTGCTCATCAGTCAGAACTTCGTCGGCGTTCTCATCTTCGCACCACTGGCGCTCATCTTCGAACCGAGCATTCGGGTGCCGACCCCGAACCTTACTGTCTTCTGGGTAGGCGTCGCAATTACGACGTGTGCTAACGTCATAATCCAGTGGGCGAACATACAGGCAATTTCCCTCACTGAAGCGTCGCGCGTAGCTCCGATACAAGCCATGACACCGGGAATCGTGGTGTTTGTCGCGATGGCGCTTGGCGAATATCCAAGCATTCTCGGCTATGCTGGCATCTTCCTCATCATGTCCGGCAACTACGCCCACTTACGAGAGGGAGCGGGGTGGCGCAGTTATTTCGAACCACTTTTCTTCTGGAAGCTTGGGCGGAGAATTCTACTCGCGTTCTTTCGCTCGGATGTTGTTCTCACCGATGACGAAAAAGGGCTCGGGTGGGCCTATCTCTCTGCGATCTGCGGAACCATCGGTCTTGTGGGCGACAGTTTAACCGCACGTTCAGGCAGTGTCACGCTCGGCTTCACGATCCACCTGGTAGTGTTGGGACTTGTGTTTGCTGTGATAGTACCGCGAGATACCATCAAAGAGACGGGAGCGTTTTTGTCACGCCTCAAGTCGCACGGATTACTCCTCGTGGGCATGGGACTTATCTTCGGCACTCACGTGCTTTTACCGCTCCTCGCCTTCCGACTTGCGCCTGTTGCGTACATTGGGTCCCTTAAGCGTCTCTGGATCATAGTCGCCGTTCTCCTTGCCTGGATGATTCTCGGTGAAAAGAAAGCCCTGCGACGGCTCATTCCTGCAACAATCGTAACGATAGGTGCCGTGATCCTTGTCTTCGATCCGGCGCAGGAGAAAATCATTCAGCACGCGTTTCAGCTCTTCAAATAAGTATTCTCGCGGGCGCGCTCT
>MFLV01000004.1:36365-45761 GCA_001781435.1 Candidatus Kaiserbacteria bacterium RIFCSPLOWO2_01_FULL_51_21
CGGTGAGAACGGTATCCTCCTCGATATTTCTCGCCGCCCTTTTTCCAAAAAGGCTAGAAAGTTGGCGCGGTTTCAAACCATAGCCGGGGCTTTTACAGACAAGCATCTCTGCTGTGAGTATCGCTCCCTTTGGTATGGCACAAGCGGAAACAATGCTTTTGGTGTGTTTGTTGCGCGGCGCCATTTCTTCATCAAAAAGGAACTTCCCGTAGACACCGAAGCCCCGCTCAATGCGCCGCGCGCCCTCGACCATCTCTTTAAATTCCGCCGGATCGATACTCACGGTCGCATGGTCCGGACCCGGAAGGGATTTGTCGAGCGTGATGTGCCGCTCAATGCTCCGGGCTCCCATGGCAACCGCCGCGAGCGAAGGAAGGATGCCTTTTTCATGGCCAGAATAGCCGATAGGAATAGGACTATAGCGTTCTTTAAGAAAAAGAATGGTTGCAAGATTCAATTTTTCATCCGGCGTCGGATAGACTGAAACACAGTGCTTCACGATGAGTTGATCGTTATACGGAAGAACGACCGAGAGCGCCTCATCGAGCTCTTCAAGCGATGACGTGCCGGTCGAGAGAAACATCGGCTTCCCCTTTTTTGCGACATACTCAAGAAGCGGCAAATTAGTCGCATCGAACGATGCAACTTTGTATACCTCGACGCCGACCTCCTCGAGAAAATCGACACTCATCTTGTCAAACGGGGTCGCGAAAAACACGACCCCGAGCGATTCTGCGAACTCCTTGAGCTTTATGAACTCGTCGAGATCGAGCTCGAGGTTCTCGCGATACTCGCCATAGGTGGCGCCAAAGATCTGGTCTTTCGTCTGGGGGCGCTCGCGGAGCTCGCGCGCAAAGGTCTCCGGGATAAAGCGCTTCTGGAATTTCACCGCATCGGCCCCCGCTTTTACCGCTTCCTCAATGGTGCGCTTCGCAAGAAAGAAATCGCCGTTGTGGTTATTGCCGATCTCCGCAATAAAAAAGACCGGCTCGCCTTCGCCGACGTACCGCTTGCCTACTTTTACTTTTGGCTTTCCCTTCTTCGTTTTTTGAGGCATATATTGTATGTATATAAACCTATTGGTGCCTTATTTGGTTTCCTTCGCTCCCAGCCGCTTCAGAAGCTCCTCGGCGATGAAAAAATCGGCTGGAGAATCAATATCAACTGCCCTCTCTTGCGAGATGATGTGGTAGCGCACCAAATCTCCAGTCAAAGAATCGGTTTTTGTTATGGTGTCGCGCCAACAGGCGATGATATTAGCGCGGAAATATGCCTTCTCGTAGTTCTGGCGTGCTATGGGCGTCACCTCCCGCCCACTTTCACCGAAATAGGTAACAAGTTTCTTCCCTCCCTTGCCATCGTCCATGAGCTTAAGCGCCTTCACCGGATGCTGGCGCGCTTCGGCAATCACGACGGCAGAATCGGCATCCGGGTCTTTGAGAAGTGCTTCGATACACCCATCGATGTCTTCTGTCGTTTGCAAGGGAACCGTCGCCATCAAACGCACCACAATATCGGGAGTATACCCTTCGTTCTTTTCAAGCCACTCGAGCGCTTGTTTTACATATTCTAGTTCTGGGGATTTGTCGATTGCCAGTTCTGCCGGACGCAAGAACGGGGTATCGGCGCCATACTGTTTTGCAATGTCGGCATACTGTTGAGAATCCGTGGAGACCAGCACGCGATTAATATAAGCAGATTTTTTTGCCTTTTCGATAATTCTTCCTACAAGCGGCTTTCCATCAAGCAGTTTGATATTTTTATCAGGTACTCCCTTTGAGCCTGACCGCGCGCCGATGATCCCGAGAATTTTCAATGGCTTGTCTGTTTTGTGAGACATATAGTATTACGATATATCGTAATTTTCTTGCGGATTATGATATATCATAATTTTTATGACTCTAATCGTTTCCGGACCAGCGAAAATAGCTCATCGAAGGTTTTATGGGCAATGCCATATGTATCAGCCCTCCGTATGACTGCGCCGAGAATCGCATCGACTTCACCCGCATCTGCACGCTCAACATCACGGGCAAGTGAAGTCGTAAGGGAGTCAGGGAGCGTTTCAATCTGCTTCAGAATCTCATCTGCTGATATCTCTACACCGTCTTTCCGTGCCACTTCCGCTATCTCCCGTGCGCATTCTTCAAGACGACTGTTCCACAAGGAGTCTTTTCGAAGTTCCCCGAGTGTTTTGCCACTTGCGGCGGTTATTCCCGCGAGCACACTTAAACGGGCAAGCTTGTGCCAAATGACTTTCGCTTCGGTTTCCTCGACAGATACAACAATACCACTTGGTCGAAACAAATCAGCAATCTCCTCAAGTGCCCTTTGCGAAATACTTTCGGACCCGAGCTCGATAGTAACATTCGTTGAAGAAGATACAACACAACCTTCCCTCTCTTTTTCGGCAACGATGTTACCAATCATGCCGACAACAACGTGCTTCCCAAATTCTTTTTTTAAAAGAGCAATATGCTCAATGCCATTCAAAAACGGAATTATAATTGTCCCCTCACCGATTCCCGCACGAATTTGAGAAAGGGCGGGTATTAAATCGTTCGCTTTCGTTGCAATACCTATAACATCAAAAGTGCTCTCCAGGTTTTCCACAACCTGAGGACGAGCGACCATATCGCCAAGTAACGCCGTTTTAAGACAGAGGCCGTTTTTAGCTATTTGAGATGCGGTTCCTGGACGAGCTACCAGAGTGACTTCGCAACCGGCTTTCGTAAGTGCTCCCACTAAAAAGCCGCCGATAGCCCCGGGTCCCAGAACTGCAACTCTCTTTTTTACTTTTTCGGCCACGGATGCTCGTGAAGCACCTTTTCATTGACCTCCGTCCCCCAGCCGGGCCCTTTCGGCACTTCCATCCTGCCTCCCTCGATCTTCGGAAGGTTCGTAAAGAGCTCCTCGCGCCACGGCACGTCGTCGACATCGTACTCCATGATGCGAAGGTTCGGGATAAGCGCGCAAAATTGAGCACTGATGAACGTTGAGAGATGGCCGTTGTAGTTGTGCGGCGTCACGTTCATTTCGTAGATTTCCGCCATGTCCGCGATTTGTTTGGAACGGATAAATCCGTTCCAAATGATATCAACAGACGCGATGTCCATGGCATGCTTTTCAAAGAACGGCCGATACTGCCGCACGCCATACAGGTTCTCGCAAGAAGAAATGGGCGTCCGTACCGAATTCTTGATCATACGAAGCGCGTCAGGATCATAGGAATCAATCTCAAGCCAGAGCAAATTATATTTCTCAAGCATCCTGCCGATCTTGATATACCCTTCAGTTTTGAAGTTGTAGTTAAGATCAATAACGATATCAATATCATTTCCTGTTGCATTACGAAGTGCCCCGATCCAGGTATCAATTGCCTGCAAAGTTTCTCGATCAGCATTGAGTTCGGGACCACCTTCACTTTTTGCAAACCCGGGCATATACACCCGCGGGTTCCCGTCGAGTATCGCAATGTTGGTTTTGATCGTTTTAAAACCCGAGGCACGAACTTCTTCCCCGAATTTTTTTACATCCTCAAGCGTTTTGATCTGGGGCTTGCCTACCATTTGAGAGGCGCGCACACGCGAGGTTCCGCAATGCGACCAATAGAGCGGCAGGGTGTCGCGCACTTTGCCGCCAAAGAGCTCGTAGACCGGCACACCTAATGCCTTTCCTTTGATGTCGAGAAGGGCATTTTCAATGCCCCCGATTGCCTTTTGGATGATGCTTCCCGGGCTTTGGCGGGTGCGTGCGAGCATAAGTTGGTAGTGCTTTTCGACATTGCGCGGATCCTCGTCGAGGAGAAGGGGCGAGAGATCTTTTACCACTCCCTCGATGCCGCGCGGAGAGCCATGCGAGTCGGTACACTCAGACCAGCCTATAAGCCCCTCGTCGGTCGCGATCTTTATGAATGTCCACGGCCGCCAGCCAGCGTCACAGTGGAGTGTATCAATCTGTGAGATTTTCATGGATTGGGGGGATGTTTTATGTAACTTCGGCAATGAGCAATCCGGTACTAAACTTGTTTTTCCGAAGAAACTTGGTGCTGAAAAAGACAGGGCGCAGGCCGTATTTCTCAAACGTCTTATAGCTGAATCTGAAATAATCTCGATTTTTCAAATCGAGCTTATCAGCTAACGTAAGGGACTCCCGAAACGACTCGATGAAGACACAGTATTTTTTCGTAACCCGCCGCATTTCAGAAAGCGCTTTCGGGTAATCGCGAGGCATCTGTTCAAGCACCAGGGTCGTGTAGGAAGCATCAACACTCTTGTCGGGGAGCGGCATGGTCATGGCATTGCCATGCAAAAAGTGGATTTTCCGAAAATCGACCCTTTCCATATCTTCGCCGATACCAACGAGCGGCATCGCTTTCTCTTTAAGATCCTTTTCCCACTCTAAACTTCGCTCATGGCCACTTTGCGTGAGTTCAAGTCCATAATATTCCCTTTCCGGTCTAAGAGAGGCTAGCGCAATAACATTGTTCCCTCGTCCCGAACCAACATCGAGCACTGATCGGCAATCAAGTTGGTCAAAAATATGCGAGAGCATCTGCATGTGGGCGGACAAAATGACCAGCTTATCGCTTACAATAATCTTGTCGCCTTCAATTCTAGGCATCACCATCTTCCGATCGGTGTAATTGCGGTACCACTTCGCATTTGAAGTTCGGTACTGTTTCTCATAAGAGTCTTTGACGTACTGAGAGGTACGCTCAAAATCGCTCCGAAGATATTTCCTGAGTTCCCCGAGAGCGCGCCGTGCCTCCTTTGCCAAGGCAATGGGCGCTTTAGCCGCAGGACGCCGCTCAACGATATGTGCTTCTGGAAGCGTGTAGGTGAGTGTCACAAAATCTTTTTCCATCACTGTCTCAAAATACTACCATTCTCTTATCGCGCAAGCATGGGTACGAGCTCTTTGAGCGAATGGATGATGGGAAACGGCTGTGGCGTATTATGCCACAATGTGTTTCGGGCAGTGTGCATCCCAACAAATTGAACATTAGTTTCTTTTGCCGCTTCCCATCCGCCCATCTGATCATCAACAAAAAGTATTTTCTGCGGCAACACCCCCTCTGCGGCACAAATTTTATTGATATTCTCAACTTTAGTGCCAGGTCGACCATACACGGCTTTGAAAAACGAGGCTACTCCGAGTGCATGTAAGCTTTCTAAAACAGTTTCTCGTGGCGTTGCGGTGTTGAGGTAGAGCGGTATGCGTTTTTGGAGTTCTGCGAGTGCCTCTTTCCAGCCTTGCGAGAGGCTAATGTTCTTGATGCCTTCCTGAATAACCTCGTTGAAACGCGTGCATCTTTTTATAACTTCGTCCGCAATATCAGCTCCGGTAAAACCGAAATGAATAAGTACGTCTTTGGCAATATCCGCACGGTCTCCTTTTCCACCAACAACTTTTTTCTTCGATTCTTCAAGCACTACATGAAGTGCTCCTCGTTCATACTCCGGAAACACCGGAAACCACGCCTCGTCTTTTATTTCTTCAGACCCTTTTCCGGTACGCTCATCGAGCGCGACACAGTTGTCAAAATCGAGGATGAGTACTTTCGTAGAGGTCATAGGAATTACCCTATATTAACCTTTTATCAAGATATATCGTTACAGGCGACTATACCAATCCAAAGAAATCAAATGGCATGGGTTGATTCTTTATCACCATCAATAAAGCCTCAAGAGCTCTCTGTTTTCTTGGCACAAATAAGGTAGCCTTTTGGATAGCTTTCATGAGAAATGTTCGGTATAAGCGGTGTTAATATTTGTATAAGCTTACTGGCGAGAAAACCCGTAAAGTCTTTTTTTCGAATTAATCCAAAGAGATCGCCCTGCACTCCAATATAAATGTCCCTAAGCGTGCTCGCCGAAGGAGTAATCTCGTAAGCGAAATCTTTGAAGAGTATTCGAAGCATGTATTCGGTATAGCGATGGTAATCATGCGGTTCTTGGTGGGTTTTTATCAAAAATGGAACAGCTGCCAATAAAAGGCCTCCTTGCCGTAAGATTCGCCGACATTCGTCAATCGCTTTCTGCGGATTGTAAAGATGTTCAAGCGTGTTATTCATTATGATGCAATCGAACGAATTGTCAGGAAGGGGTATTTTCTCGTTTACATCAGCGACAACGTCAGGATGAAATTCTTGAAGAAAATCAAGAGTTTTTGTTGCCCGTGGGTGGGGGTATTCGCCGCATCCAATATCTAAAACATCAGTTCCTTGAATATTCTTGTCGAGGAATGCGTTACACTCACTTTTCCATTTCGTCAGTTCACGCTTCATGAGAAATACACTGTCCTTCCTCTCACGCGCTCTTTTAATTTTCTCCGCACCTTTTGCGTGAACGTTTCTCGAAATTCACCCGTGCTAAAAAAGTATTCTTTCTTGCCCTCGTATCTCATTTCGCCGTCGAGATTTAGAAAGAGACGTGGAAAATCAGTCTTTTCCCGAACCGTAACGCCGTGCAGGGAATCAGGGCTATTTAAGAACAGCACCAGGGTGTTGGAACGGTAGGGCACCTCTCCGACGCGCTCTACGTAGCGAAACTCGGTCCATTGTTTATCCCAAAACACCCGCTTTCCCTTCCAACGATACAGTTCGAGATTTCCTCCTTTTGAATCGTCATCCGGGTGACGCAGGTAAAATAACCCGGCGAAAAGTTTATCGGGTTTATCGATGTGAACTCCGCGCACCCTCCTACCGCCTTTCGAGGGCGTATTGATGGATATCTGCGCTTCGAGAAGCACGTCCGCATTTTCATCTACTCCCCGCACACCAGCCTTCCAGCTCTCTATTTTCCCGTGCCTTTCCTCCAACCGAGGGAAACGCTCTCTTATGTCGTCTTTGAATAAATCGAGTATTTCACCCAAGAAATGCTGGGAGATGTGTGCACGTACAAAATCTTTCCAAAACTCTGATATACGAGGGTTCTGTAGTGCCTTCCCAGCATGATAGCTAAACCGAACATTGCCAGATTCTATCGGCACCGCATCAGCACCGATACTCCGGCCATCGATAATAACCTCTGGTGACGGAAATTCAGCAATCAATCGTTCAACGACTGAATTATCTACGGCATTCGCAATGACGACATGCGGAAAAGGATCCCTGGAAACTATCGTTTTTTTTCCAAGAACTGTAATCATGGGTTTAAGGCCCCCGCACTATAGCAAATACGATGTCCTTTGCAAGACAGTATTTTATGTCCCGCCATTAAGATACTAATATAGGGGGCTAAATTTCTTGTGCGCGCAAATAACTGCCTTTCATCACCGTTGTTCCATTTGCATTCGACGTATTCTGTGCCCACTGCAGGACGAAGTTTCCTAGGGAAGATCCCGTTCGGACACTGCCGTGAATCTGTATGACTGTTGGTTCTGTGGCAGAAATGGATATTGCAGAACTGGTCGCTTCGCCGGAAAGCCACTCTCCTTGTCGGAATGTACCCCCAGAACCTGCCAAGTACCCGGTATCAATAACTGACCCATTTACTGCATCGAAGCCGATTTTTATATCCGGTGTGGCACTCGTACTGCTTGCAAATATCACCCCATCGATAAGATAGGACGTGTTGGCATTAAGAGTCAGCGACAGCTCGATATCGGAAGACAGCGTGGTGTCATTTGCGGTAGATTCGTCGACGGTTTTACGAACCCGGAGCACCTCGGCAGAGGAAGTGGTAAATGACCCTTGGGTACTTGTTGCCGCATTTCCATCTGGATTTGTTGATACCGCGACATAGTAATACGTGGCTCCTGAAGAAAGACTGCTCAAATTTACACTATGATTTGTGGTTAATGTCTCGTCTGTTTGCTCATAGAGAGGGTTGCTGCTCGTGACCGGGGTTGTAGTTCCATACGTTACCTTACTGTCAGAGTTGATGTTCGTGTCCCAGGTAACGGTAGCACTTGAACTTGTTACGTTTGAGGTCTGTACATTGGAAATAACCGGTGCGGGTTGCGCATGCACAACTATTAATTTTGGGTCCTGCGACGTACCAGATTCTTCCGCCGTACTCACACTTATTTGATTACCATTTCCACCTGAAATTACCGTGGGGGCACTATTCACTACGTCATGGCCTTCTCGCGTACCGAATTTTGTGATGCCGTCAACAATGATGTTTGAAAGGCCCGTAGAATTAAGTGTGAAGGTATTGTAGGAGCTTGTGGTTATGTTTCCAAGATCAATGTCGTTCGTCTGGCTGGTGGTTCCAACTTGATCATAATCGGCAGTTGTAATCGCAGTATTTGAGGCTGGGGTTGTTGTGACAACACGAATGTAGTCATTGCCGTCATCCTCAACATTTTGTTTCGCCAACACATACAAGGAAAGAGTAGCTGATTCAATATTATCAGTATCGGGAAGTCCTGAAGTGTCAAATAAAAAGAATCCTCTACCGATCTCATAGCTGCTATCAGGATTCTTTATTGTTTTTGCGGGTACATGTATCGAACTGCTATCGTCGGCTTGATCACCCGCTGCTGCATCATGCACAGTAGGCCAGCCTGTAGTTCCGCCGTTCTTGGATACTCCGTCAACGCTGGTACTTTCAGTATCTGGATCTGGAAAAAAATCGGTTGAAGTTGCAGCAAAAGCAATATCAGCTCGTTTTAGCCCAAGCTGTTGTACGAACGCGTCAGGCGAGGTTGTCGCGTAGTCAATCTGCCATCATGCTCCGGCATTATCTCTATGATATTGTGGGTACCCGGCAATAATTTCCGTTGCAAGAAATCCTTCTCGTGAAGTAGAGAAAGTTCTCGAGTGAGGAGTTCTCTTTTGAACCTCTTCATTCCCTAATTGAAGACCACTTTTTTGTGCAAGACTTGAAAGACTTCCGCTTGGGCTATCAGAAATAACATTAGCTTTATATGCATAAAACACCGCAGGTCTATCGGTGCCTTCTACTCGATTACCGTGCTCATCAATGTCATACACAGTGATATCCTTGGCAGCAATAACGTCACTCTTGTTTGCGTGGAGGCGCAATTCTTCGGGTACAGGATTAATCTGTGCTAAAACAAACTTGGCAAACGTTCCAAGATATGCAAAAGCCAGAACTGCCGTGCAAACAAAAACAAATGCAAGTGCTAACAATCTATATCTTGAGGGAGGTTGGTAAAGAGTGCGCATAGTATTGTTTATTAAAAAATAAAAAGAACTTACGCGAGCATAATACCTTTCGCTCTTCGCAAAATACAAACTCCGAAATGGGTAAAACTATGTGTATAAACTGTGAATAAATATACTGCTTTAAGTGTCTCTATCTCGCGAGGTATACTGAGGAGCACAAACCAAAAGCGATCTCATATGGTTCTCTTTAGCGACGATCCTGAGTTACAGTAGGCATGAACAAAACAAATATTTCGCGGCTTTCCGACAAAACAATA
>MFLV01000005.1 GCA_001781435.1 Candidatus Kaiserbacteria bacterium RIFCSPLOWO2_01_FULL_51_21
CTCATTGATAACCGCAAAATTATCATTGTGAATCTCTCAAAAGGGCGGGTGGGAGAAGGGAACGCCAATCTTCTTGGAAGCATGCTTATCACCCGCATATACCTCGCGGCGATGTCCCGCGCCGACTCCTCGTCCTCAGAGCTTAATCGTCTCCCCAATTTTTATCTCTATGTTGACGAGTTTCAGTCATTTGCAAATAAATCATTCGAAAATATTCTCTCCGAAGCGCGAAAATATAAACTGAATCTGACCATTGCACACCAATACGTCGAGCAAATGGAGGAGGAAATACAAGCTGCGGTCTTTGGCAATGTCGGTACTACCGTCGCGTTTCGCGTGGGACCCCTTGACGCTGAGCTTTTGGAGAAAATTTTCATGCCGACCTTTACTGCTACCGATCTCGTGAGCCTCGGCATTTATCAGATATATCTCACGCTCATGATCGATGGCGTCGGTTCCTCTCCTTTTTCAGGGACAACGCTTCCGCCGATCGCGCCTCCGGAAATTTCGTACCGCAACCAAATCCTTGAGAAATCGCGGCAAGCCTTTGGCCGACCGCGATCGGTAGTTGAGGATGAAATCAAGAAGTGGCATGAGCCGGTAGCGCTCCCGCCTGTCTCTGACTCTAAACGCCCCATGTCTGACCGGCCTCCTGCTCGTCTTAGCCAAGAAGCAAGACCATCCTCGCCTAGACAGCCGATATCGCGAGAACCCTCCTTGCCGCAGAAGTTGCCTCCCCCGGTCGTCTCAAAGCAGCCGCCATCCTCACCTGTACAAACAGCTCTTCGTGCGTCACTTGCCGAGGCATTCAAGAAACGCTCTCCTGAACGCTCTCCTGATAAGCCCAAAGAGTCACCGCAGGTACATCGCGACCAGTTACGAAACGCTTTAGCAGATGTTCTCAAGAAAAATGCCCCGCAGTCGCCTTCTGCGCCTCCGGCGCAGAAGGAATCCTTGCCACCTGCCCAAAAAATTTCCACTTCGTCTGAAACAAAGCCCGAAGAAAGCAACCCTCCTGCGCCCGCTTCTCCTCTGAAGGTGCAGGCACCTGTTACTTCGCTAAAAACGAAAGAAGTACCGGAGGAAGTATTACGGAAAGTACTTGGGGGAGAGGGAGCGTAACATGATTCGACACATGGCATTTCTGGCACTTTCCCTTTTGCCATTCTCGGCTGGGGCACAAGTGGTAGTAAGCGAAATCATGTATGATCTTCCCGGCGCGGATACGAAGCGCGAATGGATTGAAATTCATAATACGGGAAGCGCCGCGGTTGATCTCATGGGCTGGAAGCTTTTTGAAGCGAGCACGAACCACGCTATCGCAACTACCACGGCGGGGCAAAGCCTGATACTCGGAGCGGACGCCTACGCCATCATCGCCGATAATCCGACTATCTTTTTTGTTGACTGGCCGAAGTTCAACGGTGCTCTTTTCGATAGCACCTTTTCATTAAGCAACACGGGCGAAACGCTCGTGCTTCGCGATGCAACGACCATAAATGTGGATACGGCAACATACAATTCTGACATGGGCGCCGCAGGTGATGGAAACGTGCTTGTCCGCTCGGGAACAACCTTTGTGCCGCAAGCGCCGACGCCTGGAAGCGGCGAGAGTGCGTCGCCGCTCCATCAGAGTAGCGTTCCAGCGGTACCTGCGGTTTCTCCCACTGCTCAAAACAACACTGTCTCACCGCGATCGCCACTGCCCAAAGTGGTGGCTGTGGCAGCTTCCGGCGTTTTGGCCGAGGCGTCGCCTCGAGTACAAGAGGCGACGCCTCCAGATTCCGGAGTGCGGGCGGCGGTCGCCACGGATATCGGAGCACCCGTGGCGGATGCTCGTGACCTCATGCTCTATCTCATCGGTCTTGCCGTCATTATTGTTGCCGGTGTCGGCGCGGTCCTGTTTTGGAAAAGTGGTGAGAGCGACGAAATAAAAATCTTGGAGTAGTTTTCACCATCTTTGTTGCTATAGCAACAAAGATGGTGAAAAGAAACAAAGCGGTTTGACAGTTTGACAGACTGGCGCAGTGTGCGTACCGTTGGAGCGGATTGTCAAACAGAGGGAGGCAGGAATGCCGAAGAAAACCGAATACGCCAAAGCAGGCGTCGACTACCGGAAAATTCAGCCGTTCAAAGAAATAATGCTTGCGGTCGCGAAGAGAACCACTGAATTTCCTCGGCGGCGGGGGTATGTCAGCATTCTGCCGAGTGGCGCCTATCGCTACTTCGGTAGACTTCCCTTCATGGCAGGAAAACCAGTTTTGGAAGGGCTCGGTAACAAGAGTTGGGTTGCCGAATGGATGTACAAAAATGCTGGCACCGGCAAGACCTACTACGACGGCATCGGCTATGACAGTGCCATGATGGCGGTGAACGACTTTATCGTCCAAGGAGCAATGCCAGTCACGTACAACGATGAAGTTGCGGCCGGGGACAGCGAGTGGTTCGAGGACGAGAAGCGGGCAGGAGACCTTGCCGAAGGATTCTATGATGCCTGCAAGGATGTCGGCATGGCGCTTGTTGGCGGCGAGTCGCCTTCGCTGCGCTATCTCGTGAACGCTCGAAAGCCAGTCAAGAGCGCCCCGTCTCTCAGCGGATGCGTAACGGGCATCATTGCGCCGGCTACTTGGCTCATTGATGGAAGCAAGCTCCAGGCAGGGGACTCAATCATCGGTATTGCTTCCTCGGGTGTCCACTGCAACGGATTCTCTCTCATCATCAAGAGGATGATGCGCAAGAAGAACAAATTCCTGGAGAAACTGCCCCATAACGGCAGAACCATCGGCGAGGAAGTGCTGACCAAGACGCTCTGTTACGTATCTCTCGTCGAGGGACTTCTTGAAACAGGAGTCGACGTGCATGCGTTTCTGCCGGGGACGGGAGATGGGGTGGCGAAGCTCGCAGTCGACAAACGCCCGTTCACCTACCGCATCCACTTTTGGCCCGAGGTGCCGCCTATTTTTCAGTACTTCAGGGGGCTCGGTATCCCGCTCAAGGACTGCCTCAAAACTTTCAACTGGGGCATTGGCTACTACGTCTTCGTTCCCCCGTACGAAGTTGAGAGAACGCTTCGCGTCGCCCGCTTCCGCGGTTACGGTGCCTGGGAAATCGGGCAGGTCGAAGAAGGGGAACGCCAAACCATCTTCGGACCCGAGAAAAACATGATTCTTGAGCCCCCGGGGGCGTAACGGTTGCCCCTGCAAGGAGCGTTATACTGGGAGGGTCCGCGAGGACCTTCCTTTTTTCATATTGAAATGAAGCGAATTCTCATATTTTCCCTTGCCTACCATCCCCTTATCGGAGGGGCTGAAATTGCTGTGCAGGAAATTACCAACCGAATACTTCCCTCCGACATTGTGTTTGATCTCATTACTTTACGGTTTAATCAAAAGCATTCTCAAATTGAAAAAGTGGGGAATGTCACCGTGCATCGAATCAGATGGGGGAATTATTTCGGGAAAATACTCTTTCCGATTCTTGCGGCGTGGTATGCGCGGGCACTCAATCGGCAAAAGCGCTTTGACGGCATGTGGGCAATGATGACCTACATGGTCTTGCCGGTAGTACTCACTCGTTTTTTTGGTGTTCGATTGCCCTACCTCATAACGCTTCAAGACGGCGATTCTCCCCGTCATGTATTTGGGCGCCTGCGCATCCTGCCGTTCTTGCCGCTTATTCGGTACGGTTTTCGGCACGCGGCGGCGGTGCAATGCATCTCGACCTACTTGGCGGGCTGGGCGAAAAGAATGGGATTTCCCGGCACTGTTGCCATTGTTCCCAATGGTGCTACCATCACACGGTTTGCTTCAGCGGTAGCGACGAAAAAAGTAACAAAAAAAGCAGGTGCGACCCTTCTCATTACGGTTTCGCGCTTGGTGGAGAAAAACGGGGTTGACCTCGTCATCCACGCACTCCCAAAACTTCCGGAAACCGTACAGCTTCTCATTGTCGGGGGAGGCCCTCTTGAGATGAAGCTGAAAGGAATGGCAGCGGAGCTTGGCGTTTCGAACCGCGTGGAATTTGTTGGCGAAGTCACCAATACTTTCTTACCTCCTTACCTTAAGGCCGCGGACATTTTTGTGCGCCCGAGCCGCTCCGAAGGGATGGGCATCGCATTTATCGAGGCCTTTGCCGCAGGGTTACCGGTCATTGCTCCGGCAGTTGGGGGTATTGTGGACTTCTTGAAGCATCAGGAGACGGGTTTACTTTGCCGGGCGGAGGACCCAGATTCCATTGCAGAACAGGTTAAACTTCTCATGCGCGACAGCACTCTTCGAGCGCGCATAGTCGCGAATGCCTCAAAACTAGCGGCAACACAGTATGACTGGAATCGAATAGCCGTAGAAATGCATGAAAAGGCGTTCGCTCCGCTTTTTGCGAAGAAAAAACCGGCGCGCCCTATCCGAGTTCTCATCGCAACTCCCTTGTTCCCTCCGGACATTGGCGGGCCTGCCACGTACTCAAAGCTCCTGCTTGATCATCTACCCACGCGAGGTTTTTCCGTAACCGTGGTTCGCTTCGGTGCGGTTCGCAAACTTCCGAAAATTCTTCGCCACCTCGCTTACTTTTTTCTACTTCTCATTCGCGGCATACATACTGATATTGTCTATGCGCAAGACCCGGTAAGTGTAGGTCTTCCGGCACTCATCGCTTCAAAAGCTTTACGCAAACGCTTTCTTCTGCGTACCGGCGGTGATTATGCCTGGGAGCAGGGGGTCCAACGTTTCGGCGTTACCGATTCGTTAGATCTTTTTGCCCAGAAGAAGCAAGAGTACGGGATGTTTGTGGGTATCCTTAAACGAGTTCAATATTTTACCGCTTCTCGCGCTGAACGAGTTGTAGTGCCAAGCCGATATCTCAAGACGATCGTTACAGCATGGGGAGTTCCGGAGAAAAAAATCATTCCCATCTATAGCGTGTTTGAACCGCCCCATCTTTCCGGCAATCGGGCGGTACTTCGGGGAATTTTAAAGTTCGAAGGCCAGCTTATTATAAGCGTCGGTCGGCTGGTGCCGTGGAAAGGATTTCACGCACTCATTAAAGCGATGCCTTTGATACTGCGGTCGTATCCGAAAGCGAGACTTTTCATTATTGGCGAGGGTCCGCAGGAGAAAGAGCTTCTTGAGGTTATCGCGAAGCACCACCTTGAAGGGAGCGTCATACTCTCGGGAGGAGTACTCCATGAGGTACTCATGCGATACCTTGAAGCGGCGGACATATTCGTGCTCAACACGCGCTATGAGGGTTTTTCCCATCAACTGCTTGAAGCGATGGCAGTCGGCGTGCCGGTTGTCACGACGCGCTCTGGCGGCAATGCCGAGCTTGTGGCTCATGAAAAGGAAGGCTTAATAGTGAGGCCCGATGACACGGTAGCACTTACATTGGCGATTGAGCGTCTTCTTCACGATGAGTCGCTCCGGGAGCGACTCATTGCAGGCGCTCGAGAAAAATCCCGGCAGTTTGGCATAGAGAAGATGCTTGATGAGCTCGTGCCAATCATGAATAAGGAAGTATGAAAGTACTCATGATAACGGGAGATCGCCGTATTTTTGAACCAGGTACGGAAGCGAAGGCTCGTTTCAAGTTGCAACAGAGCGCAGTCGAGGAGCTCCGGGCCGTGTTTTGGGGCAAGGGAGCGCTCATCAGACCTTTTTTCACGAATGGAAAATTCGATGTGGTTACTTCGCAGGATCCCTTCTGGCGGGGTCTTGTCGCATGGTGTATTGCCCGCCGACTTGGCGCCCAGCTCAATATCCAAGTGCACACTGATTTTGAAGCCGAAACAAAATCAAAACCGATACGACACCTGCTTGGACAAATCGTTTTACGTCATGCGGATTCAGTGCGGGTAGTTTCAGAGAGAATTAAAGACCAAGTAAGACGACACACGCAAGCACCGATTTCAGTGTTGCCGATTTTTTTTGATATAGAAAAATTTCGCAATCTCGTACATCGGCCACATCCACGCAAGACAATACTTTGGATGGGACGTTTTGAGGATGAAAAGGACCCTCTTCTTGCGATTACGGTTCTGGAAAAGGTACTCCAAGCAGGGATTGATGCGGAGCTCACTGTGCTCGGGAAGGGAAATTTGGAAGAAAAATTTTCTCAACGTGCTGCCAATCTGCCAATCTCCTGGAAATACGGAGCACAAATCGTACCTATTAGCGCGCCCATAAAAAATCTCGGCTGGCAGCAAGATACAGCACCGTATCTCGAAGTTGCTGATGTGTTTCTCTGTACTTCTAAATATGAAAGTTGGGGTGCAAGCATAGTTGAAGCACTTGCTGCTGGCGTGCCTGTGGTGGCTCCCGATGTAGGAGTGGCGAAAGAAGCAGGGGCGATTATTGCGTCGCGTGACCGCCTTGCAGAAGCAGTCATTGAAGTTTTGCGAAGCGTCCGTCCTGTTCGGGGTGAATTGAAGCTTAGTCCATTATCGAAGGAAGAATGGACTGTGGCGTGGAAAGAAACATTATAACTCCCCATACCGTTACAATATGTAATAATTGAGCCCATGCAAAAAAAACCGCTTATCGGATTCATCGGACAAGGGTACATCGGCAAGAATTATGCCGATGATTTTGAACGTCGCGGCTACGCTGTGGTGCGCTACGCGCTTGAAAAGCCCTATCGGAACAACAAAAAAAAGATCAAGGATTGCGACATTGTGTTTGTTGCGGTTCCAACCCCAACAACCCCTAAGGGTTTTGATGCTTCGATTGTGCAGAGAGCTTTGGCATTGGTGGGAAAGGGGAAGATTGCGGTCATAAAGTCGACGATACTTCCCGGCACCACCCGCCTCCTCCAAAAGAAATATCGTGATCGGGTTGTTCTATATTCTCCGGAATTTTTGAGCGAGACGACCGCAGCGTACGACGCCCGCCACCCGTTCTCGAATATCATCGGCATGCCTACAGAAGCGGCAAAACATCGTAGGGCTGCGCGCGAAGCGCTTGCCGTTCTTCCGCAAGCGCCGTTTGAGCTCCTATGCTCAAGCGATGAAGCGGAAATCATTAAGTATACCCATAACGCAAGCGCTTACACGCAGATCGTCACCTTCAATATGCTTTATGATGTGGCACGGGCATTTAAAGCCGACTGGTCAAAAATCCACGCGGCCATTCTTGCCGACCCTTTGGTATGTAACCGATATGCAAATCCGGTGCATAAGAGTGGTCGCGGGGCGGGAGGGCATTGTTTTATCAAAGATTTTGCGGCTCTTCGAGATCTTTATGCAAAAAAAGTAAAAGATAAAGAGGGAATTATAGCGTTTAAAGCATTCGAGGAGAAAAACAAAAAGCTTCTGCGCTCCACAAAAAAAGATCTTGATCTCTTGAAGGGCGTGTACGGTTCATCGGCACTTAGGAAACGCTGATCATGCGGCTACTTATCTGTACGCAAAAAGTCGATCAAAACGACGCAGTACTCGGATTCATGCACGGCTGGATCGCGGAGTTCGCACGACACTGCGAGGCGGTAATGGTCATCTGCCTTGAGGAGCGAGAACACCACCTGCCAAAAAACGTAACGGTCTTTTCGCTTGGGAAAGAGAGTCTCCGTTTACGCTTAAAACTGACATACGTTCTCAATTTCTACCGTGCGCTATGGCGACTACGGGGCGGTTACGATGCCGTTTTTGTACACATGAACCCGGAGTACATGCTTCTTGGCGGCATGTTCTGGCGGTTTGCTGGGATTCCCGCAGCGCTTTGGTATAACCACAAAACGGGCGGACTGCGCGCCCGCCTTGGTATAGCTCTTGCTCGACAGGTTTTTTATACGTCACCTTTTGCCTTCGCTTCCCGTTTTAAAAAGGCCAAGCGTATGCCTGCGGGAATTGACACCGAACAATTCAAACCGGAGATTGCAAAGCGAGAACCGCGCGCCATTCTTTCGCTTGGGCGTATTGACCCGGTGAAGAAAGTCGAGGTGCTTATTGGAGCGCTTCAAACGCTTGCTGACCGCGGCGCCTCTTTCGTTGCCCATTTCTATGGTGCTCCGACCTCAGATGAGAACTATTTCAAGCAGATACAGCATACCGCCGAGGGTTTGGTGAAGCGCGGGTTCCTGCGCTGGTTTCCAGCCGTGCCGAATAACCGCGCGGCGGCAGTATACAATGAGCATGCTCTGTTCGTGAGCGCGACTGGGACGGGGAGCTTTGACAAAGCCGTACTTGAAGCCATGGCCTGTGGGGTGCCGGCGCTTTCATGCAATGCCTCGTTCCGGGGGCTTGTGCCGGAGGAACTTTTATTTCGTGAGGCCGACAGTGCCGATTTAGCCGAGAAGCTTGCCGAGCTCCTTTCGAAATCGAGCGAAGAACTTCGGCATCTCGGCGCTTCATTGCGTGAAGCGGTCATCCGCGAGCAATCGCTCTCACTGCTCGTCCCGCGCGTTCTTTCCGCGCTTCAATGATGCTATGACCGAACCGGTCTCCCTCGTCTACCTTGCCAACGCGCGATTCCCGACGACCAAGGCGCACAGCATCCAAGTCGCCCGAATGTGTGAATCGTTCGCCACGCAAGGCTCCCGCGTCGAGCTTCTGGTTCCTCGCTTGGAGGCGGAACAAAACGACCCGTTTGCAGGCAATAAAAATATTTCGATACGGAGGATATGGACAACACCTTGGCGAGGGTCGCGTTTCGGATTCCTCCTCTCCTCGGCGATCTTCGGGGTTCTTTCGACGCTTGCGGTACGCAAGCGTCGAGGCATCCTCTATTCGATAGACCTCGATTACTTTTCGTTTTTCCTTCTACCCTTCCTCGGACGGCCGTATTTCTTTGAGATACATTCCGCAAAAAAACCAACGCTATTTCACCGATGGCTTTTCCGGCGGATTACCGGGGTGATTGCCATCAATGAGAACGTGCGAAAAGCACTTGAAACGACCTTCCCTTCGCTTCGAGGGAAAATCTTGGTCTTTCCGAACGGCGTCGAGTTGGCGGCATACAACACCATTAAGCCGGTCTCGATAGAGCATCCTGCCGTTGTGTATACGGGAAGTTTCCAAGACTGGAAGGGACTCGAGATACTTCCCTCGGTTGCCCGCAAGCTTCCGAGCACACATTTTTATCTTGTAGGGGGTGAGACTTTCCCCGGCTTAAACACGGATGCGCTTTCTCCGAATATACATCTTGTAGCCCGGCAGCCAAAGGAGCGTATGCCGGCCTGGCAATCGGCGGCCGACCTCCTGCTTCTCACGGGTACCAAGAAAAGCGAGTACTCTTTCCGCTATACTTCTCCTATGAAGCTCTATGAGTACATGGCTGCGGCTCGCCCCATCATTGCGGCTAAAACGGCGGCCATCGAGCAGAGTGTGACCGGGGGGGAGGTTTTTTTCTACAAGCCGGACGATAAGGAAGACCTTGAGAAAACGATTGTCCAAGCGCTTAGGAATCCGGAAGAAGGAAGGCGGCGTGCGAAGCTTCTCAAAGAGCGAGCGGGAGCATTTACCTGGGAGAAGCGCGCGAAGGCCATCCTTGCATTCATAGCGGAAAAGTATGTCTGAATCTGCGGCACAAAAGATTTATACCAAAAGCGGCATGGCGCGGGAAAATCCTTTTCTCGGCAAAAAAGTTCTGCACGTCGGCTGTGGCACAGCGAAGCTTCCGGGAGCCACGGGTGTTGATGTTTTGAAGCTGTCCGGGGTTGATGTGGTGCATGATCTTGATAAAACACCCTGGCCGTTTGCGGATAATACGTTCGATGTGATTCTCGCACACAGCGTACTCGAACACGTTGATTCAGTTCTTCATTTTATGAACGAGGCATATCGGGTGGGAAAACCAGATGCCCGGCTTGTCATTTGCGTTCCCTATTTTCGTTCGGTGGATGCATACGATGATCCAACACACCGACACTTCTTCACCTCCCGCTCGATGGAGTATTTTCTTGATGACGGGAACTCTCTTGCCGCCTACTCATACTCGGGTGCTCGTTTCAAAAAAATCGGTTTCTGGTACGGCTGGCCGCATCCGTCGCGGAACCCAATACCATGGTTTCTGAAAAAAACGGCGCATCGCTTTCCCCATTTTTACGACCAGTATCTTTCACTGCTCCTGCCCGTAAAAGTGCTTTTTTGGGATCTTGAAGTGATAAAAAATAAAAATTCAAAGTGAAAAATGCAAAATACCCCTCGATCAAAAGGTGACCTGAAGAATCGAGTCCATCTTCATACCCTTGGAATTAATTTTTAGCTTTTCTTTTTAACTTTTAATTTTATGCGCATCGGCATCGTACTGCATCCATACGGGGAAGGGAAACCAGCTGGTCTTGGACGGGCGATTTACGAAATTACCCGCTCGCTCATTGAGCGAGACAGAGACAACCGCTATGTGGTCTATCTCCGCAAAAAGCCGAAAATGCTACCGGTGTTTTCGGGCTCCAATTGGGAAATAAAAATCCTCGGCAATCGTTTTTTATGGCTCGACCTCGGTCTTTGGGGAGAGAAGCTCGATGTCTGTATTTTCAACACGCCGGTGATGCCTCTTTTCATAAAGCCTAAAAAATCCATCGTTATCACCTACGACTATGCCTATCATTACTTCGAACATCCGTTTTGGCTTGAGCAATACCATAAATTTTCTCTTCGCCGGGCCGACCGCATCGTTGCGATTTCGGAATATACCAAGCAGGAGACGATCAAACTCTTCGACATCAGAGAAGAAAAGGTGAACGTCGTCTATTTGGGATTCAAAAACTTTTGCGAAGGAGCGCCCACAGCAAAGCCGGTCCTTGGAGGAAAAAAGTTCTTTCTCTTTGTCGGCGTCATCAAAGAGCGCAAAAATCCTCTCGGCATCGTCAAAGCATTTTATCTCCTCAAAGAAAAAACGCATTGCGAACACGTACTCGCTCTTCTCGGGTGGGGGAAGGGACCTTACTGGGAAGAGATAAAAATTTATATCAAGGAGCACTCTCTTGAAACGAGTGTCATCATTGATGAGGAAACGCGCGACGATGGGCTCCTGCCGTACTATCAGCAGGCCGAAGCGCTTCTCTACCCGAGTTTCATCGAGGGATTTGGTTTCCCCGTACTCGAAGCTTTTTCCTGCGGGCTTCCGGTCATCACCTCCACCACAAGCTCGCTTCCCGAAGTAGGGGGCGACGCCGCGCTTCTCGTTAATCCCCACAAGACAGAGGAGATAGCCGCCGCTATGGAGCGCATACTCACAGAAAAGGGCCTTCGCGACTCGCTTATCAAAAAAGGCTACGAGCAGATGAAGAAATTCTCGTGGGAAAACACCGCGCGAGGGTATATTGACATTATAGATTCTATGTGATAGAATAAAAATTGGTATCAATCAGAGACGGGAGTGTAGAAAATGGTAACGCTAACGCGTGACCTCGACCCTCGCGAAGAGGGGCTTGTCGATGAGCATGGCGTGCTCAACGACTCGGGCAGGCACTGGCTTGCGGTTCTCCTTGGGCACCTCCCAAAGGTGCACGAGGGAATGTGGAAGGAGGTTTTCCTTCCCATGACGAGCAAGCTCGTCCGGACTTGCGTAGACCTTGCGCTCGTGCGCGATGGGAATGTGTTCCTGCCCTACCGGAAGGACGAGTTCTGGAACGGGTGGGCGTTTCCCGGCGGCTCGCTCGGGCCGGGCGAAAGCTGGGCAGACGCCGCAAAGCGTTTCGCTCGCGAGGAGCTCGGTATCGACGTCGAGTTCCAAAAGGTGGTCGGCGTCTACAACAACACCGACAACCCGAGGAACCACGATGTCACGGTGCTTCTCCTCTGCAAGAGCGAGGAACAACCGAAGGATGGCGCGTGGTTCTGGATGCAACCAACCGGCCTCATTCCGGTGCACGAGAAGTACTGGGAGGAGGTCAGCAAGCTTCTCGCGAGCTAAGAGCTAAAGTTCCGTCAGAGTGCGCAATCAGGACGTGGGGAATCCTTAGGGGTTCCCCATCTTCTTTTTCCAGTAAGCGATAGTTAGGTCAAGTCCTTTGTCGAGCGAGTATCTCGGCTCCCAGCCGAGCTCTTTTTTTGCCTTCGCGGCGTTTATCGAGAGATACTCTTCGGCGACCGGCCGCCACGGGTAGTTGGGCGGGAAATGCTCGATGATGTTTCCTTTGAATCCTACTTTTTCTTTTATTTTTTTCGCAACTTCGAGCATCGGCATGCCCGCGCCGGTTCCGAAGTTGAAGGTCATGTTTTTCTTTTCGCTCTTAAGGAGCGTGAGGTAGGCGTTAACATGGTCGTCGACATACATCAAATCGCGCACCGCTTTCGGCGTGCCAAGGTAGACGTCAGCGCCTTTAAGCATAGTGGTAATGAGGTATTCAACAATGAAGCCGGCATTGAGCTTTCTGCCGTAGGTATTGCATGCCCGTGAAATGAGATAGGGAAGTCCGTAGGCACGGCTTGCCATTTCGATGTACTTCTCGCACGCAACCTTTGAAACGGCATAGGGGCTTGCCGGATGGAGGATGATTTCTTCCACAAACGGCGCGCGCCTCTCCTGCCAGCCGTAGGTCTCCATCGTCGAGGCGAAGATGAATTTTTTGAAATCGGGGACTTCGAGCGCGGCGTGAATGAGATTAATCGTGCCGAGATAGTTTGTCTCGTTGTACTCGTGGGGCATTTCGAAGGAGTTGCGCACTGCGGTTTGCGCGCCGACATGGACGATATACTGGGGCGCAAAAGTCCGCACGATATTTTTTATCGCGTGGTAGTCGGTAAAGTTGGCGTAGAAAAGAGAAAGATTCTGCGAGATGTCGCTCACTGCCTCGATGTGGTCTTTATGGGAGACTGTGCGCACGAGGCCGCCGAGGTCATGCCCGCCCTCTTTGACGAGGGCGTGCGCAAGTTCGCTCCCGATAAATCCGGTGACGCCGGTGATAAGAATTCTCATAGTAACCGCGCTTCAGTGCTCTTGAGCTCCCGCTCCGCTTCGGCAATATCTTTTTCGTCGCTGATAGTCGTAAAAAATCCCCGGTGCATGTACGCCCTCAATTTTCCCTGCTCCGCCAATTTTGCGAAGGTCTCTTTCTCGATAAGTCCCCGCGTGGGCAGGTAGGGGAGAATTGATTTATTGAAAATGTAAATGCCCGTGTTCATGGAAATACCGGGCAGTATCGGTTTTTCCTCAAATGCCTTTACCCTCCCATCGTCATGCAGTTTCAGTATGCCATACGGTATGCGGGTTGGGTATGTTACGATGGTCGCGATAGGATTGTGGCGCGTGTGTTCTTTGAACACTTCCGCGACCGAGAGGTCGGTAATTTGATCGCCGTTGAGCGCCAAGAATACCTCCGGAAGGTTTTGGTGCTCCAAGATATGGCGAAATACATCACCGGTCTCAAAACAACCACTATGGTCATTGTAGGTCACCTGTACGCCGAGTGCCTTTCCGTCCCGGACGTGGTCCATCAGGACTTCCTTTTTGTAGTCGACGCTCAAGACGATGCGTTTGATGCCGTGCTTCTTGAGCCAGAGGATAATCCACTCGACAAGGGGACGCCCATTGATAAAAACCATTGACTTTGGCCGCTCATTAGTGAGCGGCCGCAACCTCAAGCCCTTTCCCCCGACTAATACAACCGCAGTGTCAATCATACCCTATGATAATGCTTGTAATACTACGGAGGTCACAGCCGGCTGTCAAAAACGCGGCGGTAAGCCGCGTTTGACCCTGAACGGTTTATCCCGAGCGCAGTCGAGGGGAGTCGAAGGGTAAACCCCGCACCACTTTTGTGTACAAAAGTGGTGCGGGGTAAAGCCATCTTTCTGCAACATATCGCTCTGACAGCACGTTATACTTGGGGCACACCTATGAGAATTGCGTACCCGGCGCTTATCGCATCTCCGAACCAAAAAGCACATACAACCCACACGGCAAAAAATTGCGGGGCTTTTACCCTCCACGGCGCGGCGGAGGAGGTGGCGGTTCCCCTGCGCCGCTTGGCGGGGTTGTAATAAGGGTATGTCGGCGCGCGAAACACCATACTCGTTTCTCAATTCCTATGTGCGCGGAGAGGTACTCTCTGGCGGTTGGGGCGTCATGAACAAAGTGTTTGCCGGCGCCAACGCGCTCATCATCATCTCGCACCTCGAGATCTTTAAGTACGGCATCTATGTGCTGATATTCGCCTTTATCTCTTTGGCGACGGGTTTATTTCAGAAACCCTTTGCGGATGTCGTCCAAAATGACGTCGCGCGATTTATCGGGGCGGGGAAAGAAGCGCAAGCGAAAAAGCTTTTTCTGGAAAATCTCATCGTGCGGGTCGCGATCGCACTCGCGCTCTTTCTTACCACTTTTTTCGCCGCCAGTCTCATTGCCCGGTTTTATGACCAAGACATTGCGATTCTCTTTCGTATACTCTCCCCAATTTTTCTTATCGATGTAGCGACAACGGCACTTCGAACGCTCTTTGAGCTGCGGCTGCGCTTCGGCGAACCGGCGCTCCGCCTTGTTGTGTATAATGTAGTCAAACTGTTCCTCATCCTCGCGGCGCTTATGTTCTATCGTCTTGATGTGGCCGAACTTCTTGGTATTTATCTCTTGGCGGCAACCGCCGCTCTTGTCGTATTTATTCCGCGATTCTCTATACTCTATGCACCATGGAAGAACCTTCGCGCCGCGAGTACTCCCGAACTCATTCCTCTCGTTCTCGGACACGGAAAGTGGAGGGCTATGAGCCAGGGGTTATCGAGCGCAAGCTCAAATGTTCGCCCCTGGCTCATAAAGT
The DNA here is from genome assembly GCA_001781435.1 of Candidatus Kaiserbacteria bacterium RIFCSPLOWO2_01_FULL_51_21. GTDB lineage: Bacteria > Patescibacteriota > Minisyncoccia > Phycocordibacterales > 2-01-FULL-51-21 > 2-01-FULL-51-21. The sequence goes on from MFLV01000005.1 coordinate 14,689, forward strand.
TCTTTATTAATACTGAAGCGGTCGCCATTTACTCGGTTGCCGAGAGTATCTATGGAGCGCTTAAAGCCCTTTTCCCAACGAGTACCTTCGTAACACTCATTCCGCACGAGGTGGCGGGGAACCCAGCAAGAGCGGTGCGGATCCTCATTCGAGGTACCAAGTACCTTGCCCTGGCAGGCGTGCTGTTAGGGGTAGCGGGACTTATATTCGTGCCGCCTCTGGTAACACTCATCGTACCGAAATATGGCGCCTCGTTACCGTACTTCATGCTATTGCTTCTCATGCTGCCGATCATGGGTGTATCAACTATCGCGGGGGCTTTTCTTTTTGCGCTCCAGAAACAGCGATTTATATTTTTTGTCAGTTTAGTGCGCATTCCGCTGAGCTGGGCATTCCCCGTGGCGCTTCTCTACTTTTTCGGTTTGTGGGGCATGCCGTTTGAACGCATCCTCATCACCCTTTTTGTGGGCGTCGCGTATTTCGTCTATCTCTTGCGCTATCACGTACCGAGAGAATCGCTGCGGCTTCTTTTTGTGTTCGATGCTACCGATCGAGAGCTTCTGAAGCGGGCTTACCAGCAGCTCTACCACGGGCTCGTGCACCGGTTGGAGCGGATGCCCTTTCGGTTAGGATAAGATGAGCGTAACATGGTTTTTGTTTGGTACATGCCTGTCTTACATAAAAAGTCCATAGTATATATTGTAGTGACAGCAAACCAGTAGTCATAGCTTACGAGTTTTCAAATGAGAATTTCACGCATACACAAATACGTTCTTGATGTCGTTGATAAAAAGCGTCGAGTTCGGCTCGAGAGGCAGGCTCAGGGAAAAATAAGAGAACAGACAGCTCTGAGTGCTGTGCTGGACTCTTTTATTGAAAAGACACAAGCATCTGGAGCTTCGTATGCTGATTACCTGATGCTCTACACCTATGTTCGCACTCGTAAGCCTAAAGAGATACTCGAGTGCGGTACCGGAGTTACCACGGTCGTCATGGCGCAGGCTCTTCATGACAATGAAAAAGAGGGAGTCCGAGGACGCCTGACTTCCATGGAAGACATCAAGAACTACTACGAAAACGCCCTGTCGTCTTTTCCGGAACATTTAAAGAAATATGTCGATTTTGTTTACAGTCCAAAAGTTGAGGACTACTATCATTTATTTCGCGGAGTGAGATACCGAGACGTTCCAAGCGACCGGCAGTATGAATTTGTCTATATCGACGGACCAAAGACGAGCACGCTTTCTGATAAGCAAAAGACGTTCGATTTCGACTTTATTCGAGTTATTGAGCACTCCGAAATACCAGTATTTGCCTTCGTCGATACTCGTATGAGCACGTGCTGGGCACTTAAACATTTGCTAAAGGAGGGGAAGGTGAGATTCGATTACGTCAATCAAGTCGGAATTATCGGCCCTTGCACAAAAGACGATTTACAGCCTCATACAAATAAAATAATTGCCGCGCTTGGACCTCGCCCGATAAAAGGAGGCAGTATAAAGGAGGTTTTAGGTGGGAGGTAAAAATACTTTTTCCAATAAGGCGCTTAGCATATACTGTATTGACCCTGAAATTATGTTTTTTGGAAACGTTTATCAAAAATTGCCGCTTAGCATACGGCGACAGATTAAATACAAGAAGCAGCTTCTTAAAAGAAACATTAAGAAGCCGATACGTCGACTGTCGGAGATCCCCCTCGTCGAGTCAATTCTCTACACCAAGGCGCAGCCAAAACTTTCGCCTTTTGAAAAAAATATTGTTGCCGAGATAGAACGCATCGGGTACGCCACTGCGAATGTTTCTGATTTCTCGATGTCGCTGACAAAGCCGATGCTCGATACTATGGTTCGCAAATCTGGGAAAAAATATCTCCACACGCTCCCCCTGCCTCCCGAACTCCCCGTACTTGCCGAGAGTTTTCTTCCGATTGTTGAGGGGTATCTCGGTCTTGCCTCGAAGGCGGCATTCGTCTTGTTTGAACTCACCGAGGTGGCTCAAGCAGAACGGGTCCAATCACAACACTGGCACCGGGACCACGAACGGTATAAAATGCTCAAAATCTTCGTGTACTACAGTGATGTTGACGAGGATGCGGGGCCGTTCGAGTACATCGGGTTTTCGCGAACGAAATTTAAGCACTTTTACCCGCAAACGCTCACCGGGGGTTCGTATCCTCCTGTAGGTGAAATGGGGGAACTTCTGCCATTTGTGAAAACATTTACTGGAAAAGCCGGAACTATTATTTTTGCCGACACTTCTGGTTTTCACCGAGGGGGATTTGCGCGTGAAAAGGAGCGCGTCATGGCGACCATCGTCTATACGCTCCAGTAGGTGCGATTGTGGCGGGGCGGTCGATTACGGTGCTAATGAAACGCCGGCTCGCCGCATGAGCTGGAGGTTTCGCAGATAAATGAGAACGGCAATTGCTTGGCCGACCGTGAAGACAATATCGCGCTGATGGATTGCGTAAACGACCAAGATGATGCCGCCGAGAATACTAAGGTACCAAAAGATAACCGGGATGGAACTTTCCTGTTTTTTCTCGGCGTGAATCCACTGCGCAATGAAGCGTCCGAAAAAGATCAGTTGCCCGGTAAATCCAATGACAACCCAATAATCAATGGGAGGAAACGATATCATGCCGGAAGCCGTAAGAAATTAATTTCATAGAGGGGTAACATTCCTGGAAGAAGGTGAATCCGCTGCTGCACTCGAGTTTGTACCGAAATCGCCGAAAGGGCTGCGCCGATCGTCTTGGCATTTGAGACGTGGGGAACGGAGTAGCGTTCATTCACTGCGGTCTCTGCAAGCACCTGGTTGATTTTCCGACGCCGCGGTACGAGACGCGAAACCGTTTCATGCAGGAAATGGAAGAAGGGCGTTTCAGTCGGGTAGCCGACGATAAGCACGCCGCCTCGCTTTACTGTGCGCCGAAGTTCCGCGACGGTGATGGAGGGGTTAGCGAAGTGCTCAAGCACGCTCATACAAACGAGAAGGTCGAATGAGCCATCGGGAAAGGGCATTTTGGTAAGGTCTCCCTCGACACATTCGACGGGGAGATTTCGCTGTTTTACCATTTCTTTTGCGTAAGAGAGGGAGACAGGGGAAAAATCGAGTGCGGTAACATGCTTTGCGTAGGTTGCAAGCAGTGGCAGGGCAAAGCCGATACCCGTGCCGGCATCGAGCGCGCGATCGAATTTTCCTTCCGGCGTGTTTTTTTGAAGATAGTCGTCAATGAGATAGAACCGTCGCATGAAAATTGAACGGGTCAGCGGATCGGTTTCGAAGTAGGCTGAGGCGGATGAGGTGAAAATTTGAACGTATCCTTCTGGATTTTGCGAAGGATTATCGAGGAGCGAGAGGGAGTTCGGGTAATCGCTCCGCGCTGGAAATTTCCATGACATGGACTTCATACTACGTGTTTCTTACGGGGGACGTCAACGGAGAAAAAACGAACGAGTGATGACGGTTTCATTTTTTGAGGAACGAAACTCTTCTTTCGGCATGAGTCTCGAAGAGCCGCGGACGGCAGCAAATTTAGCGCTTGGAATGAAGGCGTATGAGGCACTCACACCAAGGCGAAGGTTTTCGCGAGAGAAAGCGGCTTTAACGCGATCGGTTACCACGACACTATCTGCCTTAAGCTCAAAGGTGCGTTCAAAGGGAATACCGGAGCTTTTGCCCGTAATAAGGCGTTTCCGAAGACCCTTTTTTATCATGCCGCTAAGGGGTAGGACTCCGCCCAAAAGCCATTGGTAGGCCTTGAAAATGACCATACGCGGGGTTGTGAGGAGAGGTTCTTGTATTCTTCCAAGGGCTCCCGATGAAGCATGGTCATTGAGGGGGTGGGCGGTTGCCGCTTGTGAGGAGAGTACCCCCCTGTCTGAAAGTTCAATACCGGCATCCGCGTAGTTGCCTGCAGAGCTGCACAGATAAAAACTCCCGCCTTTTTTGAGGTTGGTAACGAAATAGTAATGCTCGTTTTGCAGTACTCGGATACCCGCCTCTTTGAAAAAGACATCAAGTCGTCGCGCCGAAAGCCCTCGCTCGACGGGTTCTTCTGCCGACGGAATGAATCCTGCGGCGAGCCAATTGGAGAGAATGTAGCAAAGATAACGATCATCGAGTCCTGCGGGTGTAATGCCGCGATTGCGGCGAAGCGCTTCGGCGGCGAAGGAATAGAGCAGGCGCGCCGGTGCACTTTCGTGCGCACGACGGGCGAAACCGCTCGGAATGAGGTAAGAAGTGTTGCGCGAAAGATATTCTCCGCCGGAGGTGAAATCGGGATGGAGAAAGTGCACTAAGAATTTTTCCGCGCGGGAAAGCGCTTCACCAAGATCTTTGCGAGGCGATCGCGCCTGATATCGAGAAAGATAGTCGATGGTGAGGGAGAGATATCCTCCATCGGGGCCGCCGTACTCGTCCCACCATCCTTCCGGAGATTCCTTTTTCAAAAAAGAGGAGAGCATGGCTTCTGCCGCATCCCGATATTTTTTCTCACTGCAAAGGATACTTACGTTAAGGAGCGCAAGCGCCGCGCCCGCGACCTGGTTCATAACGGGCTCGTCTTGACGCTTCGAGAGCCACCGTGCGCTTCGCGCAAGCATCGCAAGAACTTTCTCTCGGTCCTGGATTTCGTTGTGCGGAAGCAGGAGGAGCGTTTCGGAAAGAGCCGCGGTCACGAACGCGGTCGCCACGAATGAGCACTCGTTCGGATACCATTCGTCAAAGGAACCGTTGCGATGCTGGAGTTTCGCAGTGAAGGAAAGCGCGGCCTGTATAAACTCAAGCATCTCTCTATTCCCCGCGCAGTAATTTCCCTCGAACGGGTGTCTGTACAGGAGCGCAAGGGTGTAGAGAGCTTCCTGATAGCGCGCGGAACTTAAGTCGCTGGTACGATAGTGCCAAAAGGCACGATCAAAAGAGCCAAAACTTCGTGAGCCGGGATTGCGGTTAAGCTGTCCGAGCAGCCGTGGGATTTCGGCAAGTGCGCTTTGGAGAAATACAGTGTTCTCTATTTTTTGCATACGATCACAACAACTGACCCGAGCCGTCCCACGCGCATAAAACCCTGCACTTTCATGCACCAGCCAAGGATACGGCTCATGGGGTCTCGAAAGGGGGTGCGATGCAGATAACTCGAGCCCTCGCTTTTGAGATATTGTCGAAACATTTGGTAGATTTGTTCGTAAAAGGGCGGAAGAGGGAAATATCCCGACCAATGGATATCGGTAAACCCGGCAGTACGGAGCACGCGCAGTGTTTTAGAAAGCCGAAGCGGCCGATACGGTCCAAAAAAATTGTAAATACCGGTGCGTCGCATATCATTGCCGAAAAACATTTTGATTACCCTGAAGAAGAACCAGAGTAATAGGTTGCTTTTCCTTGCGATGATGATAAGCGCTCCATCGGTCGGCAGTGCCGCGTGAATTTGTTGCAAGGTGCGGGTTGCAAGAGCCGTGGGAAGACGCTCGAATTTATAATTAAATACCGCGGTGCGGAACGATGCGTCAGTAATCATCTGCGCGTTTTCATCATATACGGCATATGTAACGCGATGGGAATCGTGAGGAACATTGAGTGCCACAGCCGCTTCCGTATATTCGCTTGTCTCTTTGGTGAGATCGAGGGCGATAATGGGTTTGTCCGGGAATTCTCGAAGATAGGCGCCGTCATAAGAAAAAACATCAAGAAGAGGGCTCTCCGCACTGCCGAGTGCCCGCTTGACGAGGTTGCGTTCAAAGGAACTCATGATGTCCATTTCTTTGCCCAAGAATGTCTTGCGGCAGTAATAGCGCTGATAGTGCCGAAGGTTCTCTAGTGTCCAGCGATCAGGGTTGTAGGCATAGGGAAGCCCTCTTTTTTTAGTGAAGGTATTGAAGTGAAGCACTTCTCCAACCGGCCGGCGCGGTACGGGCGGCGCCCCAAGCGCGCGCTCATCGGGGAAACCCAAAGTAACCGCACAGCAAATGACCTCGGTCTTTGGAATGCCAAGTATGCGTTTGATGGCACTGTCCGATCCGTAGCTATTCAGGGGCGACGCTACAACCCCATACTCGGGTGCGGCAAGGAGCATGTGGCCAACCGCCAGACTTGCCCCTTGGAGCGCCTCCTTGTAGTTCCAGCCATCATAGGTGACAAAGATGACGGCCGGCGCGCGCGCAAGCGCGGTAGAACCAGCGGCCTCGTTCACGATGCGCTCCTTGAGGGATTGGTCGTCAACCGCAATGAAATGCCATAACTGCTGATTGCAGTTGGTCGGCGCATAGGTTGCCGCATCGATGATTCTTTCTATTGTCTCGCGCGGAACTAGTTTTGAAGCGAAACTCCGGATACTTTTGCGAGCCTGTATCGCCTCGATAAGTGTGCTCATTTTGAAATATCAGACTTGATGATGTAGGAGCGCCGCTCCGCTGGAGCTTGGCGAATGATAAGTTCACCGATGAGTCCGAGAGAAAAAGATTGAAAGCCGACGATGATGAGAAAAACACCGAGAGTAAGGAGCGGCCGATTGCCGATGAGCGCTCCGGAGAAAAGTTTTATCCAGGTGAGATAGCAGAGAATAATAAAGCCGATTCCGCCGGCAATCATTCCAAGCAAACCGAAAAAATGCATGGGGCGATGCGTAAAGCGGCGCAGGAATATCAGCGTGAAGAAATCGAAAAAACCGGCAAACAAACGCCACAGCCCGTACTTGCTTTTGCCGAATTTCCGCTCGCGGTGGTGCACGGGAATTTCCGTAACAGAAAAGCCCATGCCGGACGCGATTGCCGGAATATAGCGGTGCATGTCGCCATAAAGGCGAAGACTTTTTGCGACCGCTTTGCGGTATGCTTTAAAACAGCAATTCATGTCGTGGATTGGCACACCCGTTAAGAGGCGCGTTACTCTGTTGGCTATCTTCGAAAAAAAGCGTTTTCCAAGCGGGTCGGCGCGGTGTTGCTTCCAACCAACAACGAGGTCAGCATGTTCGAGCGCTCTCAAGAAAGCAGGAATTTCGTGCGGGTCATCTTGGAGATCGCCGTCCAGTGTGAAGATTGTCTCTCCCTCTGCCGCATCAAAGCCGGCCTGAAGCGCCTGCGATTTGCCGAAATTGCGCGAAAAAGAAATGACGCGCGCCGGAGCAAGGGTCGCAAGTTCAGTCTTCGTGCCGTCGGTCGAACCGTCATCAATAAAGATGATCTCAAATGGACGCTTCAGGGGCGTGAGTACCTCGATGAGCTCTCGATGAAGCGCGGCAACCGACTCTCGCTCATTGAACACGGGTACGATTATTGAAATTTTTGGTGCAGACATAAACCTTATTTTCTTCGATAGACTTCCATCACGCCGTCGCCGCGGGTGTATTTCCGAGGATACACATTTTCGATGCTGCCCACAAGCTGATATTTGCTTGCAAGGATTGTTTCAAATTGTTTGAGGTCTGCGCCATTGCCAAGAATTGTTTCCGGGAGAAAAGCTTTTTGAAATACCACGACATCAGCATAGTTTTCAAGCCAATCAATGAACATGCCGTGATTAAAATAGGCGAATGGCTTGAGGTCCTCGGCGGGAGTGTCGCGCAGATAGGTGAATTCTCCGTTTATGGTCTGTGGGATTTGCACTCGCCCGGCCATGAACACATCATGCGGCGAATCGAACGACATAAGGATATCTTCCGGTTTTGTAAGCGAGGCAAGGTAGGCGCCGCCGCGGGCGACGCGGGCGAGGTCGCTCTCGCCCAGGTCCCAATGATTGAAAAAGATAATATCGGGGCCCGAGAGAGCCAGAGACACGGAACTTGCAAGAAGCGTCGCAATAATGAAGGAAACAACCGGAATCCGCACGAACCGCCACGCATCCACACTTTTGAGTTTCTCGACAACAATGGAAATCATCCCAGCCGCGGCAATGATGCCAAAGGGGAGGAAGTAGAGCGAGTGCAAGAGGCTCCACTGGTCGGTTGGGACGATGAAGTGGGCGGCGAAAAGTGTCAGGAAAATGGCTGTTGCGAAGGCAGTGGCGCGGTGACGCGAAATTGACTCCCGCATCGCCTGCGCTCCACTCAAAATCCACGCGAGGCATCCCCCGCCGACAATGGCAAGAATGGGAAAAAATTTGATAAAGAAGGGTGTGAAGGAGGCGATGTAATTTGCTCCGAGAAGCGAAAAGAGCGAGTGGGGTCCCTCCGCGGAAGGCAGTTTGAATGTCGTCGGAACCAAAGGTCCGAACATTGCCACGAACCACACCAGCGCGCCATACCCGTCGATATAGGCATAGGGGAGAAAGGCAATGAGGAGGAGGCCGGCGGTCGTACCGACCGAGAGCCAGACGTAGTTCCATTTTCGCCACCGTAGCCCGATATAGAGCCAGAGAAGTATCATGACCGGAATAACGTTGTAGCGCACGAGCGCTCCGAGCATCATGGCGCCGGACGCGAGAAAAACGCGGCTTCTTATGTTTAGATTGTCCTTTTCAAGAAGCCAAAAACCAAGGAGGAGAAAGAAAACGGTCGCCGCATAGGGTGTCGCTGACGTATAGTAGCCGACGAGGTACGGGTTAGCGGCAAGAAAAGCAAGCGCGAGTACCCCGATAAATTTGCCGCCGATCTGTTTGCCGATGCGGTAGAGCAGGACGAGAGAACCGGCAAGGAACGCAGCCGAGAGTATTCGCGCGCCGAGGATCGTAGGCCCCCAGAGTTTCTGAAGAAGGGCTTCAAGGTAAAAGATGAACGAAGGGTATTTATTGGTGAAATCAATAAAGGGTAAAGCGAGACCGTTTCCAGAGAGCCATGATTTATAGGCGAAATTCGCTTCGTCGAACCAAGTGTTTAAGAAGAGAGTGTAGTAGACAACCTCAATTGCGAGGACAGTTGTTATAATGCAAAACACGAGCGTAAATTGCGCTCGTTCACTGTCTCGAAGGTTGTCCAGCAGTTTCTTCATCCGTGACCTCATGCGGAACTCGGTAGTTAGCTTTTATAAAGGTATTTCGGCTCCAATCGTTACGACACCCTTGACTCTTTTACTTTGGTAATGCCCTATTATACCTCGATGTACCCTGATTCACAACTGCAGACTATTTTCATCACCAGCTTCCACGGTCTTGTCTCACGGGTACTCGCCTGCGGTCTTTTGGAGAAGCTTACGGCCGACAAACTGCGGGTCGTACTGTTCGTTCCTGATTTTAAAAAGGATTACTTCGTTGCGACCTTTGGCTTTCTCCCGAACCTCGTTATTGAGGGTGTCTCCAGGGAGTTACTGCCGCGGCGTACCCGCTTCTTCCAGAATCTCACTTTGGTACTTCTCGATACCGAAACGATGCGTCTCACACGCCGTTCATTCCGTGGCTACCACAATCCTTTCAAACGCTTCGTGGCGCAAAGCATCGCGAGCGGTCTTGGCCGTTTCCGCTTCGTGCGAGAGTCGTTTCGTTTTATCAATTACCTATTTTCTGCCGATAGTGCATTCGCCCCTTACTTTGCGAAGTACCGTCCCGCACTCGTCTTTTCGACCGACGTAAAGCATATTCTTGACGCAGAACTCCTTATTGCCGCTTCCCATCGTAGCATCCGAACCGTTGCCATGGTGCGCTCCTGGGATTATCTCACCGGAAAGGGGATGATCCGTGTCCGTCCTGATTGGCTCGTTGTTCACAACAATGTCATTCGCGACGAGGCGGTTATGTATGCTGACATGCCGGTTAATCGCATTTTTGTCTCGGGTCTTCCCCATTTTGACCCGTATGTGAATGTAGAGCGTTCCCCGCGCGAAGAATTTTTCAAAAAAATCGGCGGTGACAGTGGAAAGCGCCTCCTTCTGTATATACCGTGGGGAGATAAATTTTCTGACTCAGACGGGGATTTTCTCAATATGATTACGAACGCCATAGAAAAAGGAAAACTGCCGGACGACCTCCAGATCCTCGTGCGGCTGCCTCCCGGGGACTCGGTTGCCTTTTCCGGTCTGAGGCCGCGCCCCAACCTTATCATCGAGGCCCCGGGCAAGATGTTCGGTTCTCGCTCAAGGAAAGCGAATGAGATGACGTACGAAGACTTGCTCCATCTCGCCGATTCAATTTATTGGAGCGATATTATCGTTTCTCCACCCTCAACCGTACCCATTGATGCGGCGGCGTTCGATAAGCCGGTCGTTATGATGGCGTTCGATGGTTACAAGGACAAGGGCTACTACGGCGGTATTCGACACTCCTTTGATTTTTGCCACATTAAAAAGCTCACGAATACGCACTCGACAGCGTTCACACAAAACGAAGAGGAGCTGGTCCGTGCCATCGACGAACGGCTCAAGGACCCAACGCTTGACTCGGCGGGGCGGGAACGTCTGCGGCAAGAGCAAGTGTATAAACTTGACGGAAAATCGAGCGAGCGGCTGGCTGATTTCTTGCGAACACTTCTCGAAGAGCGAGTGGTATTTATTTAGAAGTAGGACGCGTACGCGTAAAATAATCTCAATCAAATGACTTTTTCGATTGTGTCGCCGAACCTACAAAAGGAAAGCTCAAAGGCTGCGTCCGCGACTTCTAACGGGGTGAAGATTCTTTTTATTACCAATAGCGTCGAAAAGGGTGACGGTGGCGGCGTTTTCTCGCAGCACGTCATTGAAGGGTTAACAAAGCGTCTGAAAGCAGAGTGGGTGCTCTTTACGGTGGTGCCTGTTTCCGCAGGCAGCGGCATACCCATCCACCTTACTCTTGTGGGGCTGTGCCGGACGCTCTTTCGCCTGCGCCGTGAGGCCAGGGAATGCGATGTCATCCATGCGTTTGATGTTTTTCCGTTCGGTATCATGGCAACCATTGCCACAATTGGCCTTAAGAAAAAAATAGTGCTCACGCTAATCGGAAGCGGCTCAATCATCCCTTTCTATCAGAGGCGTTTTTCTTTGCTTGCGCGCCTCTGCGTGCGCCGCGCGAACAGCGTCATCGCCATCAGTCGGTTCACCCGCGATGAGGTTCTTACCAAGGCGCCCGGTCTTTCGGTTGAGGTTATCAATCCCGGTATTGATTTGGAAGAATTTGCGTCGGTCGAACCAAGGTTCCTTCCTGACGCTGTTTCAAAGATGCAGCCATATCTCTTAAGTGTCGGTGCGATTCGCTGGCGCAAGGGCTATGAGCTAAGCATCCGGGCCTTTGCCGAAATTGCCGAGGAGTTTCCGAAACTCCGCTATATCATCATCGGAGGACGGTGGAATTCACTGCAGTATTCTGAAGAACTCAAAAGTCTTGTCAAAGAGTTGAGGCTTCAAGAGAGAGTAGTTTTTTTGCTTGACGTTACTACCCGTACAGAGCTCGTACAATGGTATCTTGGGGCGGAACTTTTTTGTCTTTTTTCCCGAAACACCGGTCATGATGTCGAGGGATTCGGTATGGTTTTTATTGAGGCCGCCGCCGTGGGCTTGCCCGTCGTCGGCGTGAAAAACTGCGGCGTAGACGATGCGGTCAGGGACGGCGTGAACGGCATATTGATAACTTCGCCGGAGGAGTTTACGCAGGCGTTGAGAACTATCCTTCGTGATAAAAAGAGGGCTCAACGCATGGGGGAGGAGTCGCTGAAATGGGCGGGACATTTCGGCTGGGAAGAAAAAATCGAAGAGTATGCCGAGCTCTATCGGCGTCTTGGCGTTTCTTAAAGAAAGAAACCAAACTCTTTGTTGAGCCTCTCATGCTCAATCAACGAAGAACACTAGCCGAGCAATAAAGTACTCTGGAATTCCTTGTTCGAGTCATACCTTAAGGTTGAACGCGACTCAATTGATTCATGACGGGGCCACTTCTTTTTTAGCTGTTCTTTGCTATACTCCCGTTGATGAAATTGAGAAAGCCCCGAATTCTCCTTATTGGTGCCGGGGCATTTGGCGTGCGCCATTTGGAAACCCTTCTTACTCTGGAAAGAAAAGGGATTCTCACTATAAGCGGGGTGGTAGTGAAGACGAAAAAATCTCAGCAGCGCCTCCAAAAAAAGTATTCTGTTCCTGTTCACATTAATCTTTCCGATACGCTCCTGGAGAAGGCGGATGCGATCGACATCGTGACGCCGGTGGAGACGCATGCCTCGCTTATTGAGAAGTTTCTCCCTAAAGCGCATGTCCTTGTTGAAAAACCACTAGCCACCACGACAGAGGAGGCAGTTGCAATACGAAAACAAGCCGCGCGATCTAAAAAAGTGCTTATGGTGGGGCATATTTTCCGTTTCCATCCGGTGGTGATGCGCCTTCGGCAGTTGTTGCAAGAGAGCAACCTGCGCCCCGTTTTGGTCGAGGGAGTGTTCGTGAACCCGGCTGCTTCCGATAAGGGGAGAGACGTGGAGCTGGAGATGCTGCATCTTTTCGATATTGTTGATTATTTATTTGGCAAAGAGTTACTTCGTAAGCATATCGATGACAAAGGCCGGCTCAAAATAATCTCCGCCATCTATCAAGGAGGTCTGCGCGCGGTCTTTAAGATGGGCTGGGCGGGGATGGAGAAAAAAAGAAAACTAAAACTTATCTTCAAGCATCACGACATTGTTTGCGACCTCGAGGAGAATTTCATATCGGTCTACAAGAACGGCCTGCGGCAACGGCACATTGATTGCACAGAAGAGATTCGGCCGCTTGAGCGGGAATTAAGGACATTCGTGCGGGCGATACAAGGACATGAGCGTGAGTATCCCAATGCCGCGGTGGGAGAGAGGATGGTGCGCTTTGCAACGGCAGGGCGCTCAAGTGCTTCTTCCCGGAAGAGAAAGAGGGTCGCTGTTATCGGCGGGGGAATTTTTGGCACCAATTGCGCGATTGAGCTAGCGCCGTTTTGCGACGTAACGGTATTCGAGAAAAATAACAGCATTTTATCGGAAGCGTCTTTCATCAATCAGTATCGACATCACTGGGGATATCATTATCCGCGCAGCCAGGAAACCGTGGGGGACATCCGGTTTGCCATTGATGATTTTGAACGCCGCTATAAAGGAGCGATCATAACGAAATTCCCGACCTTCTATAGCGTGGCAAAAAAGGGATCAAAAGTTAGCCCAAAAAGCTTTTTGGAGTTTTGCGACCGCAACGGCCTTCCCTATAGCGCTGAATATCCGGACTCCCGCTTTTTGGATCCAAGGCACGTAGATATGTGTATCAAAACGTACGAGCCAATCTATGATTATGCCAAAATGAAAAAGCTGACCCTGGGACTTCTGCGAAAGGCGAAGGTCAAGATACGGCTTGGCCATGAAGTCATCAATGCAGAGCTCCGTGCTGACGACACGAAGGTTCTTACCATACGGAAGGGGAAAAAGGTCCGGAAAGAGGAGTTCGATTACGTGATTAACGTCACCTATGCTCGCTATAACAATTTTTGCGCGTGGCTTAATTTTCCCAAGAAATTAATTCGCCTCGATTTGGTGGAGGTGTTGTGGGTGAAGATCAATAGTCCGAAAATATCGCTGGCGGTCATGGACGGGCCATTCAGCAATATCGTGCCGACGGAGAAGAAGGACATCTTTACGCTGGTTCACATCAAGGAATCGGTTCTGCGGCGTTTTGTGCCGCGCAGTGGGCTGGTGCCGAAGGATATTTTCCGCTCTGTGGCGCGTTCTCGCGCTGCGAAGATCCTCGAGCGCAGCAGCAAGTGGTTCCCCTTCGTGAAAGAGGCACAGGTATTGCGCACCCACTATGTCTTGCGCGGCGTAAACGCCTATCGTGAACACGATGATTCGCGGACTTCCGATATTGCCGAGCACGGCTTCGGTTGTTTCTCCATTTTAGGAGGCAAGATCATCAATTCGGTAGCTATTGCAAAGCAGATGGCTTGCCTCATTGTTTAGCGCAGCGAATAAAATCCCGCTCGTCCTATCCCTCGGAGCAGATCTCCGAGGTATTAGGCGAGCGGACTTTTATTTTGAGAACCTCTTGGTTCTCAACGCTCACTCCGCTCGCTGCTCTCCTCCACGGGGAAACTCCCGTTTCCCCGACCCCCTTCCCTCATCCCGCATTCATCCCCGCGGAGAGCTGCGGGGTATTCTGCGGTAAGAATAAAATGTGAAAATGCACGTTCGCATTTCCGCCTAGCCCGCTCGCGCAGTCGGCCAAGGGAGCCGGCAACAGAGACAGCGGATTTGCTATCCGTTATTGACTCCTAGGATTTGTAATAATTCCAGTGCTATAGTTACCTGACAAAAAAGGGCATATGGCCGATACATTCACGCTTGTCATTCCCGCCTATAACGAGGGCCTTATTATTCGGGAAACACTCACGGCAGTTGTCACTGCCTGCAGGAAACATTGTCCCGAACCCTGGCACGTCATTGTTGTAGACAATGCTTCTATAGACGGCACCGCTGATCTGGTGGAGGGCTTCGGCGATCCGCATGTGCGGGCCATCCGACTGAAGGAAAAGGGGCGAGGAAGAGCTATCCGCACTGGATTTGAGGCGGCAGGGGGCGGTATTGTCGCTTTCACCGATGCCGATCTGCCGATCGAGCCGGCGGAAGTATTGAAAGGCCTCGACATGATTCGCCGGGGGCAGTGCGAAGCTCTCATCGGCACTCGCTTTGCGCGAGGGGGCGGCACCGTAAACAAGACACTCTTACGAAAGGGAACCTCTAAGATTTTTCAGATTCTGGCATCGATCATCGTGGGCTTGCGCGCAAGCGATTCCCAGTGTCCGCTCAAGATCACGAGCGAACGCATGACGCCGATTATGCTTGCAACGACTGATCCAACATGGTGGTCTGAGCTGGAGTTCGTTCTCTTGTTGGAGAAACTTAATATCGCGGTATGCGAACTCCCGGTGGTCTGGACTGAGCGGCATGCTCGCAGAAAAAGCACCGTAAAAGTTCTGCGTGACGGTGTCCGTGCGGTGCAAGCGATGTTGCGCATGCGCTCCTCAATTCCTCAACAGGCGGAAAAGCTTACTGGTATAATCAGGTCGCGGTGACTTCTGGGGGTGTGTATTCTTTTATCCTTTTTGAGCACGGCTCGTTATGAGCGAGCCTCTTTTCGAGCACGATACGGCGATTGCTTCACTCATGGGTGTCGTCATCGGCATCTTGGCTCTGGTGCCGCTTGCCGCGGTCGGGGCTCGGCTTACTTTTTTATATGACCTGGCTATTGTAGGCTGCATCGGTGTCGGGATTTCTGCGGGTTTTTTGGGATGTAAACTTGCCGCAGAGCGAGCCCCCCTCCTTGTTGAAATTGCGCGGTTTTGTTTAGTGGGCGCGCTCAACACGCTTCTTGAACTTGTGATTATAAATATACTCATTGTGGCGACGGGGGTCGCTGATGGTCTTTATTTCGTTGCGTTCAAAACGTTCTCTTTTTCGGTGGGAGTTGCAAGCTCGTACATTTACAACAAACGATGGACTTTTGCCTCCACGACTTCCTCTGGTGCCGTGGAGTTCGGCCGATTTGCGGTGGTTAGCGTTACAGGACTTTTCCTCAACGTCGGCACGGCAGTATTCTTGGTAAATGGTATTGGAGCTCCGATACTCATAAACAAACTTTTATGGGCGAACATTGCGGTTATTATAGCCGTGCTCGTAGCCGCAACCTGGAATTATGTAAGTCAGAAATATATTATTTTTCGCTCACCGAAGAGAGCTGATACACTACACCTATGAACTATATCCTGCTTACGGTGCAAACGGTTATTTTTCTGTGGAGCGCGTTTCTTGTCGGCGAAATGATTCTTAGGCGTTTTACACCAGCGGCATTTTCGCCGACTTGGAGGTATGGAGTATCCACCCTGCTTGGGCTTGGTTTGTGGTCTCTTGTAGGTACCGCACTGGCGCTTTTAGGGCTCTTCAACGCAAATATTCTGCGAGGCCTGTTGCTCTTGGTATTTGTAGTGTCTTGGCCGCAGGTTCGGCGCATACCTTTGGAGTGGAGGCCGACCGTGTCGAGGCTCCGGACTGCTTTTTTCCATTTGTCTCCCCTCAAGGCGATCATTGCCCTTTGGCTTCTCATCGCATTTATCTTTATTTTTATGCCCATTACGGGCTTCGATGCTCAGAGGTATCATCTGCCCATTATTAAGGATATTATCGCGCAGGAATCATTTACCTTTTCTGAGGCAATTTATAATTACGCGTATCTCCCTGTCGGCGGTGAGATCTTGTATGCGATTCCGTCTGCTATATTTGGGAATCTCAGTGACCCATATATCTTTCAGCTACTTCAATTTGCGTTATTTCTCATTCTTTTGGCCCTCATATATGGCTTTCTTCGTACCCGAACACGGTTTGCTTTTCTTGCGCTCGTCGGGGTACTTGCCGCGATGTCGCTTATGGACTTCGAGCGCGAGGTTTTTCACGGCGGCTATATTGACGTTGTTATGTTCACCTTCGCGATCGGCAGTTTCCTCGTGTTGCTTGATCATGTGGAGCGGCGCGGCAGTATACGGTCATCAGTGGTGCTTATCTCCGCGTTTCTTCTGGGCATTGCACTCACCATAAAATATCTCGCGTTCTCATTTGCAATTTTTAACGCGGCGCTTTTGCTCATATTGGTATGGCGAGAAAGAGCGCAGGTGTTGCAGGCACTGCGTATCTGCGCGCTCTACGGCGGCATGGTATTTTTGGTCGCGGGGTTTTGGTACTTGAAAAATTTTTTTACGTTTGGCGATCCTTTCTATCCCATGCTTTCTCACGCAGAATTTGCACCCACACTCGGCTGGTGGATTGCCGACCGGACGCTCCTCAATATGTTTGTGTTTCCCATATTCCGCTATGGAAGGTGGTTTTTTGACGATACGGAGTCATCGAGCCATGTGGTCACGCTTGCCTACTTTTTCAGCATGTATTTTTTTGCCGCTTTTTTCGCGGTTCGGCGTATCCGCATTTCATTCGCCGAGATTGTCCTTTTTATTGCGGTCAATGCAAATTTTTGGGCGTTTTTTTTCATTTCTCATCAGAACCGGTATTTATTGGGAAGCGTCATCCTTATGCCGGTTCTTCTCGCGCTATGGGCCGATCGGTTTTACGGGCAGGTGCTTGATGGAATAGCTCTGCGATGGCACGCTACCGCAAAAAAAGTAGTCATGGCTCTTGTAATCGTTTTTTTCCTCACGACCTTGGGAGGATTTGTTCATTATTTTCAATACAAATTCTGGTATGTTATTGGCCGCGATACGAAAGCTGAATACATTGAGAACATTGGCGGGTTATAGAAAATATGGCACATTTCGGATTTAAACTCCTGCGAAATTTCAGTCTCCTCTTCGGCGGCAAAGGGCTTTCAGGCTTGCCGTTTGCAACGTCGCTATACCAATTCGTATATGCGCGGGTGCGCCCGAAGGGAATTGTAGAGGTATCGGCGCAAGGATATCGTTTTTTTATTAACAGCGCCGATACGGCACTCGCGCCCTATCTCATCATGCGTGGCGTCTATGCGGCGGATGAGACGGCGCTTCTCAGAAAGCTCTTGAAACCGGGCATGACCTATGTGGATGTTGGCGCGAATATCGGGTATTTTTCAATCATTGCGGCGGGACTCGTTGGCGCTGGCGGGAAGGTAATTGCATTTGAGCCGGATGAGGAAAATTTCTCGCTTCTTCAAAAAAATATCGCACGAAACGGATGCACAAATATTGCGACTGTGAAAAAGGGGCTTTCGGACAAAGAGGGGACCGCGCAGTTCTATCTCAATGAAAAAAATCTTTGCTCGCATACGATGGTGCCGCGGAAGGGCGATAGGGTTGTTGAGATTGAGACTACTACGCTTGATAAGTACTTTGAAGGAGCTCGGGTGGACCCCGTTAGAAATAGAGCGCGTGCGGGGAACGAGAAGAGTGTTTCTGACTCCGCAGCACCTGCGATGTTGAGAAATGTTGATAATGGTAGAACCGAATCATCACCCGCGACTTCTAACGGGGTAAATGTCATCAAGATTGATGTGGAGGGAGCGGAGCCTCTCGCCCTTCTGGGCATGCAGCAGACGATTGCATGCAGTCCCAAACTTGCGCTTCTCACGGAATTTTTCCCGGAAGCTCTTCACCGCGGCGGTTTTGACCCTAAAAAATATCTTGATGATTTGGTCGGTCTTGGATTCACTTTGTATCGTATCGAAGGAGCGGCGCCGGAAAAACTTTTACCTGAAGATATCGATAGAATTGCCCGGGGAGAAGGATTCCGAAAACTCACCTATCTCCTCTGTTTAAAAGGACAGACCATATAACCCAATCAAGGCCTTGTAATCACTCTAGAACTCATTTCAAAACTCCACTCGCCCCTATTCCTCGAAGGGTACGCGTACTTTTCTTCCTGCTAGAAAAGTCGCTCACTCTCGCGCCGCCGCGCTCCGAAGCCACTCCTGTGGAATAGGTACTCGTTCTTTTTTCAAGGGTTTTGAAATAACTTCTAAGCATTTGGGTGAGCGTTTCTTTTTATATTATCCACAGAAAGCCACGGCCGTTAGGCCGTGGCTGAATGCGGGATAATGACGAAGGGGGTCGGGGAAACTGTAGTTTCCCCGTGAAGCTTCACGCTTTGGTAAGTGCATCGCGCAGGTCGTTCGTGTCGTAGCGGGGGAGAAGCATCGGGTCGTCGTTTGAGGTAACCGGGCGAAGCTCAATAGTAAGCCCATAGGTAAATCCCTCTGCTCGAGCGGTGTCGCACACCATTTTGTTTGCACCCCCGTGGGGGTAGGAAATAGTCGTAGGAAACTTGTTCAGGAGCTTTAAAAGATACTCCTTCGATTTTTGAAACTCCTCTTTGACGACTTCGCGCGGTTGTAAGTCGAGGGCATAGTGGTTATGCGAATGGTACCCGATCTCGAACCCGCTATCGGAAAGTCCCTTTAGCTGTTCGGGTGTCATGAAGAAATCTCCTGAAAGTTCTTTTTCATTCAGCTCAAGCTTTTCAAACAAGGCATTCAATATGGATTCTTGTTCGCCAGCGGAGACGACATTGAGCATTTCTTTGAAATTCGCGGTCAACACGTCATCGCGCAATTTCCTTTTCTCGGTTATTCGCCGGTCTTTTGGAATTGGTTGGTACGTCCATCTCATGCGACGTATGAAGCCATTGACCTCGTCAATGAGTTCTTCTGCCGGGAATCGAGACAGTAGGAGATGCATCTTATGGGTTTGAGGCATGAGTCCGTCGAATGTTTTCGTGATAGGGAAGAATGCCGCAGTTGTAGCGTATTTTTTAAGAATAGGCACAGCATTTTCATATTGGTCGAGAAGCCCGTCGTCAAAAGTGATGGCAAACAGTTTCTCCTCGCTCTCCTGCAAAGCGGCATCGACGAGCTCGGGGATAGCCACGACACGCCCATGCTCAGTCATGAATTTTACCTGCCGCTCGAATTCGGCGATTGGGCACGGGTGAGCGCCTTTGAAATCGTCTCGAGGGTCCTCCACATAGTGGTAGTTGATGAGGTGGTGGTTGTCGTTTAAGGAAAGCGGCATATTAGGAATTGGGTCTCAACACTTCTTTGATTTTGGTACTTACTTCCTCGATAATTTTTGTTGGTATACCTTGGTGAATCGGAAGCCAGGCGACCGAAATGAGACGCGGCTCAAGAAGATTTCTATTTTCGTCAAAATGGTAGAGGCCTGAATAGAGTCCCGTGCCCTTAATAACGTTCACTATGTGCGAGAGTTCTTCAGGTGTTCCAGCAATAGGAACCACATACGGAAGAATGTCTGTTTCGAGTGAATCGATCCACAGGTTTCCTTTCAAAATACGCTTCACGGTTGCGTAGTTCTCTTTGCGCTTATTGAGTGACTCCAGTGAGCTTGCGACGAGGTTCTGAACGGTTCTCGTCATAGACATGTGGTAGGAATACAGCGCGTACGATGTCTTAAGGAGTTCCTGTGCAAGGGGAGCATAGTGCGTCACATCGTCGAAATATTTACTCCAAAAGCAAAAAAGTGAGTAAAGGGGGCGTTTTTTCTCAATACGGGAGAGAAAAAAATCTCGGGCATTCTCATCTTTGGTAACAATAGCACCTCCCATGAGTGAAGGAACAAATTTTGAGAAACTGAATATGCCGAAATCCCCGATCGTACCTAAACGAGCATCTTGGTAGTAGGAATTAATGGCGTGGGCGCAATCCTCGATAACAATAAGGTTGCGCTCTCGGGCGACTTTTTGTATGGCATCCATATCTTGCGGGAACCCATACTGATGGTATACCCATAGCACCTTCGTTTGCGGAGTGAGGACCATTTGGGGAAAACCATGAGAATGCATGGTCTTATAGACCCAAGCTCCCATCCATGGCGGCACCATAATTTCATCCATTCGCGAAGTGAGTATCCCTTTGAATCGTAGCCATTCCAAAATGAGATGCATCGAAGATTTTCCCGAAGCAGTTGGGATGACGAAATATCCTTCCTTCACCGCAAAATCCAACGCCTTCCGTTTTAGAATAAGAAAGTCGTGCAGAATTTTTGGTAGGGGTGTCTTGGGAACCTCGTAATACATAGCTTTGTCAGTTGATATTTTTTCCAAGGACGTTAAGCGCTTTTTTCAGTAAGGAAAAGGCCACAGTTGTGTACCGGTACATATAGATATCGACCTCGGTGCCGCCGAACGATTGCTTGAATTCTTTAATGCCGCTTTTTGTCGGGTCATCCGTAATGCCCCCGAGGTCAAATACTTTTCTCCCCTGCGCCTTGCCCCATTTCATAACTTCCCAATTAAGGCCTCGCGAGGCGTGAGCGATGACTTTTGCATTCACTCCCGCTTCTTTTCGTAGCGAAGCGATATGTTTCGCTCGTACGATCTCACCGTTATCGTAAAAAGACATCGTGACGATCATCTCTCCCTTTAGGTAGGCGTTAAAAAAGAGACAGTTCTTAAACTCTTGCGCTATGTCAGGGCGAGCACCTTCCTGTCTTTTTACTCTGCTGTATAACGTATATGATGCCTTAAAAGCATCATCCGCAGGTACCAAGGTGAGATCGGGATTGCGCTGCCCGCGGCGTATGTGTTTTTTGCAGGTGTCATTAAATCTATTGAATAGCATATCTAGGTCCTGCGTGAGATCGAAGATGGGCGTTTTCTGCACCCTCATGCTAAACCCCGGCAAATCTTCCTTCTCGAATGAATAGATGTGGAGATAGCGGTAGTTCTTTTTTAGGCTTTCTGCGTCTTCC
>MFLV01000006.1:0-2340 GCA_001781435.1 Candidatus Kaiserbacteria bacterium RIFCSPLOWO2_01_FULL_51_21
TCCCTGCACCGTAATGTGGTCCTTGATGCTCTCGTATGTCGCCGGACCGATACCGCTCACGTTTTGAATATCCTCTATTGAAGCGTATGGGCCATTCGTCGTGCGGTAGTCGATGATGGCCTGTGCCTTCACCTCGCCTATCCCGGTCAACGTGATAAGAGCGTCCTTGTCCGCGGTATTGATATTTATAGAGTGATCCGCGAACGCAGTCTGGAGATACAAAATTCCTACGACGAACATTAATGCGCAAAGCACAGGGAGCTTCATGAACAGTATTTTGCCTCGCATAGCTGACTGCGACAAATAATACTTACCTTTAAAGTTCTCCCTTCAAGATCTTCTGCAACTCTTCGTGGGAAACTTCCCCGCTATTTTCCTCCTTCGGCTCATCGAAATGCGGACGCACAGCGGCCGGTTGCGGCTCGGGTGTTGGAGCTTGAACCCTTTGTACGGACTCTCTCACGATTTGGTTGTCCCCACCAGCCTTTCGGGCAAGACGCTCGCGTAAAATGTCCGCAGGTGAGCGCGCGGGACCCGCTGAGGCGGGAGGCGGGCTCGCGGCTTGGATAGCGGCACGCAGAGCATTGCGGTCGCCCCCTGCCGGAACCTGTTCACGCTCTCGCGTACTGGGAACGTTCGAAGATCCTGCGAAATCCCTTGGACGGTTGCCCTGAAAGGGACGCATGTTCACCCCGCTGCCTCGGGCCCGATCACCGCCTCCACCGCTGCGCCGCGGCTCTTCTTCACGGCCACGCGGGGCCTTGGGCGGCGGCGCGAAATCTTTCTGCCGTTTCGCTATCATTGTTTCCATTTCAGGGCGCGAACGGGAGTATCGCTCGCGGGAATTCCGTATCACATCATCTCGGTACGAAACAGGAGGTTTCTCGATGGGCGGCAGGGTCTCTGCGGAAAAAGGCGGCGAGCCCACGCCGTCTATCATGAGCGTAAGATAAATCTGTCCGACCCCGAGACCTACCAGGTCTTCGGCCATGAAAGTCGGCTCAAAGACCACCTTAAGAACTTCAGCATCGAATGGACCCACACGGAAACACACGAGCGTTCCGACGTTCCCAAAGACCGCGTCGCGTACCTTCTCCTCCATCTGCTCGATGTACTGGTTCGCGAGAGTAAGCGCGAGTTTGTATTTGCGCGATTCCGAGAGAATGTCCGCGAACGCCTCGTTCATCATTGACTGGAACTCGTCTACGTAGAAATAGAAGTTCGGCAGGGTGGCCATGCGCGCCGCCGGTTCGTCAGCGCGCGACATCGCGGCGAGGTATATTTTCACGACAAGCATGCTTCCCAAAAGCGCCGCGTTCGTCTCGCCCATCCTGCCTTTCGAGAGATTCACGATGAATATCTTTTTCTCGTCCATCATCTTTCGCAGATCGAAAGACGATTTCGCCTGTCCGACGATATTGCGAATAAGAGGATTTGCCGTGAATTGCCCGACCTTGTTCTGGATAGCGGGCGTCGCTTCACGCGTGTACGTATCGGTAAAGCTCGCGAACTCTTCCACCCAGAACGCCCGCACTATTGGGTCGGTTATCTTCTCCACCACCGCGGCGCGGAAGGTTTTGTTGGTGAGCATGCGGTTGACGTCGAGAAGTGTGGCATCCGGATACTCCAGAAGGGCGAGCAGGGTATTTTGCAAAATGTATTCCATTCTCGCGCTCCATGCATCGACCCAGATGCGCTTGAAGGCGCCCATGAGGCCGGAAACGACGAGGTGCCGCTTGTCGTAGCCGATGTCCTCCATCACATTGAAGCCGATGGGATAATCCATATCGAACGGCGCGAGATAGAGCACGTCCTTGATGCGATCGTGCGGCACGAAATCCAAAAGTTTCTCAGCGGTCGCACCGTGCGGATCGATAAAGGCGATACCCTCGCCGTTCTGAATGTCCTGGATAGCCATGTTCTCGAGCATGGTGGATTTGCCCATGCCGGTCTTTCCGATGACGTAGATGTGTTTGCCGCGGTCGATGGCACGGATGCCGAACATCTCACGTTTTCCCCGCGTGTGCGTAGCGCCAAAATAGGTGATTTTGCGCTCATCATCCCGCGCCCCAGAGTTCATACTCTCCCAGTATAGCCCACTTTTCCTTGATTATTGGGCACCCGCCTCGTTCTGGGAAGACAATACCTGCCGCAAACTCGTGTAGCGATTCGCCGGGTCCCAGAAGAACCACGAAGTAAGGCCGGCGTCATCGGTGGCACGCGTCTGGTCGAGAATGTCCTGCGGCAAGTAGTCTTTGCCGTAGTCGAAATCCTGCAACCACGGGCGCAGTTTCCGCGGGTCGTACGAGGGTTTCTCGTAGACGGCGGGTGTTGAGGTGC
>MFLV01000006.1:2366-4222 GCA_001781435.1 Candidatus Kaiserbacteria bacterium RIFCSPLOWO2_01_FULL_51_21
CGCAAACCCTTTGTTGTAGTGAGATGGATACACCATGGGTGCCACGTAGTCGAAGTATGGAAGTGCTCGCTCAAGCTGCTGACCGATACCGAGATCATCGGTAAGGACTGTTGTGTAACCGAATAGATCAACAGACATCGCCACTCCGATCGGCTTCACCTGTGCATGCAGGTACTGGAAGAATTTCTCAAGCTCTCCCGCGCGATCGGCCGATGGGTACACAATGTCGGACATCGGCCCGTCGGAAGGCCAGCGCACGTAGTCATAATTGAGCTCGTCAAAACCGAGTGCGTATGATTCTTTGGAAAGCTCCACAATGTATTCCCAAAAAGGCACACTACTGACCGCGACGAACGAGAGCCCCTTGTTGTCCTTCCAGGGCTGGCCTGGGCGGCCCTTGCTTTGCACCGACTGGTCTGGATGATTCTTCGTATAAAAAGGATCCTGAAAAACTGTGATGCGGCCGATGACGTAGATGTCCTTTTCGTGGAGCTTTTCGACGAACTCTTTCATGTCGTCCGCTCCACATGCATCGGAAACAGAGCCTGCGAGCGCGGGATTCTCGGTGGGAAAGGCTATCTTTCCGGCATAGTCCTTGATGTCTATGATTACCGAATTGAGCTTCGTCGTCTCAATGAGCTCGACGAGCGAATCGCGCAAAGACGGCGTACCCACCGCGCACTGTGTCATGTATATCGCGTACATCGGTTCCGGTGTGGGCAAATGCTTGACGAGCCCTGCGGGCGACGAAAAAAGAATATCGGGAGTCGTGGAGGGATTCCGAACGAACGAGACCTGCGGCGATGCGGAGACCGCGACACCGCCAACGGCGGCGGCTAAGACCAGGCCCCCCGCGGTCCACCAATGCTTAGACTTCTTCATGACCGCCTCCGAACCGAGGACTGCTTTCTACGGACGTGTCTCTACTTTCGCTAGATGAGGACTGATGACCCATTCTCCGCCGCACAATGATGCCAAGCGCCACGATGAACACACCGATGAGGAATAGAAGAACGCTGTCCCAGCTGTTCGGAAAACCAAGAAACGGCAACGCCGCAACCAAGGCACCCGCGAGCATTATCAAAGCATCGAGTGTCATGGACTGAAGTATACCGCGAAATCTCACTTCATCAGCGCCATGTAGAGACCTGCGAAAATGATAGGAAGTGCGACAAAAAATCGTGCACCGACTTCTTGGCCCAGAAACATGTAGGCAAGCACGGCACTCGCAATCGGCCCCACCAGAACGGCCATAAGTTGATAGTGAGGAACAGGAATGCCGGTAATTGCCTTTAAAAAGAAGAAGAATGAGGCGAGATTAACGAATGCGAAGAGTAGAAGAAGAACGACCTGCGAAGTTACAATGTTACCTATATTGAATGACTTCTCGAAAAGAAACGACGCAAAGAACGCAAGCACCGTGAGGATTGCCATCGTAATCGCTATGAACGCAAACGGAGGAATTTCTGCTTCCACTTTCTTGGCAATGATACCGAGAATCGCATAGTTTACGACTGCGAGTGCGGCAATTCCGTAGAAAAACAACCACTGCATACGCCCAACTATATCAAGAATTCACCCTGCAGACACAATCACGACGAACTCTCCTCTGTCTTTGCGTTTTTCTTTGAGTATTCGCACCAATTGAGACGGGATATCCGCGAGCACTTCTTCATGTATTTTCGTAAGCTCACGCGCGACGGTCACTGTACGCTTAGGGGCGACTTCCTCGAGTTCGTGTAGCAGTTTCAGGATGCGGTGTGGTGATTCGTACAGCACCACCGGAACATGGCTCTTCGCGAGTTCCTTGAGCGCTGTCTGGCGCCCTTTCTTATGCGGCAAAAACCCGAAAAAAA
>MFLV01000006.1:4258-5501 GCA_001781435.1 Candidatus Kaiserbacteria bacterium RIFCSPLOWO2_01_FULL_51_21
CACCGGGGTCAGACACGCCCGGTGTCCCTGCATCGGTCACGTACGCGATGTGTTCTTCTTTCTCGAGGCGCTCGATAACTTCTCCCGCCTTCTTATCTTCAGTCGCCGCGTCAAGACGGAATACCGGCTTGCGCACACCGTAGTGATTAAGGAGCTTCAGCGTCACGCGCGTATCTTCCGCATATATTGCATCGCACTCTTTCAGATTCCAGAGCGCGCGGAATGTGATGTCCCCGAGATTACCAATGGGTGTCGCGACGATAGAGAGCTTCCCTGCCATGCCGAGACGCTACCACCAATCCCATCAAACTGGAAGCCGTGGGCGTCATGCTATACCCCGTGAGATGGCACGGCACTATCTCATGGGGTATAGTCACCCCTGATGAAGAAAAAGAAGGCTCATTTCATCGGTATTGCAGGCATGGGAATGAGCGCTACTGCACTTCTCCTTAAAGAACAGGGCTGGCTCGTGAGCGGCTCTGATTCTGAGGCGTATCCTCCCGCAACGAACCAATTGGAGCGACGCGACATTCCCTTCGCAACCTCTTATGACCCTAAAAATATTCCAAGGGACGCGAACTTCATTGTCATTGGCAAGAACGCAAAACTGACGCGTGAGAATAACGCGGAGGTGCAGGCGGCGTACGACTCCGGAATTCGTATCGCCTCGTTCCCCGAACTCTTGGGAGAGATCGTCGAAAAGAGAGAGCCTATCGTTGTCGCAGGCTCGTACGGCAAATCCACAACAACCGCACTGATTGCGTGGTGTCTATCGCACTCAAAAGTAGATGCGGGATGGTTCGTCGGTGCCGCGCCGGAAGGAATGGAGCCAGCACACCTAGGTACTCACCCCGTGTTCGTCATCGAAGGAGACGAGTACCCGACATCGCATGACGACCCGCACCCGAAATTTTCCCACTACCATGCGCATGACACGCTCATCACCGCGGCAACGCATGACCATGTGAATATTTACAAGACCCAGAAAGAATTCTTAAACCCTTTCAAGGAGCTCGCCACGAGTCTTCCCACGGAGGGCGTTCTACTTCTCTGCGCGGACGAGCCGCACGCAGTTTCTCTCGCAAAGAACACGAAAGCACGCGTTGTTACATATGGGTTGACGAGCGCGGCAGTCTGGCATGCCAGTACCATTTCACGAGGAGAGATGACAACATTTGAACTTATGAGAGGAAAGGAAAAAGTCGCAACACTCACTACTTCACTCATTGGCGACCACAATATA
>MFLV01000007.1:0-4184 GCA_001781435.1 Candidatus Kaiserbacteria bacterium RIFCSPLOWO2_01_FULL_51_21
AGAAAAACCAAAAGTGACGCGGCGCGCGCCTTCCGGCACGACGAGGCTCCGCGCCGTTTCATCGTCCTCGCTTATAATTGCAATGCCGTCAGGCTTTAAGGCAGTAAGAAGATGTTGTTTTTCCGCAACCAACTCTTCCGGCGTTTTGAAAAACTCCACATGCACCGGCACTGCCGGCAGAAGCGTCATAACAGCGATGTCGGGCTTGAGCCACCTTGTAATGCGCTTGATGTCCCCGGGACGGTCTGCCCCCACTTCAAGCACAAGCCATTTCGGGTAATGATTTGGTAAAAGGAGAAGTGCAAGACCCTCACGCACGGTGCGCAGCCACACGAGCGGATTGTTCCAGCCGTTCGGGCGTCCGAGAATCGTTAAGGGAATACCAATATCGCTGTTAAAACTCTTCTCGCTCTTTCGAACGAAAAAAGAGGAGCCGAGCACGGTGTACAGTGCGTCTTTCGTCGATGTCTTGCCGACACTTCCCGTCACCGCAACGATGGTTGGTTTGTATTTGCGAAGTACTGCGCGCGCCTGCGCAGTTATGACCACAATGATGCAGAAACGAAGAAAATTTGACATGACTAGCGGTCAGGCGGAATATCGTAATAATTGATGAGAAAATTCACCGTATCCATGAAGGGCTTCGTCAGGGTTTGCGAAGCGAAATTCACTCCTTTCGGCTCAACGGTATACAAGAATATCAGAAAACGCGGACTGTATGCGGGAACATAACCAAAGAACGAGTGGAGGTACCGATCTCCATAGTACCCGCGGCTACTTTCACTGGCAATTTGTGCCGTGCCGGTTTTTGCCGCAACGGAGTAGCGGGGTAATTTTACCGTTCCGCCGACAAGCGCGGTATCGACAACCTTCACGAGCATCCGCGTGATTTCTTCCGATGCCTCCGGTTTGAGAACCTGCACCTCGTCATGGTAGCTTGGGGTCTTTGAAAGGCCGTTCTCATACCTAATGTTTTTAACCAAGTGCGGCGTTATAAGTTTTCCGCCGTTCGCAAGGCTCGAAAGCGCCCGCACCATTGCTATGGGAGTCACGGCAATCCCCTGTCCAAAAGAAGCCGTGGCATACTCGAGATCGCGGGGGCTTTTGAGGTTTTCAATGAGACCATGCCCTTCATTTGGAAGGTCAATGCCCGTTTCCTCCCCCAAACCGTACTTTTCCATATAGTCGGCAAAACGCTTGTTCCCAAGCCGGCTTTCGACAAATGCGGCGCCGGTGTTAAGTGATTGGTTGAGCACCTCCTGCATGGTTACCGTACCGCGCCCCTTCCCGTCAAAATTGGAAATCTTGCTGCCATTGAGCTCCAAGTACCCCAAGTCAGTGTAGGTTGTGGTTGCCACAACGACACCCGCATCAAGCCCCGCCGCCATCGTCAAGGGTTTCATAATTGAACCCATTTCATATACGCTCTCAACAAGCGGGTTGCCGAAAATTGCCGGGTCTTCTTGCCCTGAAAAATTATTAAGATTAAAAGACGGATATATTCCGAGTGCGTATATTTCCCCGGTACTCGGATCAATGATGATGCCGCCAGTACGTGTCGAAGACCACTCCTCGTTGATACCCTTAAGCTCTCGAGCAAGAAAGAGTTCAACTGAAGGCTCAATGGCAGTGATGATGTCTCCACTCGTGTGGCTCTTCTCGGCAAACAGAGAGTCCCCGAGGCTCGTAAAAACTTCGGCAAAAAAATTAATGTACAGGGCGCTTTCATCTCGCCCCAGCACATTTTCATAAAAACGCTCGAGACCGTAGCGCCCGGAGAGGTTCGTACCGCTTTCGTCATATCCAACAAAGCCGATGGTTTGTGCGGCAAGCTCCTCTCCGGGATAATAGCGCCATCTTTCTTTGTAGATCGCGACACCGTCAATAGCGAGAGCTTCAATTCGTTTCGCTTCCGCCTCCGGAATCCGCTTTGCTATTTCCTCGTACGGATCGTCTTTTTTATTTGCATGGAGAAAAAATGCCTCACGGTCAAGCGGAATAATGCTTGAGAGAGAAGAAAGGGCGGTTTCCGGGTCAGTAATCTTTGTCGGATCTATGGCAAGGAGAAATCCTGTTTTGAGCGCCGCAGCAGCAATGAGCTGTCCTTCTTTATCCTGAAAAAAAATTGAACCCCGACTGAAGAGATTCTGATTGGGCTGTACGTACTGACGGTCAGCCCGTTGCGTAAATTCATCTCCGTGTATGATTTGGAGAAAATACAGCCGCCCGGCGAGAATAAGGGCAAAAGCAAGCAAGGCAAGAGCAATGAGGCGAACGCGATATGCGCCGTGCGGCTTCGTCATCCCGTTAGAGATTGATTATGCGGCTGGTATACATACTCCTCTCTAACGGGGTCATTGCACATTAAAGGTGAGGCTTCCCTCGGTAAGCGCTTTTTTAGTTATAAAATTCTTTTTCGCGGTCGGCTGAAACCCGAGCTCCTCGGCAACGGGAAGGGTGAGCGCGTCTTTTCGGCTGACATAGCGGAGTTCCAAGTCACTGAGCTTCGACTGGGCAGTGCTGATTTGCCGCTCAAGGTCAGTACGGGTAAATACCATTGAAACTGAATGAAGGACAAAATAAATATAAAACGCTCCCAACAATATCGTCATTCCTGTAAAACTCCAGAAAAATATCCGCTGGAGATGCTCTATGTGCCGCATAAATGCTTTAGTTTTGGTCATATCTGTTTCTCAAAGATACGCAGTTTAGCGCTTCGGGATCTTGGGTTTCTTTGTGCCTCTTCCCGTGTCGGAATGATTGGTTTTTTGGTAATAACAGCGCCCCCTCCTTCCTCTTGCCATGTTTTAAAAATTTCTTTGACTATTTTGTCCTCAAGACTGTGAAATGAAATAACGGCAATTCTTCCTCCCGCCCGAAGCGCTTTGCGCGCTTCTCCGAGACCGAGTTTGAGATTCTCAAGCTCATCGTTTACGAAAATCCGAAGAGCTTGAAAGGTCTTGGTTGCCGGATGTATACGTCCGCGCCGCGGCGCTACCCTCTCAATGACCGAAACAAGTTCCTCTGTCGTGAGAATTCTTTGTTTCGCTCGGGCCGCGACAATCGCTTTTGCGATTTTCCGTGACGCCCGCTCCTGTCCGTAGGTCCACAACATATCGGCAAGTTCACGCTCACTCATGCTGTTCACAATTTCTGCAGCATTTTTTCTTCCTTCCGCACCGCCTTCCGTTTTAAACGTCATGATGAGAGGTTCATCGCGCCTGAAACTGAACCCCCTTCCGATTCCCCCGCTTTGCGGATCGAGCTGGTTTGAGCTCAGGCCGAGATCAAAAAGAAATTTATCGACCCCGGTAATTCCCTGTGCCTTAAGCTTTGCACCAGCCTCCGTGAAGTTGCTCTCGACAAGGACTACCTTACAGGGAGCACCCTCGAGTCTCTTCCGCGCCATGGACAGTGCATCGCGATCAAGATCAAACCCGACAAGCACTCCGGTCTCTCCGATTGCCTTTGCAATCATCTCAGCGTGTCCGCCGCCGTTAACCGTTGCATCCACCACTGTGTCGCCCTCGCGAAGCGCCAAACCTAGAGCCACTTCTTGAAGGAGTACCGGGGTATGCATAATGGGTAGGTTTTAGAAATTAGGTATTAGAGACTAAAAACTGAAACCTAAAAACTAGAACCTATTCAAAGCGCTCCGACCTCGCCCAGTTTCTCCGCCATCGCGTCCGCCTGTTTTTCAATGCGGCGTTTGTACGCATTCCAAGTCTCGGCATTCCAGATTTCAATGCGCGTCTGCATGCCGGCGACCACCACTTGCTCTTCGAGACCGGCGAATTCCTTCAGAAAATCCGGAATGAGAACCCGACCTGCGCCGTCAACGTCGCTTGGAACCGCACCGCTAAGCAAAAAGCGGTTGAATCCCCGCGTATCGGCTTGTCCAATCGATAACTCGGCAAGTTTCCGGGAAATTTTTTCCCACTCCCGCAGCGAGTAGACAAACAGGCAGTTATCGAGTCCGCGAGTTATCACCACTCTCCTGCCGAGTTCTTTGCGAAAGCGAGCCGGCAGTGACAGCCGCTTTTTCGAATCCAACGAATGTGTGTATTCTCCAATCAACATGAGTTTCAACAAGGATTCGATATATTCGCTGACGCGCCCCTGAAATTTCGCTTACGAAATTTTTTGGGGTAAGCGTGGCAAACACGGCAGGCTACCCGCCGCTG
>MFLV01000007.1:4214-14991 GCA_001781435.1 Candidatus Kaiserbacteria bacterium RIFCSPLOWO2_01_FULL_51_21
CGCTGCTTTTCGCAGCGGCGGGAATTTGGAAGTAAAAATCTCCACATTCTTACTTCCCACCTTTTCCCACTGTTCATCCAACATACCCCACTTCATCCCACCCTCCAAGCCGACTTATCCACACGCATGGGAACAACAAAACCCCGCTCGCTGCATGGCGAGCGGGGTTCCCGTCCCCCTAGCTGATTACTTCTTTGAGGCGATTCTCAAGAAATGTTCTGTCAAGCACGCTCAAAAACCACCCGGCTTTGGGACCGCTTGGCTTGCCGAGGAACGACAGATACAAGGCGCTGAAAAAATCTTTCGCATTAATCCCCGTCTTCTTTCTGATTTCATGGAGTTCAGTATGCAGTGTCTGTCCATCAAGTTTTTCATGTATTACGATGTATCGTAATACTTCGGCAAGCGCTTTTTTCTGTTCTGCCGAAAAGAGCTTCACCGATTCCGGCACCTGCTTTTGGAGCTCATATTTGAAATTCTCCGGCGCATAGGCGGCAAGCCAGCGTTTGGCATACTCTGCCCGAAGTTCCGTCTCCTTCACATCTTCTTTCGTGAGCGGCTCGCCTTTCATTCTCTCCACTTCTTGAAGAAGGCTTAAATGCGGCATTTGCACGATAAAAGCAATCTGAGAAAAGCGCGGGAGGAAGTGCTGTTTTAGCGGCGTGCGCTCAGCAGGCACATGAATGAGTTCAAAAAGACGCGAAAAATTATCCTTGGTGCCGGCAAAATAATTCTCGGCAAGTTTGTCATAGGTATCGAAAAGAACCGGAATAGTGTCCCCTTCCGGTTCAAAATTAATCGCCTGCCGAGGTTCTTTGCCGATGAGCGCGAGACGGAATATGTGCGGCGGCAACAGATCGGCAATCTCGCGAGCAGACGAGCCTCGCCCTTTTGAGGAGGACATTTTTTTGCCCCTTACGAGGAAAAATTCATAGTTTATAGGAAACGGCGGCTCATAGTTGAAAACTTCCCGCGAAATGCGGTCAGCGACATCGCGGGCGCCACCTTTGGTCGCATGGTCTTTCCCTGCGCC
The DNA here is from genome assembly GCA_001781435.1 of Candidatus Kaiserbacteria bacterium RIFCSPLOWO2_01_FULL_51_21. GTDB lineage: Bacteria > Patescibacteriota > Minisyncoccia > Phycocordibacterales > 2-01-FULL-51-21 > 2-01-FULL-51-21. The sequence continues at coordinate 5,248 of MFLV01000007.1, forward strand.
TTCCACATCAACACCAAGCACTTTGAACTTTGCGCCCCATTCCACTTTCCACGGTAACTTTGCCTTACCATCAAACGGAGACACGCTGCCGCTTTGTCCGCACCCCTCGGCCCACGGAACCTGTTTCGGCTCGCAGGCGTAATGCACCTTCTGTCCGTCAAAAGAAGTCGCTTTCGTAGTGCCGATTTTCCCGCATGCTTCACAGACAACCGAAATCGGCAACCAATCATCCGCTTTTACAGAGCCAGAAACCTCCTGATATATTTTTCTGATGAGCGGCGCCTGTTCGAGTGCGAGACGAATGACCTCATTCATTTTGCCGGAACGATACAATTCGCTCGTGCGAAAAAATTCCGGATGAAAGCCGGTGTCATTAATCACACCGATAAACTCCTGTACGAAATACTCGGCATAATTCTTCGCGATGCCATCCGGCGATGGAATCGTGTAGAGCGGCTTCCCCATGTATGTCTTAAACGTAGCTTCATTCAAATACACCGGCAAGCCGTCCATCGGGTCAAAGTCGTTTATCTCATAGAGAAAGGTATGTGGGATTTTCTGCTCAGCAAACACTTCGCTCACCGTCCCGTAAATCGCCACACCTCGCATGGAGCCCACATGTACCCGCCCGGAGGCCGTTTTCTCATCACGAATAATGAGCCTGCCCTTCTCTTTCAATGCACCCGCCCGCGCCGCAAGCGCCCCCGCAACCATGTCATCTGCCCAAAACATAGTCGAATTATATCCTTATAAAAAATTTGTTGCCATCGCCAGAGCGAACCTTTCGTTTTTCAGAACCTGCATAGACGCACGAGAGAACGAGAGCCGGGTACTCGCCTGTAGTAAATATAAACTATACGATATATCGTATAACTTTACTTTTTGAGAGCCTCACACATTTGCAAACAAGGTTCAACCTTGTAAAGACCTTATAAAAAAATCTCAGATAGTCCGCTACGGCAGACCGCAGAGCATTCTCTAACAGGGTAAATATAAACTATACGATATATCATATAACTTTACTTTTTGAGAACTTCGCGCACACAGAGGACACATAATATTGAATTACTCGCCACCGTTAAAGCGAACACCCCCTCTCTTTTGTGGTGCTTGATGGACCCTCACCAAAAAAGAGAGGGGGTGCGAGCGTCACTCAACCGACACAATACTATATTGCATCTTTCCGCTCGGAGTTGAGAAAGTGAATGCATCTCCCTTTTTCTTTCCCATGAGGGCTTCGCCGAGCGGCGAAATGTAGGAAATTTTTTTCTCTCGCATGTCTGCTTCCTCGGAACCAACAATCTGATACTGATGCGTTTCCTTCTCCCCCTCCTTTTGAATCACCACCACTGACCCAAGGCTCACGGTGTCGCTTTTTTTGTACGAAACAATTTTCGCCGATTTTAAAATTGACTCCAGCTTCCCGATGCGCTCCTCGGCCGCCGCCTGCATTTCGCGGGCCTCCTGATATTCCGCGTTCTCAGAAAGATCGCCCAAAGAACGCGTGTATTCCAAGCTCTCGGCAATTTCTTTGCGTCGTATCGTTTTCAAATAATCGAGCTCCTTTTGGAGCTCGCTGAATTTTTCCTGCGTGAGAAATGATTGCTCTTCTGCCATGAGTGCCGATGTTAATGCGGACTTATCATATACGGCGCCGAGGTAAAGTCAATCCCTCGGGAATAGCAAATAACGAATTAAGAATTACCAATAATGCAAACGCTCCTCGTAATTCGTACTTCTTACTTCGATTCCGCAAGATAGTCCGGTGCATAAACCGATAGCCATAGAAGAAACTGCCGTGCGGCATAGACGCCGCCCACAAGTGTACCCGCAGGGGCCCGATCCATAACCACCACAAAAGCATAACGCGGCTCCCGGTACGGGAAAAAACCCATAACCCAAGAGTTCATGTATTCATTGCGCGCGCCAAGCTGGGCAGTGCCGGTCTTTGCGGCAACGGGAAACCCGGGTATCGAAAGCCCGCTCGCCGTGCCTTCGGTAACGCCCATACGCATCCCCTCCTTGACGATTTCAAAGTAGGTTTGAGAAATCGGTATGGTCTGTGGCGTGCTGGTCGCTATCTTGAGAATAGTCGGGGTGAGAAGATTGCCGTCGTTTGCAATCGCCGCAACACCCCGAAGCATTTGAAGCGGAGTTACCTGAAAACCATACTGTCCGATCGCCGTATTGTACGTGTCTCCAACGCGCCAGGTGCTGTCTTCAGGAAATTCTACCGCTTTCCATTCCGGCCCCGGAATAGTGCCCCCCACCTCCCCCGGTAAATTTACACCGCTTTCTTCCCCGATACCGAAAAGCTTCATGTATTTTTCGATGTTTTTAATGCCAAGACCTCGCTGTCCTTCAAAACCCCCGCCGATTTCATAAAAATAGACATCTGAAGAAAAGGCAATCGCTCGCCGCATATCGACCGGACCAAGCGCTTTCCAGTCCTTAAAGATGCTGTATTGTCCGGGAGCATAGGGATTCGGCACTTTGATTGAACCGGTGCTTATGATGATTTTCCCCGGGTCAATGACGCCTTGGTCAAGCGCCCCGAGTGCAACGAAGGGCTTCACAATCGAACCGGGGGCATAGAGTCCCGAAACAGCGCGATTAAGAAAAGGCGTAGCGCTATCATTCACGTAGCGATCGATGAGGGCGCTTTCTTTTCCCTCCGCGAGCACGGAGGGGAGATACTCCGGATAACTGGTGAGCGCAAGAAGCTCGCCTGACAGAATATCAATCACCGCTCCGGCACCGCCACGATACCCCTGCTCCTTGGCAGTCGCGGCTAGTATCTCGTAGAGCTTGCGGTTAATGTTCGCGTCGATTGAAAGCGTAACGTCCTCGCCGTCTTTCGGGGGTTCGAGAACCGATTCTGACTGGACCACCCCTTTCGCGTCGGTTTCAATAATTTTTAGACCGTTTTGCCCGCTGAGCCTTTCACCAAGCTCCCTTTCGACACCGTCCTTGCCGATAAAAGTATCCTGAAAGTAGACTCCCGTGTCGTCCTTCTGCGGGTAATTCACAAAGCCGATGACATGGGCATTCCCGGGTACTTCGGCATAGCGGCGCTTAGGAAACTCTTCCTCCGGTGATTGATCGTTCCAAGCCAACTCCATTCCACTGCGGTCATAGATGACGCCGCGTGAGGCAAAGATGACGGAGTGTTTGAGATGATTGTTCTCGCTCAAGTCTGCATAGGCGCTTCCCTCAATAACCTGAAGCGTCCAAATTCTCCAGATGCCGGCAACACTTACGAACACAAAGAAAACTCCAAGCGCAATAAGGGAAAATTTTGACACCGGTTTTTCAAGCTGTCCCTCAAATTGGCTTTTATCAAACAACGGCAGGTTGGTGGAATCAAGAAAAATTTCATCCGGTTCGATTTCATAATTCCATCGGCGCTCAAAAATGGACCGGAGACGTTTTTTGATATCGCGAAACCGCATGACGAGAGTAGTATACCCCGCGAGATACTTATATTTCCATTCACTGAAGCGAACTATTCCCTTTGTGAGAACCTGCACAGGCCAGGGGAAAGGGTGTCTGCCGCTTTTCCTTGCCGAGCACGGCAGCGGCAGAAGCCCGCGCCGAGCAAGAGCAAAAACTGCGCTGGCAGTTTTATGCGTGTTGCTCACAAAGGGAATAGTGAGCGTCCTTTACACCAAAAGCCGCCGATGAACGAGAAAGACCGCAAGAGTCATCAGCACAAAAATACCCGTTGTGAGAAAGGGCAACCCTCCTAAAAACGGGGTGGCGGTCCCATACAAAAGATCCGAGAACAGAGCGCCGAGGAGAACCTCGTAACTCTGATAAAAAAAGAGAAGAAAAACGCCTAGGAGAAGCCACAGCCACCAAGGGAAAATAAAAACGCCGACAAAAAAAAGCGCCGTGACGACTATGCGAGTCGTTCGTCTATAAAGGATTTGCCGGGGGTTTTCTGATCTCCACATATTGAATGGTGTACGGGTCCACGGGGCTCTTGAAAAGAAAAGTCTGGAACGGGTCTGACGGCTCGACGATGACTTTCTCAACTATCGCAAAGAGGCTCGGCTCAATGCCCGGGAGAATAACCGCATCTCCCTCGGTGACAACAACATCGCGCGGCAAGCGTGCTTTAAAATTTCCTCCCCCGCGACTCTCTGCGGATACTTGTATCCCCTCGGCGCCAAGGTGGACGAGTACAATCTGCCCCGGCGTTGAATACAAGCGGACAACCGAAGTATCCGCATACACTCGCTCCAGGGTCCCGATAGGAACTCCTCCGGCAGTTACGAGGTCCTCGGGCGCCACTCCCACTTTAGTACCGGCATCAATGACAAGGGTGTCGTACAAAGAGACATTTGGGCGCGTTAACACGGCGGCAAGGATAAAATCTTTCTTCGGCTCCCGTCCAACGAGACGCTCCAAGTTTTCGTATTCTTCTTGAAGCATCGAGAATATGGCGAGCCGCAGCTTTGCCTCTTGCAATTCCCGCTTTAAGTCGCGGTTTTGGAGTATGAGGTCCTCTTTGGAACGCAGATAATTAAATATGCCGAGAGAGGAAACGGAAGCGGCGTCGCTTCGCCAAAGCGCGCCTCCGAGCGAGTGCAAAACCGCCGGAAAAAAAGACGGGGCAAAAAATTGAACGAGGGCAAGAGTGCCCACGGCAAAGAGGAAGACGCCTCCCACAAACTTCGTAAAAGGATCGGGGGGCCGCTTACTGCGTCGGAGATAATTCATCGTCGCTTTTAATGAGCACGTCCTGATACTCGTCAAAATGCTCAAGGATGATACCAGTGCCGCGCACGACTGCCGTCAAAGGGTCATCCGCGACATACACCGGGAGCTTCAGCACCTCCGAGAGAAGCTCTGGCATGCCTTTAATGAGCGCTCCGCCTCCCACAAGAAATGCTCCCCGTTCCAAGCAATCTGAAAGCATCTCGGGTGGAGTAGTCTCAAGCACCTCTTTAATTGAATCGAGCAGATTATCGATAGATTGCGAAATTGCTTCCCGAACATCGGTATCGGTAATAATCACTTCCCGCGGCAACCCGGTCACAAGGTCACGACCGCGTACGGTGGTTTCAAGAGGTTCCGTACCGCCGAGCACGGCGCATACGGCGATTTTCAACTCCTCGGCTGTTCTTTCACCTACGAGAATTTTAAATTCGCTTCGGATGTAACTTACGATATCGGCGTTCAGGCGGTCTCCCGCAATCCGCACGTTTTTGGACCGCACGACCCCTTTAAGCGAAATGATGGCGACATCGCATGTCCCCCCGCCGATATCGATAACCATGCTGCCAACCGGCTCTTCGATCGGAAGGCGAATGCCGATGGCCGCTGCCATGGGCTCTTCCACGATGTGCACTTCCCGCGCGCCCGCATTGCGAGCCGCGTCGCGTACGGCGCGTGTTTCCACATTCGTTATGCCGGAGGGAATGCCGATGACGACCCGAGGACCGAGTATTTTCTTCGCTCCCTGTTCCGCCCTTTTCAAAAGGTAGGCAAGCATTTCTTCCGTCGCTTCAAAGTCGGAAATGACCCCGTCCACGAGGGGACGGATTGCAATCACGTGCCCGGGGGTCCGTCCGAGCATGTCTTTCGCCTGCGCGCCGACTGCCACCACCCGTCCGGTTTTTTGGTTAACGGCGACCACTGAAGGCTCATTGAGCACAATGCCTCGGCCGCGCAAATATACCAGGGTGTTAGCCGTACCGAGGTCAATACCGATATCATTGGAAAAAGCGCCGTAGATTTTTTGTAGAAATCCTTTAAACATACAAGCCCTGACTTACAATCAACAACTTACCATTGATGAGAGCCGTTCACGATAACGAAAACAATTCTTTCTCGGAAACCATGCGCGAAACGCCCCCTGCCCGCTCGGCTAGCTCGATGCCTCCTGCTTCCAGAGTCTTTTGACTCACGATTGCCCGATACGGGATACCCAGAAGGTCGGCATCGGCAAATTTCTGCCCGGCACTCATGTCGCGGTCGTCATAGAGGACCGAGACACCGTGCCGGGAAAGCTTACCATAGAGCGCTTCTGCCGACTCTTTGACCTTTTCTCCTGCAATGGCGACAAGATGCAGGGCAAAGGGTGAAAGCGTCTTTGGCCACCGGAGTCCCTTCTCGTCGGAGAGAGCTTCCGCAACCGCGCCCATAAGCCGGGAGAGTCCCAAGCCGTAGCAACCCATAAGCACCGGTTTTTTGCCGCCCGTTTCATCGGTAAACGCAAGCTCGAGCGGCTCGGAAAAACGGTTTCCCAGTTTGAAAATATTTCCAACCTCGATTGCCCGTACCTCCTCAAGCTCATGCTTATCGAGATTGAGGTCCAAAAGCACTTCGTCCGTATACACTTCCCGATTGACGGCAAGTTCCCGCTCACGATGAAGATAGATAGTGTCTTCACCGGCGTCACAGAGCATTTGGAATTCATCGCTGTACTTGCTGAAGGAGCCGCCGGAAGCAAACGTGCGGAATGTCCTCTCTCCAATGCCGGCGCGTGAAAAAATATTCTTATAAGCCTCTGCCGCCCGTTCATGGAACGAATCGAGCTCTTCTGGCGTCCGAACAAATGAATACATGTCCTTCATCATAAACTCCCTGCCGCGCAGGAGCCCCGATTTTGCCCGAAGTTCGTTCCGAAATTTCGTTTGGATTTGATATATCGCCTTGGGCAAATCGCGATAAGAAGAAATGTGCTCGGTTAAAAGAGCGGTGAGCGGTTCCTCATGCGAGTGGCCAAGTCCGAGCTCGGTGCCGTCACTTAGTTTTGTTTTGAACCAATTGTCGACAACGGAGTCGTCCCACCGCCCTGTCTTTTTCCAAAGTTCCGGGTTTTGGAGTCCCGAGAGGAATACTTCCTGCCCGCCAATCGCGTTCATCTCCTCGCGAATGATTACCGCAATGTTATTGAGAACACGAAGTCCCAAAGGCAGAAACGAATACACACCGGCCATCTCTTTGTGGATATAGCCAGCGCGAACAAGAAGTTCCGCGTTTTTAGAAACTTCGCCCTTTGGGGCTTCTCTTCTGGTTTTAGTAAACAACTCGCTTTGCCGCATATTAAAGTATTCTAACGCACCAGCGTATTGTTACAACGTTTGAACTCTCCCTGTTGTCCTCAGAGGAAAACCGTGGTATATTGGCGTTACCGGTATGTTCGACTATTTTGAAGATTTGCGGAATATTCTTTTCTTCAGTATGGCTGCTTTTCTTGTCGTCATGGTGATTGAGGGAGTTATCTAGCTTCCAAAAAGAAAACATCCGCCGCAAATTCTGCGGCGGATGTTTTCTTTTTACTCACGTTATGAGGTCACTAACTTAACGATATCGTGATACGTAACCGCGAGCATCAGAAGTATCAGTAAAATAAATCCGACCGCATTTACTGTATTGGCGATGGCGGGTTTTATCGCCGAACCCTTCATCGCCTCAATAATGACAAAAAGGAATCGTCCCCCGTCGAGCGAGGGGAACGGAAGAAGATTAATAACGGCAAGATTCACGGAGATGAGTGCGGTAAAGCTCAGGAGATATATAAAGCCGAGTGCCGAAGCGTCTCCAACTAAGCCAACGATCCCGACTGGTCCGGTAATTTGCGAAAAATCTCCCGCACCGGCGAGTGCTTGCACGACAAAGTGGTATAAACCGACAACCGTACCCCGAAGAAGCCCCCCCGTCGCTTGTGCTCCTTCAATGAGAGCAAGCGGAGGCGGAAGCGTGAGAGTTCCCACCACTCCCATAGCAATGCCGATTGCAGGCACTTCGGGCTCATTTGCAATAACTCCGACTTTAGGCTGAACCGTGAATTTTTTCTGCCTATCGTCGCGAGACACCAAAACGGTGACATCTTCTTTCCCGTGCGCGCTCACAAACGCCGCAACATCCTCTGGTTTTTCAGGACGGACGGAAAATTGCCCCACAGAAAGTTCTTGTATGCTATCTCCAAGTAAAAACCCCGCCTTTTCTGCCGGAGAGTCCGGGAGCACACTTGTAGTAACAAGGCGGACATCAGTGAGCGTGTGTCCTTCTGCCTGTTCAAGGGCGGTCGGCATGCCGATGGTAAAACCCAAAGAAAGCAGGAGCCACGCAAGAATAATATTGCCGAAAACACCGGCAACCAATACCGCCAACTGGACAATTTTCGGTTTATGAATGAAACTGCGCGCGGCGTCAGGACCGGAGAGTGCCGCTTCGCTCGGATCCTCGCCGAATATTTTTACGAAACCGCCAAGCGGAAGAGCATTCACACTGTAGAGCGTCTCTCCGCGCTTCCGTCCGAATAAACGCGGGGGGAAACCAATGCCAAATTCGTCCACGCGGATTCTGGCCCATTTCGCCACGAGAAAGTGCCCGAATTCGTGCACGAGAATAAGCGCAACGAGAATCGCAAGAAAAAGAATAACTGTCATGGATAGTGATTAGGTTACAGTGATTAGGTTATAGAAATACATTTCATATCTAAAAACTAATCACTAGCCCCTAAAACCTAACTAGTAATCTCTTGCTCTTTCCGCTTCGCGGCGGCTTCAAGTTTTTCATCTCCTTCCCCGATAATTTTTTCCATTTCTTCCTTATAGCGGAACTTTTCATCCTTGCTAAGCTCACTCCCCCGCTCTTTCTCCTGAATATCGCTCCACACTTTATCCCGCTCACCGCGAAGCGCTCTTCTTGCTTGCTCAAGTTTCTCTTTTAGCACTTTGACAAGCGAGGCGCGCCGCTCGGAAGTAAGTTCCGGAAACATAACTCTTAGCCCGCGGTCATCGATTGCAACGGAGAGACCAAGATTCGATATGACAATCGCCTTCTCAATTTGCTTGACCTGTGAGGAGTCCCAAGGGCTGATCCGAAGCGTCCGCGCGTCTTCGACAACAATGGCGGCAACTTGATTAATCGGCAATTTTGAACCGTATGATTCCACAAAAACACCGTCAAGAAGCGCGGGAGTGGCGCGCCCGGTACGGATACCTTGATACTCTTTGGTGAGCCACAGTTGCGTCTCGGAGACTTTCTGCTTAAGCGGTGCGAAATTATAGACCATCGTAAGTATCTTATTTCGCGGGCGCCATAAGCGCAAGGTGCTCAAGGAGCATTTTAAGGAGCGCTCCGGTGTCCCCCGCGTATCCCCGCACCTTCTGAATTTCCTCGAATATCCGTGCCCGACCGGGGAAAGAAAGACTCCCGGGAGCATACAGTTCCCTCTCAAGAGCATCCAGGAAAGAAATAACCGAGTGTTTATCCTTCATCTCAAGCATTTTTTTAACGAGATCCATGCGTTTACCCGGGACTGCTTTCAAGAACGCCTTCGCCAGTTCGCTCGATTTATTCTCCTTGAAGTGAGTAAGAACTTGAAGACGGGAGCGGAGCGTCGGCAGAAGCACTTCTGCGGAGCGCGTGATGATAAAAAAATGCGTGCTTGGGTTCGGTTCCTCAAACAATTTTAAAAACGCATTTTGCGCTTCGCGCGTTATAAAGTGAAAGGCGATGATAAAAATTTTTCGCGTGCCGGCAACTGGCTTGAGGCTTTCGAGATTTTTGATATAGCGTCCTTCATCAATACCGAACGTTTCGTATTCAAAAACAAGCACATCGGGATTCCCTCGCGATGAAATGCCAAGTTCCTTCTCAATAAAACCAAAAAGCTCCGGCACAATGATGTCCCGATCCCCCTCAACAAGATAGGCGTGGTGGAGCACCCCGCCTCGCTTAAAATTTTTCGTAAGCTCTTCCACCACTCCATAATAGCAAACC
>MFLV01000007.1:15001-22898 GCA_001781435.1 Candidatus Kaiserbacteria bacterium RIFCSPLOWO2_01_FULL_51_21
TAGAATTCACATATAACAAAAACTCCCCAGCCTTTTGGTAGGGAGTTTTTGTGAGTGATCACCAATGACCTGCGAGCCAGAATGCCTGAAATTATGCAGACCGAGAAACGGTGCTTAGAGGAGAGAGATTTAGGCCCTTCTCCAAACGGGTCAGGGCATCTAACTCACACTGCTGCCCGATCCGATTCCGTTACTCTGACTCGACAGGTCGCTAGAGACCACTACTTAATTATAAACTTTTTCGTCCTTTTGGACTCATCAGGTAGGATACACATCCTACGAAAGTGGTAAGTTTTTATAGAGAACTTACCAGAAACTCTTTTACCTATCTCGCAGGGGAACCAACCTCTGCGATAACCAGTGCATGATGGAGATTTTCGGTGGCGAGCTTTATCTCCTAACGCCTCATGGTGTCCCGCCTCCACTCTGTGAAGGATAAGACTAAGTGTAGATTGCACGGGTCATGCCTCCGTGCTCTCCGCAAAGCAGTATTAACGCGCTTGCTTTGCTTCCACCTAGCGCGATTGGTTTACCGGTACTTTGACCGGTTTACCACAGACACCAAACCAACAAACTTGTCTGTAGCTTTGGACCTTGTTGGGAGTCCACCCCTGTCCAGCTCTACCACCACGAAATCTCTGTAGATCCCATGGCACTGGAACGGATTCCATATCGCAGGAACATTGCGCTCTTACCTTTTCACTGCCGCCGTCGTAGTAAGAGATGGCCAGATTTTATGTCTAGGCGACTTCGACTGACTTCTAGGGCGGATCACGATTCTTCATCGCTTACCTCCTCCTTTTGGAATCTCTTCTTTCGCGTTATGCAGGGCATTGAGTAACTCCCCAGAACCGACTTAAAACTTGTCGATCCCTACGCCACCAGTGGAATGAGCGAAGTCCACAAGTGACTTGTTTGCGACCTCCATAGCGAAGCCGTGCATCCGGACTCCCGGAATGTCCGACTTCTTGAGGCCGTTGACCGAAGTGTCTTCGTCCGTGAGGACTACGACTTCGGGACGGTAAAGCGCCGCCCCTTCCTCGATCTGCTTGTCGATGTACTGGTGAGCTGCTTTCACCGCCGCAGAGATATCCGTCCCCCCACCAGAAAAGTTGCCAGAAGCAAACTTCTTGATGAGATTACGGGCTTCCTCGGGAGTGCTCGCGCATGCAGGTTTTGACATCTGCGTGTCGAACACCGAGAGGTACACCACTGCGTCACCGGAAAGGACAGCCTTAAGGCGGTTCATCACCACCCCAGTTGCCTTCCAATGTTTGCGGCCACGCATAGAACCCGAACCGTCAAGCAGAACGAAGATCGCCTGCTTACGCTCGATTCGAGTAACGCGTTCGCGCACCTGGAGTTGTCCGCTTACTGCCTTGTACAGGAAGTGAGCGGGTGCTTGTTGCCTCATCGCCCATGCGGACTTTGAGACCTTCGGCAACTCCGACAGAGAGCGGATGGGCCTCTGCCTGACTTCTTCGCCCGTTGGGTCTTGCTCCATGCGAACCTGACGGCGCGCCTGAAGCTTTGTGAACTGATCCAACTTGCGAGAGATGTCGAGCATCGCCCGTCTGTCCGCACCTTCGACGAGGTCTTCGGCCACTTTCAGGCGATCAAGCCCTTGATGACCAGACCTCTGACCGTCTCCCTCCTTCGATTCTTCGATACTGTGATTTTTCCCTTCGGGGTCGAGCATGTCGAGCTCGTCCTCGGAGAGGGAGTCCACAGTATCCAGTGTATCTTGAATGGATTCAGCCACCCCTTCTGGACGATCACTTTCAGCAAAGATGGGGAGGGGTTCACCACCATCGCCGCCGCCTTGTCCACCCTGTTGCTTCGAGAGCAACTTGAGCAAGCTCATCGCCTGTTCGAGCGGACTCTGACCGGGGAAGCGGGTGAGGTCGATTGCCTGCAAGAAATCGCAGACGCTCGTGTGATACCTCATCGCCTTTTCAGTCAGGGCGGTTGTTACTACTTGACGGTCAGTGGTGCAGCCACCTTTCGGTAGCGACCACTGACCGCGCGAGTCGGGAGCCGGCAAGGACTCTTCGACTCTCTTACGCACTTGGTCACGATACGCTGACGGCAGGTTAATCTTGCCACCTGCTGCCAGATTACAGAGATCGGCTACCATGTCGCGTGAAAACGACTTGAGATCGACCTTGTTTGCAACCTCCCGCATCTCCTCACCCGAAGGTGAGATGTATGTAGCGGGAGGAGTAGTCCTGAATGTGAATTGCATGACTTTTCTCCTTTCCGCTACGCGCGGGTGTTTTCGAGTGCGAGCCGCTGTGCTTCAGCAGCCTTTTCCGAAGCCGTGTCTCTCATGCGCTTCCGGCGGTCGGTGAGACCGTCGGTCACTTTGAGATTTGCGACTTCGTCCTGGAACGCGATCAGCCGACGAGCCACCTGAAGCAGCTTGATCGGCGACTGTGCTACGGACGAGAACTCCGTCATGATCGACTGGAACTTGCGTTCCGCGTCAACCAGTCGGCTCTCAGCCTGAGCCCGTTCGTATGCTGCGTCGAGCTCCGCCTTGAGGTTCTGCGCGAACTGCTCCATCCCGGGCAGGAAGCAAAGATCCAGAAGATCCTGCTTGTCTACCGAGGACGAGCCGCGCAGTGCCGCGGCGGTCTTGACGATTCCCAGCGCGTGAACGGCTGTGCGTGGGGACACTACATCACCACTCTCCGATGCCTTGGCCATAACTTCGGCCAAAACACCTTGCGACCCGTTAAGGTCAGCACCGGTCAGTCGCGGAGCGACCTTCCGAAAGAGATTGAGGTAGTCAGGCGACTTGTAGCTCGGCCACTCAACCTTGAGCTGAAGCGGAAACCGCTCCACCAAGGCCGCTGCGGCCGGACCCAAATCACTGATCTCGTCGGGGTTCTTGTTGGTGATCGCAATGATGACTTTCGTCTTCATCCCGAATACCTGGGAACCCTTACGAAGCTTTTTCGCCGTGAGGGTGTCTTTCAACGCCAGCAATACACTTGCGGGCGCATCAAACATTTCCTCAAATACGGCGTAGGGCTTCGCGAGGAACGAGTTCTCCGGGAAATACCGGAGGATTTTCTCCTCTTCGAGAGCACGGAAGTCGAGACCACCCCAAAGGGTTGCCTCATCCATACCCTCGCCAAAGGACTGCACGAACACGTGTTCTTCCTCGGTTACGACAGACAAAGCTGTCGTCACCATCTCAGACTTACCGTGGCCGCCCGGGCCCCAGAGCAGGACATTCTTGCCCGACTCCGTTGCCAGTGCGATGATTCTCGCCATCTGTTCTGACCTCACGAATGAGGTGTCCAGATTGCGCGCGATGTTCTCGTAGATGCTATTCATTTGAGTCTCCTTTTGAGTTTGAGCGCCCGACTAACATACGATTGTTGTACGTTGTCGGCCCGGCACTCCTCCCCGTCTTGTTGGTGGGGAATCACCCAGGAATCGCGCGTGCCTAACCACGCGCGTCCTGAATTTTTCAGGCACGCCGGATAGGCGACGACGGAAGAAACTAGTTCTCCCGGTTTTTGGCGGCTAAAAGCCGCCGGGCTTCCTTAACCTCTTCGGGAGCATCATCGAAACAATGCTCCACATTGAGCATGCACGCATGCTCGTAGGTCAAGGGATCGTAACAGCACCCTTCGACTGCCTCGGAGGCCTGCTCGAACGTACAGTTCGAAACGAGACCAGCCGAGTGGCCGATGCGACTCGCCCAGTGCTCGCGCATGGACGGACCGCCGAAGCCGCCGCTCATTCCAGTGATGAGATACGCCACCGAATTAGCGAAGGCTGCGTGGTGCTGCTGCGGAGCGTTCGAATGACGCTCCTTGCCGAGCTTCATTGCTCGGTCGAGAACGCCGTCGTACTCCATAGCAGACCTCCTTTTTTACTTGTGTGTAGCTGTCTTGGTAGCCACACGGATTGATTGAGACGCCAAGACATCTGAACTTGTTACCACGGACACACGGTAGTCTCGGTGCCAGGGATGGTTTCCTCGCTCCCCCAAATGAGGGCGCGGGATTCCCAGAACGCACGGCTGTTGCCGTTGGCGTTCCTGTCCCAAGGCTCCGGTTCCGGCCGATGCCCGACGAAGGCCGTGATGAGGACGTAGTAGTCCTCGACATCATCCCTTTTGAGAACGACCACGACCCGATCGCACGGCTCCGGTTTCCGATTCTTTACGAACCGGCTGTGGCCGAACCGCTTGGGCCGCTTAGCCCAGACGATCTCGTCCGCGTCCGTTGTCGGGACGCAAACGGTCTCCCCAACGATTCGGTCGAACTTGACCTCTTCGATGAGAAATTTTCTGCCTTCACTTTTAACACGAGAGAACACAGCAGGAAGAAGCTGAGTCATCTCGCCGTGGACGTGCGAATTGAAGCGGTCGATGACCGCCTCTCCCGACGCCAACATCATTCCGATGGTATTCATCGGTCACCTCCTTCTTTTTGGGTTAAGTTTGACTGCCAGCCGAAGCCCCTTGCGGAGCACCAGCAGTAAGTTGAAAGAACTTCGGCTGGCAGTCAGGCATCCCTTAAGATGGGAGGTAATACAAAGTCAATCATTACTAGCTCGGACGCTCCCGTATAATAATCCGCGAACGTGTAATCGCTAGAACGATACTTTGTCTATTTATTTGTCAACGTTCTTCCTCCTTCATCTCCACCCGAGGCAAAGCAGTGAGGACATCACTGGAAACAATTACTTCTTTCCAGTGATGTCCTAACTTCTCAATAAAAAAAGCGATTATGAAATTTCTCCTCGCGCCTCCTTACAGAGAAGAGATCTCATAATCGCTTTTACTTAACAAAAGCCACTTTTTGCGGTTTCCTTTGCTTTTGCTAAGACTCTCTCCTCTAAAAAGAATCCTTTGCTTTTTTCGCGCTCTTACAACGAACTTTCAGTTTGCATGTATAGTATAGCATGGCCAGTATTATTTGTCAATAGGTTTGGGAGGAGACGAATTTATACGCCTTAAAATAAGGATATTTTCCTCTCTTTTCCTTCGTCAAAGCGAAACCGGTGTGCCCAAAGAAACTGCACAGCGGCGCGCAGCAGGGTGCCCGCCTCTTTTCCTGCCCGAGCACGGGCGGAGGCGGGACCGTGCCGCGAGCGAGAGCGCAATTCGCCGCTGGCGAATTGACGCGTGTTCTTTGGGCACACCGGTTGAGCGACCTTTACCGTTTGGAAATAATTGTGCGCTTGTAGGTATCGAGGTGGTCAAGCGCGATACCGGTGCCCTTGGCGACGCAGAAAAGCGCTTCGTCGGCAAGTATCGCTTTAACGCCGGTGCGCCGAAACACGAGCTCGGGGAAATGCCGGAGTTGCGAGGAGCCGCCGGTCATGATGATGCCGCGGTCAATGATGTCCGCGGCAAGTTCCGGCGGCGTTTCCTGCAAGACATCTTTGATGGCTTTTATCATATCCCGCAGTTCCCTCCCGACGGCTTTCACTATCTCGTTCGTCTTTACCTCGACGGAGCGCGGAAGCCCTGTGAGAAAATCGCGCCCTTTTACAATCATTGAGAGTTCCTCTTCAAGCGGTACCGCGGAACCGATCTGAATTTTCACTTCTTCAGCGGTTTTATCGCCTATGGCCAAATTGAAATTCTTTTTAACGTAATCGATAATCGCCGCATCAACGCGGTTGCCGGCGCATTTCACCGAATTCGCCGCCACAATACCTCCGAGGGAGATAACCGCCACATCGATGGTTCCACCGCCGATATCAACAATCATGTGTCCGCGCGCTTCGTGGATGGGAATGCCGGCGCCGATGGCGGCCAAGATGGGTTCTTTCACGACATACGCATTTTTCGCACCCGCCTTGATAGCCGCCTCAATGACTGCGCGCTTCTCGGTTGAAGTGACACCCGCGGGAACCGAGACCATGACGTCGGGCTTAAAGAGATTCCACCGGCCAAGAGCTTTCCTGATGTAATAGCGCAACATCGCTTCCGTCACGCGATAATCGGCGATAACCCCGTCCTTCATCGGACGATAGGCAATGATAGAATCCGGAGTCCGTCCGACCATCTCCTTCGCTTCAAGCCCGATCGCAAGAATTTTATTGTTCTCGGAAACCGCAACCACCGAAGGCTCATTGAGCACGATGCCGCGTCCCGGTACAAACACCAGTATGTTCGTCGTTCCAAGGTCAATGCCGAGTTTTGGAGAAAAGAAGCTCATGGGCAATCGGTAGTCCTTAGTCAGTAGTCTATATAATTATGATATATCATAAAACTGTTAACTACCGACGCGCTCGATTGGTACGCCAATCGAGCGCAGCCGCTCTTCAATGCGCTCATACCCACGGTCAATGTGGTACACATTATCAATAACCGATTTTCCTTTGGCAATAGTCGCCGCAATCACAAACGCAAGGCCCGCCCGAACATCAGGACTTTCAAGTTCCTTTCCGACAAGTGGTGTTGGTCCCTTGATGGTGATCTGCCGAGAATTCCAGAGCGTAATGTCAGCACCCATCCGCACCAGATCTTCCGTGTAGCTGAGCCGACCGCCAAAAATTGTTTCGAAAACCGTGCTTTCGCCGGCCGCTTGGGTAAGGTAGACAACAATGGGCGGCTGGAGGTCAGTCGCAAAGCCGGGATATTCATGGGTGCGAATGTGGAGTGGCTTGAATTTAGCGCCGTTTGCACGTACAACAATGGTCGTTGGCGTTGTTTTGATATCTACCCCAGACTCGCGCAAGAGTCCGGTCAGAATTGCTACGTGTTCGGGATTGCAGTCCGTAATTTCAACTTCCTGTCCCGCGAGCGCCCCGAGAATCAAGAAGCTCCCCGTTTCGATGCGGTCCGGTATGGTTTCAAACACTTTGCCATGGGAGGAGAGCGTGCCGCCGCCGCGAATCATAATCGTCGGCGTCCCCGCGCCTTTGATATCAGCGCCGCAGCTGTTTAAAAACTCAGCAAGTGCGACGATCTCGGGTTCCATGGCGGCATTGCGCAAAAAGGTGGTGCCTTTCGCCAGGGTCGCCGCCATCATGAGTGTTTCCGTGGCGGTAACACTCACTGATATGAAAAATATCTCCGCGCCGCGCAAGCGCCCATCATCCGCGACGATGTGATACCGGTCGCCCTCGGTCAGCACCGTACATCCCATTTTTTGGAAACCTTCCAGAAACAAATCAATAGGTCGTGCGCCCGCGCCAATGACATCGCCGCCGGGATGCGGAAACGAGACCCTGCCGAAGCGAGCGAGAAGCGGGCCGGAAAATACAATAGATGCGCGCAGGCGCCGCGCGATTGCATCGTCAAGTTCCGGTTTACCAATACCTTCCGTGTCGATGGTGTAGCTGTTTTTATTCCGCCCCACCTTTGCTCCAAGCGCAGAAAGCAGTTCAGCCACGCGTTCGACATCCTCGATATGAGGAACATTCGAAAGAACGAGCTCGTCCTCAAAAAGAATGGAGGCAGCCATGGATTTCAAGACCGCGTTTTTCGCCCCATTCACTCTGACTTTCCCGCGAAGCGCTTGCCCCCCTTCAAGACCCTCAATACGAAAAACGTCTTTCATCCCGTTAGAGATAGCTCCGTCTCAGTAGGCATAGCGGAGCTAATCGTTCATTATCTTGTAATTTTTTCGACCGTATGAGTCGTTTTGAGAAACGGAGCATATCCATATCAATATCCTTAATCATACTAACTTTTTTATCTCTAACGGGACATATGTGAGGAGATTGTACGCTCCCCGTGGGGTTTTACCAAACCCCACGGGGAGTAAGTTAAATTCTGCTATGCTACCCGTATGTGGCTCGTCCATGTCATCCCGATCACCCGCGGCAGCCGTGAGAGGCTTACGTATTTTTCGGGCACCGAGATGCCACTTGGATCCCTTGTCGCGGCGCCGCTTCGATCGAAAATCGTTCAAGGACT
>MFLV01000007.1:22917-23610 GCA_001781435.1 Candidatus Kaiserbacteria bacterium RIFCSPLOWO2_01_FULL_51_21
ATTGCCGGAGCAAAACTCTCCGTTAAGAGATCGGGCTTTAGTATGCGCAAGCTTCCGCGACAGAAAACGGCCGTAGTACTGCTACCGGCATTTATACGCGCGGCGTCAAATCTTTCCCAAGTGTCTGTGAGGAGTCTCGGAGGAGTGCTCTATGCATTACTTCCGATGAGCATTGTGGAGAAAATTCCTCCCAGGAACAACGACCAGTCATCAACACTAAAAGAGTCTGTTGCCTTTAAAACCGGGGAAGAAACAAAAAACGCAAAACTCGCTTTTCAGATGCCGCGGGACGAACGGCTTGTCGCATACCGCTCTCTTATTCGAGAAGAATTTGCCCGAGGCAAATCGGTTTTTCTTATGACGCCGACGATTGTCGAGGGTGAGTGGCTCTATCAAAATCTTTCTCGGGGTATCGAACCCTATACGACACTGCTTCACAGCGGACTTCCCAAAAAAGACCTCCTAAACCGCTTTGTACAGGCAGCATATTCTTTGCATCCCGTCCTTATTATTGCAACCGGGAGTTTCTTATCGCTTCCCCGTCCCGATGTTGGAACCATCATTGTCGAACGGGAGAATTCATCCGCCTACCGGACGTTTGGGCGTCCATATCTGGACCTTCGCCTTGCCGGAGAGTTTCTCTCCGAAGAGCTCCATGCGCGGCTCATCCTTGCGGATTTTCCTCTTTCTATT
>MFLV01000008.1:0-9849 GCA_001781435.1 Candidatus Kaiserbacteria bacterium RIFCSPLOWO2_01_FULL_51_21
GCAATGGACTCGTCAGTGAAATACCACTCTTGTAGACTGTATGTTCTAACCGCGGCGGCAAAAACGTCGCGAAACAGTATCTGGTGGACAGTTTTATTGGGGCGATATCCTCCTAAAAAGTAACGGAGGAGTTTATTAAGGTTCCCTAGGCGCGAATGGAAACCGTGCCGATAGTGTATAGGCATAAGGGAGCTTGACTGCGAGGCGTGCATGCCAAGCAGGTGCGAAAGCAGAACTAAGTGAACCGACGGTACGCGTTAGATGCGGCCGGAGATTAACGGATAAAAGCTACTCTGGGGATAACAGGCTAGTTCCGCCCAAGCGTCCATAGCGACGGCGGAGTTCGGCACCTCGATGTCGGCTCAGGATATCCTGGGGGTGAAGAAGCTCCCAAGGGTTTGGCTGTTCGCCAATTAAAATCCTACGCGAGCTGGGTTCAAACCGTTCAGGAGTGGATGCGAAAGTATCAACTTTTGAACCCGTTTGAACTCCTCGAGACATTCCAGAAACAATCGTCTTTTCGTCTTTTAAGATGTTGCGTCAACAAGACGTGACATAGAATTCTACTTACATAGAATTCTATTATGAACCAATCACATCACGGCGTCCGCTTGTAGCAATACGTGCGGAAGGCGCTGACTTATATCGGTCAAATCCCTTTGGGGTAATACCGAGGGAACCCGTTCGATCGCTTCGCGATCTCAGGGCGAATCGTAAACCGATTCGTCCCGAGGAACGTAATGACGAGGGACCCGTAGAGACTGAACGTCAGCTATCTCGAATGTCGAGATAAAGCTACAGTCCGATGCACGCAGTAATGCGTGAAAACATGCGTGAGACAGGTTGGTCTCCTATCTACTGCAGGCGTTGATTCTTGAGGAGAGCTCTGACCAGTACGAGAGGACCGTCAGGGACTGACCTCTGGTGTATCGGCTGTTCCGCCAGGAGCACCGCCGAGTAGCTAAGTCGGGAATGGATAACCGCTGAAAGCATCTAAGCGGGAAGCCAACTCCAAGATGAGGAATCGTTTGAGACTCGTGGGAGATGACCACGTTGATAGGCTTTCGGTGTACGCACGGTAACGTGTTGAGCCATGAAGTACTAATGTCGTCGAACTCCTATTAGGAAATCTGAAAATCGCTAATTCATTGATTTATTACCTGCTCTATTCAGTCGTTGGTCTTTCAGCACTGCTCTCCGGTGACTTATCGGTGGGGTCTCACACGGATAATTTTTTGCTAAAAATTTCCGCGAGCCCACCTCGCACCGTCGTGCTCCGGTCTTGCGAAGCTATCGCTTCTCACCCGTTCTCCCCGTAGCAAGCCCCGCTTTGCTACGGGGCAGGCATTCCGACTGCGCCCCGCACCAACGCCAACGACAGCTTGAAAATTATGATGTGGTGGTTTGACGATGGGGAAACACCCGTTCTCATTCCGAACACGGAAGTTAAGCCCATTAGTACCGATGGTACTCGCAAGGGGAGAGTAGGTAACCGCCACTTCAAAATTTTTAAGCGTTTGGTGCTGGGGACACGGTAGTTTCCGCCAAAGGCGGATCCGCCTCGGGAGGAAAGCCCACTTAAGGCGACCGCGCCCGCTTCGACGCAGGCCAGTATTCGTGGCTTTACCTCGAATGTGAAAATAGCTACTGGTTTGTCATTTCCCGATTAGGAATCGGCCACCGCCGATACGAGTTTAGTGTGCATCCCCGCAGCAAGTCTTCGACTCTGAGGAGTCTCAGACTCGAAGAGCTGCGGGGTATTGCACGCCAATAAGGCGCGGTTTTTCTGTTACAATTAACAAATGTCCTGGGCAGGGAGAAGAAAAACGATCTACACAGGCGGGGTACTCGGTGTGTTTCTCATTATTGCGGCGGCTGCTTATTTTTTGATTTTTTATCAGGCACCCTCATGCTCTGATTTGGTTCAAAATGGTACCGAGACGGGAATTGACTGCGGCGGCTCCTGTGAGAAGGTTTGCGCGGCAGAGGCAATTCCGCCAGCGGTTATTTGGAGCCGTTCATTTGAAATCGCGCCCGGTATTTGGACGGCTGTTGCATACGTGGAAAATAAAAACGTGGATGCTGGCACACGCACGCTTCCCTACCGCTTCAAACTTTTTGAAGAGGGCGGTGTTCTTATTGCCGAACGAAACGGGTCTACGTTTCTTGTCCCGCATGAGGCCGCTATCATTGTGGAACCGAATATCGCGGTCGGCAAACGAATGCCGATCCGTACCCAGTTTGAGTTTGAGACAGTGCCGCTCTGGGAAGGGGTTAGTGAGAAGACCATACCAAAATTTAACGTTCGAAGTGCCGTGTTGGAACACGCCGACACACTGCCTCGAGTGACTGTCATGGTGAGCAACAGCTCAAATAGTACCGTGAAGGAGGTCGAAGCATCTGTTCTTTTGTTTGATGCCGAGGAGAACGTTATCGCCGCGTCAAAGACGATTATTCAGAGCCTTTTGCGCGGGGAGACCGAGCAGGTAGTATTTACCTGGCCGAAGCCTTTTTTGGAGGAAGCTTCCCGTGTTGATGTACGCGTCCGCGCCCCATTCGGGATAGATGAGTTATGAATGGCGTTTCACTTCAACAAACCCAAGTTTCCCGCTCCGGTGTTGCTACAGTGTTGCTCCATCTCGATTGGATTCTTTTTTTTGCGACGGTACCGCTTATTTCAGCAGGACTCATAACGGTCAATTCTTTTGTCAGCGAGAGTGTGTTGTTTGAAAAGCAGCTCGTTTGGTTTGGTTTGGCGCTTCTGGTCTTTTTTGCGTTTAGTACTGTTGATTTTCGTTTGTTACGTCGTACTGGCGTCATCATGACGCTTTTTCTTCTGTCAGTGTTTCTACTTCTTGTTCTCTTTGTACTTGGAAGCACGGTGAACGGCGCACGCAGCTGGTTTGATTTTGGATTCTTTGCCTTCCAGCCCTCTGACCCGGCAAAACTCGTAACCATACTCTTTCTTGCGAAATATTTTTCGAAACGCCATGTTGAAATCGCCCATATTCGGCATATTCTTGTCTCCGGAGGCTATGTGGCCGTTCTCTCTCTTCTCATTTTTCTTGAGCCTGATTTCGGTTCGGCAGTTATCATTGGACTTTTGTGGTTTGGTATGGTGCTCGTCTCCGGCATTTCGAAGAAGCACCTTCTCGCGGTACTTTTTATTGCGATGTTTGTCGGCGCCGGACTCTGGTTCTCTGTTTTAGAGGATTATCAGAAAGCCCGTATCTCCACGTTTATTCATCCTCTGACGGACATTCAAGGTGCCGGCTACAGCGTGTATCAATCGACCATCGCGGTTGGTTCTGGGGAACTTTTGGGGAAAGGAGTCGGGTATGGAACGCAATCACGACTCCAATTTTTGCCTGAGTATGAGACGGATTTCATATTTGCGGCATTTGCGGAGGAGTGGGGCTTTGTCGGTGTATTGCTTTTGTTTGCCTGCTTCGGTGTCTTAGTGTGGCGTATTCTCGCAAATGCTATGCGCGGGGCAACCAACTTTGAAATGTTCTACGGTATCGGGCTTGCGGTCCTGTTTATGAGCCACTTCATCATTCATGTCGGCATGAATATAGGGCTTTTGCCGGTTACTGGCATTACCATGCCATTTCTCTCCTACGGCGGCTCGCATCTTCTCACTGAATACGCCGGGCTTGGGATTCTTATGGGTATGCGCCGCTACCGTCGTGCGACCCATCGCGAGGCGCTCAAAAACGAGTTTGTCGGGGTGTGATGCTTTAGTAGAGCGCAACCGTTTTTTCAAGCATTTTTTGGAGCGAAAAAATGCTTAGGTCTTTGGCATCCAGTATTTCAGGAACTCCACCCACACGGCTGGCAATGATGGGGAGACCCGCCGCCTTCGCTTCAAGGAGGACATAGGGGAGACCTTCTTTGAGAGAGGGGAGCACAAATACATCGAATCCTTTTAGTGCCTCACTCGCGCGTATGAAACCCAAGAGTTTTACTCGCGCATCCAAGCCGTATTTTTTTATTTGTTGGCTAAGCATCGTGTAATCTTCCCCCAGACCAACAATTGCGACATACATGTCGGGTTTGTTTCTTGCTTCTTCAATGAGAGCGATTTGATTTTTGTTCTGTGTTAATTCACCAATAGTACCCGTAATCTTAACTCCAGGAGGAAATGCATTCCGAATTTTTTCTCCTGATCCAAAAGACATCGGTGCGATACCGTTATATATCCGCACTGCCTTTCCCCCGATACACGGCATTCGTTTGGCAATTTGCAAATCATACTCAGAAATACAAATGACCTTATGGCAGAGAAGTGCCGTAGACAATGAAGCAATCCATATAAACACCTTTAGAGCGACGAAACGATTTTCTAAAAAAGGCCAACCGTGTACAGTGAAAATAATATTTTTCACTCCCGCTAATCGTGCGGCTATCGTTCCTATGCCGCCAGCTTTTGAAGAGTTAAGGTGCACGATATCGGGGCGTTCGCGGCGCAGGCACGAAACTAGCTCAAAAAATGACCCAGTGTCTTTGATGATACCAATGTTCCGCTCAAAGTTTTTTATTTGGATAGTGCGAATGCCGGCATCTCGGAGTTTTTCCACGAGAAGCCCGTTTCCTCCATGCGTGACAGCAACATCAAACTGGTCTTTGGGAAGATGTGTGGCAAGGTCAAAAACATAGCGCTGCGCGCCTCCCCAGTTCGATTTTGTGATGACGAAGAGTATTTTTTTCTTTGTCACGTTATAACTTGCGTCTTTTCACTGCAGTTATACTATAGTGCCAATTCCTTATCTATGACTAATCGACGGGAACCCCTCCTTCTTTTTATTGTTGATATTGCCTTTTTTCTTGCGGCGCTTTGGCTGACACTCCTTTTGCGTTATTTTGTTCTGCCGGATATCAACACTTTCTATAACCATCTCCTGCCCTTTTCGTTCCTCTTTGGCAGTTCCGTCGTTGTTTTTTTTATTGCGGGGCTCTACGACAAGCATGCCGTTCTTTTCCGCGGAAAACTCCCACGCACCATTCTCAACGCACAAACGGTCAATATCATTATCGCAGCGCTTTTCTTTTTCTTCATACCCTATTTTGGCATTGCACCGAAGACCTCTCTCGGTATTTATCTTATCGTCTCGTCGGCACTTATTCTCTTCTGGCGGCTGTATTTGTTTCCGCGTCTTGTTACTCGGAGGCAGCAGAAAGCGCTTCTCATCGGCGCGGGTGAAGAGATGGAGGAGCTTAAGAAAGAAGTGAATAGCAATCCGCTCTACCCAGTACTCTTTGTTGAAACAATTGGCTCTGCGTTTCCACTGCCGGAGTTTGTAAGGAGCGTGCAAGAGCGGGTGCGCAAAGAAGGAATAGCAATCGTTGTGTGTGATACGTCGGATGAAAAGATAGGCCGAGCGCTGCCGCGGCTCTATGACTTGGTATTCCACGGGGTTCGGTTTATTGACGCGGCGCAGATGTATGAAGAGATATTTGACCGCGAGCCTCTCTCTCTTCTTGAGCACCGCTGGCTGGTGGAGAATATCTCAACGGCACCTCGTGCGACCTATGATTTTGCCAAACGAGTCATTGATGTAATCGCAGGAGGAGCCCTTGGCGCTCTCTCCCTTATCGCGTATCCGTTTATCGCTCTCGCCATACTGTTCGACGACGGTGGTCCTGTTTTCATTGTGCAGGAGCGGGTAGGAGAGGGAGGTTCACTCATACAAATCGTGAAATTCCGCAGCATGCGTGTGCGAGAGCGCGAGCGAGTGACGCGTGTCGGAAAGTTTCTGCGGGCGCTTCGGTTTGATGAGCTGCCCCAGCTTTTAAGCGTCGTTGCGGGAGAGCAGTCGCTCATCGGCCCGCGGCCGGAGCTTCCCGAGTATGTGAAGCTCTATGCCGAGCAGATTCCATACTACAATGTTCGACACCTTATCAAACCGGGGCTCTCCGGCTGGGCGCAGATTCAAAACATTACACCGCCCAAATTCGAGGTGCAGTATGAGGCGACGAAGCGCAAGCTCTCCTACGACCTCTACTACATCAAGCACCGCTCGCTGTGGCTTGATATCAAAATCTCGCTCAAAACCATCAAAACTCTTCTTTCAAGGAGTGGTATATAATTTCTGTACAAAGGTCAAAAAATCCTTATACTACGGTTTATTATGTGGAAACTACGCCTTGCGGCGCTCATTATTCTTCTTGCCGGTTTCGGGGTGGGCTTTTTAGTGTGGCAGACTGAAAGCCCGGGTTCGCGCTTTCCTTTCCGGCTCGGGCTTGACCTCTCAAGCGGAGCACACCTCGTGTACCACGCGGATGTTTCAAAAGTCGCTTCGGGAGAGGTGGATAGCGCGATGAGCTCGCTTAGGGATGTCATCGAGCGGCGGGTGAATCTTTTTGGAGTATCCGAGCCCATCGTACAAGTCGAGCATGCGGGGTTTGTTTCTGGCGCCGCTGAAGAGCGGCTTATCGTCGAACTTCCGGGAATTACGGACGTCAACGAGGCAATCAACGCCATAGGGAAAACACCAACGCTTGAATTCAAACTGCTGAAAATTGATGCGAACCCTCCCGAAGTCATCGACCAGACCACCGACATCGGGCCGTATTTTGAAGACATCGGCCTCACCGGAAAGTATCTCAAAAACGCCCAGCTTACGTTCGGCAACAGCCAAACCCAACTTGCTAATGAGCCCATCGTACTCCTGAATTTCAACAGCGAGGGAGGTGACTTGTTCGAAAAAATCACGAGAGAAAATGTGGGACGCTACTTGGCGATTTTCCTCGACGGGGTGCCGATTTCAATGCCGGTCATTCAGGAAGCGATTCCCGGCGGCACGGCGACCGTGAGCGGCGGCTTTACCCCGGATGAGGCAAAGGAGTTGGTGCGCAACCTCAATTTCGGGGCGCTTCCCGTGCCGGTCGAGCTCGTCTCAACGCAGACCATCGGTGCGTCACTCGGCGAGGAGGCGCTTAGGGCCGGAGTGAGTGCGAGTATGTTCGGGTTTGCGTTTGTCGCACTCTTTCTCCTTCTTTGGTATCGATTGCCGGGACTTTTGGCGGGGGTTGCTCTTTTGATTTATGCCGCGTTCATGCTTGCTCTCTTTAAATTTATTCCCGTAACTCTTACCGCCGCGGGCATCGCAGGATTTATTCTTTCCATTGGCATGGCAGTGGATGCCAACATCTTGATTTTTGAGAGAATGAAGGAAGAACTTGGGGGCGGCAAGAACCTGGGAGATGCGATGCGCGACGGGTTCGCCCGCGCGTGGCCCTCCATCCGCGACAGCAATTCCTCAAGTATCATTACTGCGGTCATTCTGTTCTGGCTTGGCACGACCTCGGTTATCAAGGGCTTTGCGCTGGTCTTTGGGCTTGGAGTCATCGTTTCAATGTTTACCGCCATCACGGTGAGCCGTACCTTTCTTTTGGCGCTTGGATTTGCGGGGGAGGCGCGTGGCTTCTTGCGCTTTCTCTTCGGCAACGGGCTTAGATTTTGAACATGTTTGTCGTAAAAAACAGAAAAATCTTTTACGCGGTCTCGGCGATTTTAATCATTGCCTCTATAGCCTCACTTCTTGTCTGGGGACTCAAGTTCGGTATCGATTTTACCGGCGGCTCGCTCCTTGAAATTGCCTATCCTGGAGGACGGCCCGATGTTGCCGCCATTCAAGAAAAACTCACCGAGCTCGAAGTACCGGAATTTTCAGTGCGCCCGACGGGTGGGGACGGCATCATTATTCGCACCCATTTTCTCTCTGAAGAGGAACGCAAAGGTTTGATGGATTCTCTCTCCGACAATGGCACAACGCAAGTCACAGAAAAAAGATTCGATTCCATCGGTCCGACGCTAAGCTCCGAGCTTGTGAACAAGGCGCTTCTTTCCGTCGGGCTCGTGATTCTCGCCATCGTTCTCTTCATCACTTTTGCTTTTCGCAAGGTCTCGGAGCCGGTGTCCTCGTGGAAATACGGCATCGTGACAGTCGTCGCGCTTCTCCACGATGTTATCGTGCCGACCGGCGTATTCGCGTTTCTTGGGCATTTCGCGGGTTACGAAGTTGATACACTTTTTGTAACCGCACTTCTCGTGATATTGGGCTTTTCGGTGCATGACACGATTGTGGTCTTTGACCGCGTGCGGGAAAACTTGCGCAAGGAACACGAACAGAAAAAGCTCGCACCCTTTGACGAGATAGTCGGGAGAAGCATTCGCCAGACCTTCAACCGCTCGGTAAACACCTCTCTCACTACCGTCCTAGCCCTTCTCGCACTTTATTTCCTCGGGAGCGAAGCAACGCAACACTTCTCGCTGGTGCTCCTCATCGGCATCATCGTCGGCACTTATTCTTCGATATTCATCGCCAGTCCGTTACTAGTAACGTTAGAGCGGTGGCAGAAAAAATAAAATGAAATGGATCAACAGAATCCTATTTTTTAATTTAGTCAAAATTTGGAAACCTGAAAGGGAAAATTATTATCGGAACAAACAAGTTCCTCTAAATACCAACGCAGGGTTTATTGATGCATTTTCTCAGGATCTTTTAAAAGGAATAAATTGGTGTAGTGAGACATCAATTCGTTGGGCGGAAATAAAATTATTTGAATTTTCAAAAGCAGTAATCACATTCAATCTTGGAATCTTAGCTTTTGATGCAGCAGTTGGAGAAAAATTTATCGAAAAAAAGATCCTCCTGAACTTTTCTGTAATTGAATCTTCAGTATCCTTGATACTTTTGACTTTGTTTGTGTTTATAGTAATAAATCGTAATTTAAATGATCTTAACGATAAAGAATGGCTTCTTAGAGACACTTTAGTAAAAATGAACGAAAACCCGGCGGTGGGCATCAATAGTTACAACGTTGAGATAGAGAGAATTCAAAATCACACGAGGTCTTACGAAGTATATATTTTTATTCTTCAAAGATTAGGACTTATCTTGTTTGTATCTTCAGTAATAACAATTGCTTTTGGACTCCTAATCTAAATACTTGACTCGCTTTTGAGCTTGAGTATACTAGTTTTCACTACCGGTTGGCGGTAGTTTTCATTTGAGCTTCTTTGAAGCTCAAATGTCCTGAGCGAAGTCGAAGGACTGACCTTTGACAACAGAATATCGAGAACGTATTGAACCAGCATTTTCTGAACCACATGGAATGCTGGGTAAGTTAAGTGCAAGCCCCGTAGTAGATTTTGGCATTGTCTCCCTGTTGCGACGGTTGTTGTAACGGTGGACAGTGAACTATGTTTCAAGCACAGCTGATTTAGCTGAACACAGAGACAAAAGCAACTATGCCAAAATTCACTAACGGGGCAAGTCCCAAAAGTCCATTTCTTCCAGTAAGGGAATGGCTAAGCGAAACATTCTGACAGCGTGTGTTTCGTGATTGAGCTAATCAAACTCTAACCGGAAACTTTAGAAAGACATACTATCTTTTCTCTTGTTCCATTCATCAAATCAGATTGAAATTCGTTTCAGTCTTTAATTAGAGTTTGATCCTAGCTCAGGGTGAACGCTGGCGGCGTGGATAAGGCATGCAAGTCGAATGGGTTTAGACCCATGGCAGACGAGGTAGGAACACGTAGGTACACACCCTCTAGTCGGGCATAATCCGTCGAAAGACGGGACAATTCCCGATGGCCTGTGCATCTCACCTAGGTTCGATGCAGAATTACGAATAACGAATTATGAATTACGAATGGATGCGAGAGCATATATTCCTGATTCCTTATTCCTACTTCCTGATTCGGCACCGAGCTTGCGTGAGGTGCATAGTAAAGATTTATCGCTAGAGGAGCGGCCTGCGGGCTATCAGCTTGTTGGTAGGGTAACGGCCTACCAAGGCTATGACGGCTAGGGGAGCTGAGAGGCTGACCCCCACCGA
>MFLV01000008.1:9864-15817 GCA_001781435.1 Candidatus Kaiserbacteria bacterium RIFCSPLOWO2_01_FULL_51_21
ACCGATGGAACTGAGACACGGTCCATACATCTACGGATGGCTGCAGCCGAGAATATTCCGCAATGGGCGAAAGCCTGACGGAGCGACGCCGCGTGATTGATGAAGTCCTTCGGGACGTAAAGATCTTTTATGCGGGAAGAAGTTTATTGACGGTACCGCATGAATAAGGGGCTCCCAACTCTGTGCCAGCAGGAGCGGTAATACAGAGGCCCCGAGTGTTACCCGGAATTACTGGGCGTAAAGGGTGAGTAGACGGCTGTGTTAGTCCTCTGTTAAATCCTCCTGCCTAACGGGAGAAAAGCAGGGGAAACGGCACAACTTGGAGGGTGCGAGAGGTGTGCGGAACTCATGGTGTAGGGGTGAAATCCGTTGATATCATGGGGAACACCAAAGGCGAAGGCAGCACACTGGCGCACTCCTGACGTTGAATCACGAAAGCGTGGGTTTCGAACGGGATTAGATACCCCGGTAGTCCACGCCCTAAACGATGTTCCCTGGCTTTTCGGAGTATCGACCCTCTGGGAGGCGAAGCTAACGCGTTAAGGGAACCGCCTGGGTAGTACGGCCGCAAGGCTAAAACTCAAAGGAATAGACGGGGGCTCGCACAAGCGGTGGATCATGTGGCTCAATTCGTCGGTAAGCGAAGAACCTTACCAGGGCTGGAAATCCAGACGAAAGGTCCCAGAAACGGGATCCCTCGTAAGACGGCTGGACAGGTGATGCATGGTCGTCGTCAGTTCGTGATATGAATTGTTCCCTTAAGTGGGGTAACGAACGCAACCCCCGTTGCCTGTTATATTTGTCAGGCGAGACTGCCCCGTGAGATGCGCATGAATCTTTCGTGCCTATCTCACGGGGAGGAAGGTGGGGATGACGCCAGATCAGCATGTCCCTTTGATGCCCTGGGCTGCACACGTGATACAATGGCTACTACAACGCGACGCAAAGCCGTAAGGCGGAGCAAATCGTCAGAAAAGTAGCCTCAGTTCGGATTGAGGTCTGCAACTCGACCTCATGAAGCTGGAATCGCTAGTAATCGCAGGTCAGCAACACTGCGGTGAATACGTTCTCGAGCCTTGTACTCACCGCCCGTCAACTCAAGGAAGCCGGGAGTGCCCGAAGTCTCACTTTTGTGGGCCTAAGGTAAACTCGGTAACAGGGAGTAAGTCGTAACAAGGCACGGCTAGGGGAACCTGGTCGTGGAATAATTCCAAACGGAAACGTTCGCCCGCCACTTTGGCGCGGTAGAACTAAACCGGTCGGTCGTCCCGATTCGTCGGGACGGGATGATAGCACTCGATCTTAAACGCGTGCTCGCTTCTCCGAATATGCGTTATCGGTGATGAATGGAACAAAAGAAAGGGTAGTATTTAAAACTGCCCCCGCAAATTGCGGGGGCAGTTTTCGTTTGACTCGTATTTAAAAATCGGGCAGTCTAATCATAGAAACGGGAGGTATACATGGGCGAAAAGAAGGCGTTGATTGCAGGAGAGCGACCGGAATACGTTCCCTCAGAAGGGGGTAAAGAGTCAGGGTGGGTACGTCTCGCAGTAAGATTGGGTGGAGCAATTTTCCTGCTGTACATAATCTGCGCGGCGTGGTTCTAAGAAATAGGCCGAAATCAGCAACGATTTCGGCCTTGACTTCTGTTTTGATTAGTGCTACAATTAAAGCTAGTAGTAACAATGTCTGGGGAGGGCATGGACATGAGTTCTGCAGTCGCGATCGTCTTCGGGCGACCGATTCCGAGATGGACGGTTGCTCTTGCGTTCTTTGCCATTGGCCTCGGGCTGATGGTGTGGCGTTCAAAGATGTCCTCGGACTGGGACATCGCCATCTCTCTCGGTGGTGCCATCATGGTACTCGTCGGCGGTGACATGTTTCGTGGCGGAAAACGGCCGACACATCGCCGCCAACGGCGAGCATTCTAGCCTCCAAGTTTTCGGGGAATCTCAAGATTGCAAAAGGCCGGCTCGCGAGAGACCGGCCTTTTATAATTTAAAATTATTTATGCAAGGGTGTAAATAAGATTAGCGTCTTTTGCTTCAAAAAATTCTTTTGCGTAATAAGCTACTGCTTGAGGACTGGAATATTTGCAGGAGAAAACACCGAAATATACCATGTTTGTCTGGTTTGCGAAGTATCCGGAGGTGATTCAATCGCGTTGCCGTTCAATGTATTTCTTGTTATATTTCAGCATGTTTGCGGGCGTAGTTCAGTGGTAGAACGCTGTCCTGATAAGACAGAGGTCCTTGGTCCGATTCCAAGCGCCCGCACAACGAAGAAGAGAATTACCGGAGTGGTGAAACCCCGAAGCAAAGCTTTCAATAACTGATTCCAGTACCTATTTTTTCATTTTCAAGCGGTTCGTTGATTTTTGAATTTGTTTAACGTACATTGAGCTTGCTACGGGGCAGGTTGGCAGATGTATCCCGTATTAAATTTGCCGTGGTGGCGGAATTGGCATACGCGTACGGTTCAGAACCGTATCTCGCAAGAGTTGAGAGTTCAAATCTCTCCCACGGCACCATGCAGGATTGGCGAATTTATTTTAAAAACAAGAAGATAACGGTGATGGGACTAGGTGTCGGCAAGCTTTTAGCTTGCCTCCTCAGAACCCCACGGTTTCTGACGCTCATTTCACTCGCTGATTTCCTCCACGGGAAAACTAGAGTTTTCCCGACCCCTTTCCATGACCCAACCCCATCACTATGAATTACAGACAGTATTTTAAAAACAAGAAGGTAACGGTGATGGGGTTGGGTCTCCTTGGCCGTGGCCTTGGGGATACCGTTTTTCTTGCGAAGCAAGGGGCGGAGCTCATCGTTACCGATCTTAAGGATAAGAAGGAACTTGCCCCATCACTCAAAAAACTGAAAGGATTTCAGAATATTACCTATGTGCTTGGAGAGCATCGGCTCGAAGATTTTCGAGATCGGGATTTCGTCCTCAAAGCCGCCGGGGTGCCACCTGATTCGCCGTACATTGCTGAAGCAAGAAAAAACGGCGTGCCGATAGAAATGAGCGCATCTCTTTTTGCGAAGCTTGTGCCGGAAGATGTGATTATTGTTGGTATTACCGGCACGCGCGGCAAGTCAACAACAACACATCTCGTTCACCATATTTTGAAGACGGTGGGAAAAAGGGTTCATTTAGGCGGCAATGTGGAGGGTATTTCAACCCTTGCTCTTTTACCGAAAGTGAAAGCGGGAGACATCGTGGTACTCGAACTCGACTCATGGCAGCTTCAGGGATTCGGCGAATCTCGCTTGAGTCCCCATATTGCCGTGTTTACCAATTTTCTTTCTGACCACTTGAATTATTACAAAGGCGATATGAGTATGTATTTTGAGGACAAAGCGAATATTTTTAAATTTCAAACCAAAGAAGATGTACTTATCGTCGGGAAGCAAGTTATACGATATATCGTACAACTTGGACTCCGTTCAAAAGTAAGGGGCTTGCTTGTAGAAGGAGGACCTCTTTCAAAATCATGGAACATGAGACTCCTTGGCGAACACAATCGAATAAACGCAGCGCTTGCAGTTGAAGTCGGGCGCATCCTTAATATTCCCGAAGAACGTCTTAGAAAGGCAGTTGCAAGTTTCAAGGGTTTGCCGGGGCGGCTTGAGCTTCTGCGAACGATTCGCGGGATAAAGATATACAACGATAATAACGCGACTACTCCGGATGCTACTATTGCGGCACTCCGAACTCTTGGCAGAAAGCGGAGTGTTGTTCTCATTTTCGGAGGCACTGACAAAGGACTTGATATGTCGGGACTTGTAAAAGAAATAGGGAAGCAGTGCAAAGTGGCCGTGCTTCTTCGAGAGAAGGGCAGTGAACGTATCAAAAGTATTCTCTTTAAATTGCGCTTCGTTAAATCCTACGAAGAAGAGACTTTGAAACGCTGTGTTCGGAGAGCATTCGCATCTGCCAAACGCGGAGACATCATACTTTTTAGCCCCGCGTTTGCTTCTTTCGGCAAATGGTTTAAGAACGAATACGACCGTGGTCGGCAGTTTAGGAAACTGGTAAAAAGACTTAAATAATATGGTTGATTTATCTACCACAAAATCAGTTCATTTCATCGGCATTGGTGGTATTGGGATGTCGGCGCTCGCACGCATGCTGCTTGGGCGGCAATGGCAGAAAAAAGTAAGCGGCTCCGATCTTGCGCTCTCTCCCATTACCGAGGAACTTCAAAAGCTCGGGGCAAAGATTTTCGATGGGAACCGCGCCGGGAATATTCCCGAGGATACCGAACTCGTCGTCTACAGTGCGGCGGTTGCAGAGGATAATCCGGAGCTCCTTGAAGCGAAGCGCCGCGGGGTCCCCACGATGACCTATCCGAAGCTCCTTGGGCTTGTATCACGCGATTATTACACGATTGCCATTTCCGGCACGCATGGAAAAACCACGACGACCGGAATGGTGGCGACGCTCCTCATAGAGACAGGCAAGGAGCCAACCGTGGTTATCGGGAGCCTTTTAAAAAGTTCAAAAACGGGAGAGAGCAGTAATTTCATCGCCGGCATGGGAAAGTATTTTGTCGCTGAAGCATGCGAATATAAACGTTCATTCCTCGAGCTTGCGCCGACTATTCTCGCCATCACGAACATTGATAATGATCATCTTGATTACTACAAGGGTATTGCGGATATTCAGTCGGCATTTCACGAGCTTGCCGCCAAAGTTCCAGAGAACGGATTTGTCGTCGCAAATGTAAAAGATCCTCTTATGAGACCGGTACTCGAAGGCATCACAGCAAAAGTCATTGATTATGCGAAATACGTGCCGATGCCTCCCTTAGAGCTTCAGGTGACAGGGTTCCATAATCAGCTCAATGCTGCGGTTGCGCTTGCGGTCGCGGATATTTTGAACATTTCAAAAGTCGAAGCCGTCGAAGCACTTAAAAAATTCCCCGGCACCTGGCGGCGATTTGAATATAAAGGTAAGACTCTAAACGGGGCGCTTGTCTATGACGACTACGGGCATCATCCGACCGAGATCAAAGCAACTCTCAAAGCTGCGCGAGAGCTTTTCCCAAAACAAAAAATTATTGTCGCTTTCCAGCCGCATCTCTATAGTCGTACGAAACTTCTGCTCGACGATTTTGCACACAGTTTCACTGACGCCGATGAAGTGCTTGTGGCTCCCATTTATGCTGCACGTGAACCGAACGATCCCTCAGTTTCTTCCGAGATGCTCGCTCAAGAAATCGCAAAGACCGGGAAAAAGACTGTCAGCTCGCCGAGTTTTGAAGCCGTTGAATCGCTCATGGCAAAGCTCAGCGCAGGTGATATTTTCATCACGATGGGTGCGGGGGACATTTTTAAAGTTGGAGAAAACTTATTGAAGTAAAATGCCAAATCTTTTTATTGTTGCGACTCCAATAGGGAACCTTGAAGATATTACATTTCGGGCGCTCAGGGTGCTCAAAGAAGCTGACGTCATTTTGTGCGAGGATACGCGGCAGACGAAAAAACTCCTTGCGCGGCATGGGATTGAGAACAAACAACTCACAACCTACAATGAGAAGCGGAGCGGAGTAGCGATGCAGAAAATTTTTGGCTGGTTCGAGGAAGGAAAGAATTTGGCGCTTGTTTCCGACGCCGGGACGCCGGGGATTTCAGACCCAGGCTCGTATCTTGTCTCAAAAGTGCGCGAGCAATTTGGCGCTTCGGTTTCGGTAGTGCCGATTCCGGGACCGAGTGCGGTTATTGCTGCGCTTTCCATAAGCGGTTTTCGTGCCGACCATTTTCTTTTTCTTGGGTTTCTGCCGCATAAGAAAGGCAGGGAAACGCTTTTCAAGGAGATTGCCATGTCAAAACGTACGGTCGTTTTCTATGAGTCGCCGCATCGCATTCTTAAAACCCTCAAAGTGCTTGTCGAGAATCTGCATGATCGACGGATTGCCCTTGCACGGGAACTTACCAAAATCCATGAAGAA
>MFLV01000009.1:0-306 GCA_001781435.1 Candidatus Kaiserbacteria bacterium RIFCSPLOWO2_01_FULL_51_21
CTTCTTAAAAAAAAGGAGAAACGACTTTCGAAAGATGTGCCCGGAGGGGGAACCGCGCTTCTTCTTGAAAAGAAGATTATTGAGATGCGGCTTAATGGTTACCCCACTGCCTATCCTATGGGTAAGGAGGCACGGACACTCAAGACATCCGTACTTCTTTCCCTGTTTGGGACTGATGTAGAACGGGAAGTGAATCATATCACAGAGACAATGTTCCGTACTCCGCCGACCCGATTCCATTCGTTCGCGGGAGTGTTTTTTTCCGCGGTCCGGGATATTTTTGCCGAGGAAGAACACTTTTTACTT
>MFLV01000009.1:434-58698 GCA_001781435.1 Candidatus Kaiserbacteria bacterium RIFCSPLOWO2_01_FULL_51_21
TCCGTTTGGAAAGAACGGCGTCCTTCGGGCGCTGTCAGATACGCTTCAGACAAGCGTCACGGACGCTGAAATGAGAATTACTCTTTATCGCAGCGGTAAAAGTGAACCAAAGGAATCCGAAAAAATCCGTACGGCACTTAGCGTCGTCGAGCACACATGGCAGGAAGCTCTTACCAAAGCGATAGGGGAGCTTTCTCAAAGCATTACGGTTCCCCGATCCGTTTTTCTCACCGCAGATCCCGACCTGGGAGAATGGTTCCGGGTTGCAATTTTGGAATGCACAATAGGCTCCCTTGCGGTCGGCGCCTTAGGATTCAACGTCGTACTGCTGACTCCTGAACACTTTAGCAATCTTATAAGCTTCTCTCCGGGAATACTATCTGACTCCTTTCTCGACATTGAAGCATTGTTTGCGCACAAGAATGTCCACCGTACAGTTGTCGAGTAGCCGGATATCTCGTATACTGTTGAGCAATCGCTATGGAAGAAAAAAACACCCTACAGGACATGGTGCCAAACGACCGCCGCTCTATTCGTCGGGTTGAAATTACTCCGCTTCGGCGCCCCCGTGATGTACGGGAACCGAGTCCCGCGATGCCGCCTCCACCACCACCGAGGGTTCCTTCATTTGGGACAGAAAAGAAACGGAGATTCCCTGAGAAGAATCTGACTATTTGGATACTTGCTTCGGTGGTTGTCGTGGGGCTCGGTTTTGCACTTTCCATTTTTTTTACAAAAACTACCATGGTGATAACCCTGAAAGAGTCTAGCCCAATTATTGATACTACTTTTGGAGCCCACAAAACTCCGGTTGCCGGGGAGCTTCCCTTTGAGGTCATAACCCTTGATAAGAACGGCTCGCTTGCTGTTCCGGCGACAGGCGAAGAAGAGGCGAACGTACGCGCCTCAGGGCAGATCATTATTTATAATAACTATGGCTCACAGGCACAACGCCTCGTACGTAATACCCGCTTTGAGTCAAGCGATAAAAGAATTTACCGAATTGATAAATCAGTCGTGGTGCCAGGTAAAACCGCAAGCGGTCCGGGAAGCCTTGAGGTCACCGTCTACGCTGACGAACCCGGTGAAAAATACAATGCGGATTTGATGGACTTCACTGTTCCCGGTTTTAAAGGAAGCCCTCAGTATGATAAGTTTTATGCTCGGTCAAAGACTCCTATGACGGGTGGATTCGTGGGAAAGAGGCTCACCGTTGATCCCGCGGCTCTTGAGAAAGCAAGGGAAACGATCCGTACTACGATAAAGGATGATCTTACTGCTTCTGCGGTAGCGCAAATACCCGAGGATTTTGGATTGTTTGAAGGAGCTCTTTTTTTCGATTTTATCTCGCTTCCTCAAACTGATGCCGGTGGTACAGTTCAAATTCAAGAAAAAGGAGTTCTTCATGGGCTCTTATTTTCCAAAAGTGAGCTCGCTCGCGTCATTGCCGCAGCTTCTTCGGCCGCACCAGCAGAAGGGGTGCCTCTTTTCCTTGGTGAAGGCAGCTCGCTGACGTTCACCGTGGGTGCAGCAGACACCTATGCGCCATGGGAAAAAGAAAGCTTTTCTTTTACCTTGAAGGGCACCGCCAGGCTTGTCGCCAGCTTCAATGAGAACGCTCTGAAACAAGATCTCGCTGGAAAAACAAAATCAGCGCTTCCGACAGTACTCGCCGGCTATCCTGGTATCGATCATGCAGAGGTGGTTATGCGTCCCTTTTGGCGTCAGGAATTCCCAACCGATCCTCTGGACATAACTCTTTCAACGGCAGCCCAAGCCGAATTAAAGCAATAGACTTGCGTACGTAATGCCAAAATCTACTATATGAAGTTGACACTTAGGAGCCCCTTTGGTAGACTGTAGCATCGTCCATCCGGAATGGAACAAAACAAAAAACCCTTGACGAGCATAGGCGTCGTGGACGAGGCGCTTCCAAACACGTTATTTCGTGTCAGGCTAGAAGGGGAAAACGAGCAGACTTTGACCTACCTTTCAGGCCGTATGCGCATGTATCGTATTAAGGTTCTTGTCGGCGACCGAGTTGAGGTCGAACGGGATCCGTACGGAGGAAAGGGTAGGATCGTAAAAAGGCTTTAGCCATAATACTGTGGGCGTAACAATCCCGGAAAACGGGAATGCGCCCTTGTTTCGTTTTGTAGAAAATAAACGAGTATAGCGAGTATTATTTTCACAACCCTAGCCGTACTTTTGCAGAACAAAGATTTTGCGAAGCGCTGCGCCCATGAGGGAAGCACTACTGCGGTGCACGCACTGCGCGGGGTAGTGCAAAGGCAAAAGTACGGCGGGGTCTAAGATTTCCTAGTTCACTTTTGTTCACAACGAAATCTAAGATGAAAGTTAAAGCATCAGTAAAAAAAATTTGCTCCCAATGCCGCTCTTTACGGCGAAGAGGGAGGATTGTCGTTACCTGCGTTAATGCCCGCCATAAACAGCGGCAAGGATAAATGACGGCCTGCGGAGCGAGCTGCGA
Organism: Candidatus Kaiserbacteria bacterium RIFCSPLOWO2_01_FULL_51_21; assembly: GCA_001781435.1. Classification (GTDB taxonomy): domain Bacteria; phylum Patescibacteriota; class Minisyncoccia; order Phycocordibacterales; family 2-01-FULL-51-21; genus 2-01-FULL-51-21. The sequence continues at coordinate 2,926 of MFLV01000009.1, forward strand.
CGCAGGTGCCGGAATTTATCCAGCTCTAATTCTGAACATGAATTTATATCATTACAAGACAAATAGTTATTTTTACCCTTTCCGTAGCAGGGCTGTGTCAGTATCAGAATTAGGGCTGGATGTAAGATTTTCTAACCTCGTTCCACTCGGTAATAAAATCTAACATGAGAATCGGCGGTATCAACATTCCTGACCAGAAACATCTTGTATTCGCTCTTACGGCGATTTATGGCATTGGCCGCTCTCGTGCAGCTGCTATTTTATTGCAAGCGAACATTGACCCCATGAAACGCGGACGCGAAATGACGCTTGAAGAGGAAAATGTTGTCCGAAAGATTATTGAAGGATTTAAAGTTGAAGGGGATCTGCGGCGTGAAGTTGCAGGAAATATCAAACGGCTCAAAGATATCAAGTCGTACCGGGGTAGCCGCCACACAAGGCGACTACCCTTGCGCGGACAACGCACGAAGACAAACTCACGCACCGTCCGCGGCAATGTCCGGAAGACTATGACCTCGGGTCGGCGCAAGGTCGAAAAGACTTAGAGAGTGGCAGTTGAAGCTAAAATTATGGGTAAGAAACGAATCGTAAAAAAAGGAGGGGAGTCAGAAGAGGGACCGGCAAAACAATCGGGGCATCTTTCGCGGCGGGAGCTCGGGGTTGGGACGCTCCACATTCACGCGACCTACAACAATACCAAAGTGCTTTTGGCGGATACTAGGGGCAATACGGTTGCCTGGTCATCAAGCGGCTCGCTTGGTTTTAAAGGTGCAAAAAAAGGAACACCGTTTGCCGCGGCAAAAGTCGGAGAGCTTATCGGGGAGCGTGCGACACAGCTCGGCATGAAGGAAGCGAATGCGGTTGTGCGTGGGGTCGGATCCGGTCGCGAATCGGCATTGCGCGCTTTTTCATCGAAGGGAATTCAAATTACCGGTATCAAAGACACCACCCCAATTCCGTTCAACGGACCGCGCCCTCCTAAACCTAGGAGGGTCTAGAATTACGAAGTATGAATTACAAGGTACGAGTCACGCGTTCAGAGTTATTTTATTCGAAATTCTTAATTCGAAATTCTTAATTCGTATGTTGGTTGGTCCAAAATACAAAATTTGCAAACGTTTGGGAAATGGGGTTTTTGAAAAATGCCAAACTCAGAAATTTGCACTCTCCGAAGGGCGACGAGGTAAAAAACAAGGCTCGCGCCGCGGCGCGTCCGATTACGGGCGACAGCTTCTCGAAATGCAGCGGGTTCGCTTTACCTACGGTATGCCGGAGCGACAACTGTACCGGTATGTTAAAGAATCCCGTGCAGGGAAAACCGGGGATCCGACAGGACCGCTTTTTGCCAACTTAGAGCTTCGGTTGGATAATGCGGTATACCGGCTTGGATTTGCATCGACTCGCCGGCTTGCCCGTCAGCTTGTCGCCCATGGGCATATTACGGTGAACAGGGAGCGTGCTACCATTCCCTCGAGGATTCTTTCTGTGGGTGATGAAATCGGCGTCCGGGAAGGAAGTAAGCGGAGCATCTATATGCAGAATCTTTTGGAGGAGCTTCCTAACCGAACCGTGCCATCCTGGCTCACTCGTGATACGAGTGCGCTTACGGCAAAGATTGTAGCACTCCCAACCCGGGACAGCGCTGAGTCGCTCGCAAATCTTTCTGCGGTCATCGAATTTTATAGCCGTTAATTCCTTATTTATTTAATGCACACCCCATGTCTGAATACCAAGTAACGCTTCCTTCGAAACCACGCGTCGTCTCCGAAGAGGAGTTTGCCGGCGCATATGAAATTGACGGCCTCTATCCTGGGTACGGCCACACCCTTGGCAATTCTCTCCGGCGTATTATTCTTTCTTCCCTTCCGGGGGCGGCGATAACCTCAATCAAAATCGACGGCGCTTCGCATGAGTTCTCAACACTCCCCGGTGTGAAGGAGGATGTGGTAACCATACTTCTTAACCTTAAAAAAGTTCGTCTTCAGATGCTTACTGACACTCCCCAGGAACTCTCTCTTTCGATAAAGGGTTCGAAAAAAGTGACCGCAGCAGATATTGAGGTGCCGGGTCAGGTGAATGTCTTGAATCCAAATCAACCAATCGCGGAGGTAACTGAGAAAAGCGGCAAACTCAATGTGATAATGACGGTGGAAAGAGGTCTCGGGTTTGTACCGAAAGAGGCGCTCCAGAAAGAAAAAGTTGAAATCGGCGTGATTGCTCTTGATGCAATTTTTACGCCCATTCGCCGGGTCAATTACGAAGTGGAAAATATGCGTGTCGGCGACCGGACCGATTTCAACCGCCTGAAAATATTCATAGAGACTGACGGGACAATCCTCCCGCGGGAAGCGCTTGAGAAGTCAATCGAGGTTATGATTAACCAGCTCAAGTCAATTGTAGGCTTTAAAGAGGAAGAAATGCCGCTTGCTCCCGAATCTTCTGCTCCGCCAGAGCGGCCGAAAGCGGTGGATGCCGAGTTTTTGAAAACACGCATTGAATCACTTGACCTTTCCTCGCGCATTCAAGGAGCGCTCAGCGGCGCAAATATTCGGACGATTGGCGGTCTTGCTCGCAAAAGCGAAGATGACCTCCTTGAAATTGAGGGCCTGGGACAAAAGGCGGTGCAGGAGATAAAGCGCGCGCTTTCCGAGCACGGCATTACTTTGAAATAGTTTATAGTTTTAAATGAATCGTGAATAGGATATTTCAGCACACTCCTCGCAACCTCCCCCCACTAATCACTATCCCCTACTCACTGATCACTACCCATGAAGCACCATAAAAAAATGCGGAAGTTCGGAAGGGAGCGCAGCGGGCGTCGTGCGCTTCTGCGCTCACTCCTGCGCGCCCTTATCATCCATGACGCAATTCAAACCACTGAAGCGCGGGCGAAAGAACTGCGACCGCTTATTGAGCACCTGGTGACAAGAAGCAAAACTGACTCGCCGGCGAGTCGCCGGCTCGTCACGGCGCGTCTCGGTGGTGCTCCACGAGAGACGAAAAAATTATTTGAGACAATCGCGCCTAAATTCAAAAATCGCGCTGGCGGATACACCCGTATTATAAAAATACACCGTCCCTCGAGCGACGCGAGAGAGGCAGCACAGATTTCATTTGTTGAATAACATGCGCTTGTACACCATTAATGCGCAAGGGAGGTCCCTTGGACGAGTTGCCTCGGAGGCCGCACGGGTACTCCGCGGGAAAGACACACCCCTATACCGGCGAGACCGGATTCCGGAAGTTATGGTGCGCATAGAAAACGCGGGTAAACTTCGCATTGACCCCCGTAAACTCCGCGGAAAAACCTATAGCCGATATTCTGGTTATCCCGGGGGGCTCCGATTCGAGACGCTTGAATCCCTTCAATCACGCCGCGGAGCTCCTGAGGTTCTGCGTCGTGCAGTCTTTGGGATGCTCCCAAAAAATAATAGTCGTGCCAAACTGATGAAGCAGCTCACGATAACTCTTTAACTATGCCTGAAAACATCCGATATATTGAAACGGTAGGACGCCGAAAAACCGCAACCGCGCGTGTCAGGCTCACGAAAAGCTCGCGAACAACCGTAACGGTGAACAACAAAGAACTTTCTGCCTACTTTCCGACCGAAGAGATGTGCCGCACCGCTCTTGAACCGCTTCAGAGGGAGCCGGGAGCGGATCACTTTTCAATTACCGCACTGGTGCGCGGCGGCGGGACGGTTGCCCAATCGGAGGCACTCCGGCACGGTATTGCGCGCGCCCTTATCCGACACGACATCTCACTTCGACATAATCTCAAAAAGGCTGGTTTTCTAAAACGGGATCCGCGCGTTAAAGAGCGACGTAAATTTGGTTTGAAGAAAGCAAGGAAAGCTCCTCAATGGGCGAAGCGATAGCTTCGACTGTTGAGGAGCGGAAGGGGGTCGGGGAAACACTGCTGTTTCCACGCGCCGGTGGCGCGTGGAGCAGCCGATGTCGAGCAGAGCGAGACAGGCTGCAGGTGGACAGATGAATCTCAAACTTGCGACTTAGCGTGAAAACAATTACCGACATGTATTGACTCCCCCATTTTTTTGAGTAAAATGTATCCCACATGAGTGATTCCGAAGAGGAATTCATCCCGGAAGAGGAGGAAGAAAATCCTTCTTTAGCCGTCAAGAAACTCCGGGAGCGGCTGAAGAAATGCATTGAGGAGAAGCAAGAATATCTCGACGGCTGGCAGCGGACAAAAGCGGATTTTGTGAATGCCCGCCGTGAAGAGGAGAAACGCCTAGCGGAGCTTTTGAAATTCGCCGAAGTGGCTCTGATTATGGACATTCTTCCGGTACTCGACAGTTTTGACATGGCAATGAGTGATAAAGCGGCATGGGAGAGCGTTTCCAAAGAATGGCGCTCTGGCATGGAATCTATCGCCGCTCAGCTTGAAGGGGTGCTTAAAGAACATGGTGTTGGTCTCTTCAGCCCGCTTGGGGAGTCCTTTTCGCCGGTGGAACACGAAGCGATCGATACAATTGAAACGAGCGAGGAGGACAAGGACCATAAGGTTGCCGAAGTATTCCAGCGCGGTTATCGGTTGCAGGGGAAAGTGATTCGTCCGGCAAAGGTCAAAATTTTCAAATCTGTTTCTTAATTCGTACTTCGTAATTCAATTTAAACATATGGCAAAAATCTTGGGCATTGATCTCGGTACGACAAATTCAGCAATGGCAATTATCGAGGGAGGCGAGGCGCGTATCATCGAAAATGCCGAGGGTGCGCGCACTACGCCCTCAGTCGTGGCGCAATCGAAAACGGGTGAGCGTATCGTGGGACTTCTCGCGAAGCGGCAGGCGGTAACGAACCCAGGGAACACCGTTGTCGGCATCAAACGCTTCATGGGGCACCGTTTCGATGAGCCGGGGGTAATAAAGGACCGTGAGACCGCTTCATTTAAAGTTGTGCAAAGCACGGATGGCGGCGCGCTTGTCGTTATGGGTGGCAAGGAATATCGCCCGGAGGAGATCTCCGCGATGATACTCCAAAAATTGAAAACCGACGCGGAGACGAAGCTCGGCGAAAAAATCACTGAAGCGATTATTACCGTACCCGCATATTTCAACGATTCTCAGCGCAAAGCGACTAAAGACGCCGGCACTATCGCCGGTTTGGAAGTAAAGCGCATTATCAATGAGCCGACTGCGGCGGCGCTTGCCTATGGCTTTAATAAAAAGAAGGATGAGAAAATCGTCGTCTATGACTTCGGCGGCGGCACTTTTGACATGTCGGTTCTCGAAGTCGGCGATGATGTTATCGAGGTGAAGGCAACCGGGGGCGACGGGCATCTTGGCGGGCGCGATATCGACCAGAAAATCATTAAATGGATTGCGGCGGAATTTAGAAAAGAATCCGGCATTGACGTGACCAAAGACCCGCTTGCTCTGCAGCGCCTTGATGAAGCGGCTGAAAAAGCGAAAGTCGAGCTCTCAACGGCTCTCGAAACCGAAATTAACATACCGTTCATCACTTCGGACGCTTCAGGGCCCAAGCACCTTCTGCTTAAAATGACTCGAGCGGTGCTTGAGGAGCTTGCGCGTGAATTCATCGATCGCGCCGCCGTGATCGCTAAAGACACGCTCGCATCTTCGCCATTCAAAATTTCTGATATTAATGAAATAATTTTAGTCGGAGGGCAAACGCGGATGCCGGCAATCCAAAAATCAGTCAAGGAACTTTTTGGAAAGGACCCCCACATGGGCGTCAATCCCGATGAGGTGGTCGCCATTGGCGCGGCAATTCAGGCGGGGATACTTCAAGGCGATGTGAAGGACGTGCTTCTCCTTGATGTTATTCCGCTCTCTCTTGGCATTGAAACGATGGGCGCGGTTGCGACGAAGCTCATCGAAAAAAACACCACGATTCCCACCTCCCGTTCTCAAATTTTTTCTACCGCTGCTGACAACCAAACGCAAGTGGAAATTCATATTGTGCAGGGAGAGCGCGCGATGGCGGGAGATAATAAATCGCTTGGCAGGTTTATCCTTGATGGCATTCCACCCTCACCCCGTGGTATGCCGCAGGTAGAAGTAACCTTTGATATCGATGCGAACGGAATTCTTAACGTCAAAGCGAAAGACAAATCAAGCGGCAAAGAACAGTCGATCAGAATCGAGGCAAGCTCGGGCCTTTCAAAAGAGGAGATCGAAAAAATGAAAAAGGACTCTGAAATGCATGCGGCAGATGACCAAAAAAAGCGCGAGCTTATTGAAACTCGCAATGGCGCGGATCAATTGCAATACACCGCTGAAAAATCGTTGCGCGATAACGCCGCGGGTATTCCCGAGGAGTTGAAGAAATCGGTCCAGGAAAAAATTGACGCTTTGGCGAAAGTGAAGACCGCGGAGGATACTGCGGCAATTAAAGTAGCAACCGAGGGGCTATCACGCGAACTACAAAAAATAGGGGAAGCTGTGGCGAAAGGAGCACCCAAAGACCAAGGGCCTGGTCAGGGCAGCCAAAACCCTCCTCCGAATGAGGGTGGAACGCGGGATGCAGAATTCCGCGAGGGAGACGGTGAACAGCCAAAATCCTAAGGAGAAAGGCACGCTGTCTCCGGGCGGCACTATATTGCGTGAGAATCCCTAATACGAGATACTTACATACATGGCAAAAGATTACTACCAATTGCTCGGGATCAGTAAAAATGCCTCAAAAGAGGATATCAAGAAGGCATTCCGAAAACTTGCCCACCAATATCATCCTGACAAGCAAGGAGGAGACGAGGATAAATTTAAAGAAGTAAGTGAGGCGTACAGCATTCTCTCCGACGATAAAAAACGGGCGGAATATGATTCTTACGGGCATACGTTCGGGGGCGGGAAAACTCAGGAGGGCGGTTTTGATTTCTCCGGATTCCAAGGCGCCGGATTCGAAGACCTCGACCTTGGAAGCATTTTTGGTGAATTTGGCGACCTCTTTGGCGGCGCCGGCCGGCCGCGGCAGAAACGCGGACGCGACATCTCTATTGACCTTGAGATTCCTTTCCGAGATTCAGTGTTCGGGATCGAGCGTAAAATTTTGATTGCAAAACTTTCTGTATGCCAGACCTGTCACGGCAGCGGAGCAAAAGAGGGAACCGAGCTTATTACCTGTAAAATTTGCAACGGCAACGGGAAAGTCCGCGAAACCCGCAATTCCATCTTCGGCACCTTTACGAATGTACGAGTATGCGGAGTGTGCAGCGGCACCGGCAAAACACCGAAAGAAAAATGCTCTACCTGCCGGGGGGCTGGTGTTATGCGTCGTGAGGAAGAAATCACGGTAACCATTCCACCCGGGCTTGATAACGGCGAAGTAATCCGCCTTGGCGGTATGGGGGAAGCGGCACAGGGAGGCGTCTCCGGAGACCTCTATATCAAAGTTCATGTCTTACCGCATCCGCTGTTCCATAAAGAAGGCGCGAATCTCGTGATGCCGCTCAGCGTCAAGCTCTCAGATGCACTTCTTGGAGCCGAGTATCCAGTACACACGTTCGATGGCACTATTACGGTGAAAATTCCAAACGGTATTTCTTTTGGGGAAGTTTTACGGGTGCGGGGGAAGGGAGTCCCCGTTGAACGCGGGAAGCGCGGAGATCTTTTGATTAAACTTAATATTCAGCTTCCGAATAAGATTTCAAAAAAATCTGAGAAGCTTCTTGAGGAGCTCCGCAAAGAAGGAATCTAATGCTTAGTTCAAGTACCGGTTCGCTCATAACGGATAGCGTCACCCGCGTCACGGGAGGATACCTTCCTTTTGATTATTTTCTCATCGGCTGCTTATTCGCGGTCCTCTTAGCCCTGTGCTGGTGGCTTGGCATTGGCCGCATGAGTATCGCGATTTTGAGCGTGTATGTCGCGCTCCTGCTCTACCAAAACTTCCCGTACCTCGAAAAACTTCTTATCTCAACAACCTCGTCAAGAGACCTGTTCTTTTCTCATCTTCTTATTTTCCTCGCATTCGCTCTCTTCGGGTTTCTCGTTCTGAATCGACTGAACGCTCTTACCGGTTCGCTTAGTATGCTTCCCGGAACGTTTGAATACATTCTTCTTGCCGCTACTTCAACCGGCCTTCTCATCGCGATTGGCTACCATCTGTTTCTCATTGACCTCATACACAATTTTGGGCTAACTATCGACCGGCTCTTCGCCCAGCCAAATTATTTCTTCTGGTGGCTCCTGGCACCGCTCGTTGCCATCTTCCTCTCCACCCGCCGGTAACTAAGCCTACTTTTTCTTTTTGAGCTTTTTAAAAATCTGTGCATTAAGACGCTTGGCCTCTTCCCAAGCAAGATCAAAACTGTTCCGAAGCATATCGGCAATTTCCTTACTCTCGATTACTATTCCGAATTCCTCAACAGGTGAGACAAACACCACTTTATTGCCGTAGATACACATATCAGATGAGAACTGGTATTTCTCAGGAGGAATAAGGGCTATTTCAGAAGGGGGATGGGGCTGCTCATGCTTCATAAGCTCAAATAGCTCCTTTGTTGCCGGGTTAATGGCGTACATCATAATTCCTCTTCTTCCTCTTTCTGAATCTTGTTTTTGAAAATCGGGCAAATGCTTGAATATCCTAGCGGCGTCTGCAAACACTCTTAAATCACTTACTTTCTCTGTGATAAGCGGATCAAAATATGCTTTCCAAACCCCCTGTTTTCCTTCAAACATCTGAACCTTCGGACGATGTTTTGTATCCTTATGGAGGGCTTTTAGCTCAGGGACAGTGATTTTTATGTCATCTAACACTCCTGCATGTTTCTTTACAGAATCTTCGGCGACCTTAAGTAGAATTTCGGGGGAAGCAGCGACATACTGTTGAATTTTTTTGTCTCCAGACATGTTCACAAACCCTTGCTTTTTGAGAGACTCCAAGACAACATATGCCGAACTCCGATTGACACCTGCTGTTCTTGCTGCCTCATTTACTGTAGCAACCTCAAGTTCAAGCAGGGCAAGATACATCTTGGCTTCTTTCTCGCTAAGCCCAAAGTCTGTTAAGGTTTTTATGAGCAAGTTGTTAGTTGGTGCAGACATCGGAGTCAAGAATAGCTGACAATAAATTTATTGTTGTCCGAGTATAACAACAATAGTAAAGGAAATCAAGTAAAGGCTTACCGCTCTCTGTTTTTAATGATCGACAGCTTTTGACGGCTAGCCAGTAGCATTGAGTTATTTTTGTCTATCATCGACAACAATTTATATTAGAACACCATTTCCATCAGAGTTCATAGTGCGTCGAAGGTTAGCTTTTGAGGCTTACCCTCGACTTTGAAAACAGGAGAAGAGTCATGTCTGATAGACAACACTCTCACAGGGAAGATGAACTGATCGTTTCCCCGAATATCAACCTTACTGAACTCGTTGAGGAGTTCAAAAAAGAATACGGACTCCATCGAACCATAGCTTTTTCGGGCGGCAGCGATGATCGCCCCGAAGGCATTGAGGACCGTGTTCTTGAAGCTTCTCTTGCAGAAGCTCTTCAGAAAAAGGAGCGCTACATCATCGCACAGGCCATTGAACGTCTCCAAGGGTATCGTATCGCTATTCTATGCGGTGGCACAAAATGGGGCGTTCCAAACACGGCGGCACAGGAAGCAAAGCGGGTCGGCCTAACCACGATAGGTGTTTATCCCTTTACAGGGAAAAAACATGCTCTCGGGCCTGACTTTCTCGATCTACGCATCTGCGTCGAACCAGAATTTGGTGTCAGTCGTTGGGGTGACGAGAGCAGCATCTACGCAAAGCTACTTGATGGAGTCGTCGTCTACGGGGGAAGTGCCGGGACGCTTGTTGAAGTCGCGCACATCCTGAAGATGAACGAAGCGATGATCGATAAGAATGAGACACCTAAGCTCATCGTACCCATCTCTGGCACTGGAGGGGTTGCCGAAGGGCTTCCCTTTATCTGGGGAAAACCGCGCGTGCGCTCGGTCTCCATACCCTTGGAGAAAATCACGAGCGGTTCACGAGCAGCGGAGCTACTCATCGACCGTCTTAACCTTGACGATTTCGTCGACATCTAGAAAAGGAGAGTGGATAATGTCTGTCATCAAGGCACGTAAATTGGGTGGTTTTCTTGAGTTCAACCCGGCTGAACAAAGGGTCCTCGAGGACCTCAAACTCAAGATACTCCAAGCCTATGAAAGCTTCGGCTTTGTGCCGATCGAGACCTGTGCGGTTGAGCCGAAGGAAGTGCTCACCGCGAAAGGAGGTTCGATCGACAAACAAATCTACGCCGTCAGCCGTCTTGTTGGCGAAGTCGAACTAAACGCCTCTCTTGAAGAGGCGATCAAGAGGCTTTCTGAAAATGGAGCCCCGAGCTTCCTGGAGTCCTACTTGAACGCCGATTCCCTAAAGGAGTTCAAGTTCGAGGAAGAGGATAGCGACGATGTGAAGGTGCTGAAGGTTATCCGCGGTCTCGTCAAACGGTCGCAGACGGACATGGCACTTCATTTCGACCTCACAATTCCGTTCGCCCACTATGTCGCGAAGTATAAGAACGAGCTGGTGTTTCCATTCCGCCGCTACCAAATGCAGAAGGTTTGGCGGGGTGAGCGGCAGCAGTCTGGGCGTTATCGCGAGTTCTACCAGTGCGACATCGACGTGATCGGCCGAGGGGAGCTGAGTCTCCTTGCGGACGCAGAAATGCCGAGCATCATTAGTCAAATCTTCGATAAGATGAACATCGGCAGGTTTGTTACCCGCATTAGTAACGCCAAGATCCAGCAGGAATACTTCCGCTACGCGGGTGTTCCCGAGGAACTTCTTGTCGTTGCAAAGGACGCCATCGACGAGCTGGGAAAGGTCGGCGTCAATAGGACAGTCACTTCTCTCAGCGTTGGTACGGGTATCTCCACGGATCGTGCGCGAGAGGTTGTTGGGTTCGTAACTCAAAGCGGCCTCTCGTCTGACGACCTGCTCAAAAAGCTCGCAACCATCCCTGTGAGTGATCGTTACCGTACGGGCTTGGCCGAACTCGGAGAGGTCATGGAAGGGGTACGGGTGTTTGGAGTTCCAGATACCCAGGTGCGGGTTGACCTCTCTGTCGCTCGCGGGCTCGACTACTACACGAGTACCGTCTACGAAACGGTACTCGTCGACCAGTCGGGAGTCGGGAGTGTCTGTGGAGGTGGCAGGTATGACGACCTCGCCAGTTACTACACCGATGAGAAATTCCCCGGTGTTGGAATTTCCATTGGACTTACGAGACTTGTGGCTCGGCTTATAGGGGCCAAGCTCGTAGAGCCAAAACACACCGCCACTGCGTCCGTGCTTGTTACCACGCTCGGCTTTGCTCACATGCCCAAGTACACAAAAATCGCAAGACAACTCCGTGCGGCGGACATCAACACGGAACTCTATCTTGGCCTAGCGCCGATTGGCAAGCAACTCCAGTATGCCAATCGGAAAGGATTCCAGCTGGCCATCATCGCAGGCGACCGGGAGTTTGACCGGAATTGCGTCCAAATTCGAAACCTTGTCACTGGCAAAAGCGGCGAGTACCTAACCGATTCGATCGTCACGGAGGTCAACTACATACTCGGTCTGATTCGCGAAGGTCGCTAGCCGCCGTGTAGTCCAGTTCACTTATGCGCTCCATTCTTCTTTCGGGAAGGTGGAGCGTTCTTTTTGTCAAGAGGAGAGAAGAGTGATATAAATGTGAAATGCAAACGCGCAAGAAATATCAAATCGGTGTAATGGGTTCAGCCGCCGACCTTAACTATGCCCCAGAAATTGAGAGGATGGCTTTTAAAATCGGAAGAACTATTGCCGAATCAGGAAATATTATTGTATACGGAGCCGAGAAAGACTACGATTCGCTTTCCACTGCGGCGGCACGAGGAGCAAAGAGCGCAGGCGGTCTTACCGTTGGTGTGACGTATGGAAAGGGAAAAGAGGTTTGGGACAAAGAGGGAAATACGGATGTCCTTGTCGTAACCGGAGTTGAACGCGGGGGCGGACGAGAATTTGTACTCGTCAACTCTTGTGACGCCATCATTATCGTTTCAGGCGGCTCGGGGACGCTTACTGAAGCAGCAATGGCCTACCAACTAAACATTCCTATTGTTGCGCTTGTTGGTACCGGTGGATGGGCAGACAAACTTGCAGGAACATACATAGACGCGCGGGAGCGTATCAAAGTTGAGACAGCTAAAACGCCGGAAGAAGCCGTTGAAAAAGCCATTCAGATAATTCAAAAAGGTGTTCGAATTGTTTGACAAGTTATTCTTAAAAATGCTAACATACATTTACCTAGATATGAGCAAGGAATTTCAAATGAATTCTCATAATCACCATGTTTTCCTCCTTGGAGGAGGAGGTTTATTTTGGTGATTTTTGTCTTGACAAAATCATAACACCAAAGTCAATCCCTTCCTCGAAGGGATTTTTAATTGAGGAAGAGTTCTTTCACAGCAACCAACACTGAGAGGTATCAATGTCTGCTCCAGACACTAACGAAGCAGAAGTATCCGCTCTTCCCTATGTCGTGTCAGCAGACGTACGTTTGCTACTCGAGGGATGGGCAAAGACCGCCGACTTCAAGATGCCGGAAGAGCGTTTTTTCGAAGAGCTACGTGAGGAATTCTCGACATACATGAAAAAAATTTTCCCATCGTTTGAATTCCTACACGAAAACACTATCCTCGCCGAGATGCAAGAGCTAATGAAAGAGTGCGGACTGCCAATCGTGAGTCTTGACCGTGCGTATTGGCATTCCAACCTCGCGATCGAGTTATCGCGTAACGTGGGCACGGATATGTCAGACCTGGGTCTTGCTCCTCGCAGTGGAACACCTTCACTTGAGCAACAGGTGAGTTTCATTGCTTCGCAGGCCGTAGAAGTTGTCCTTGTTGACGATGTGATCTTCAGTGGTGACCTAATCGAAAGTGTCATCACAAGTCTCAAACGCTGCGGTGTGGGAGTAAGGGCAGTGTACGCCGCTGTCGGTGTAGCCAACGGCGTAAATCGCGTTCAGCAACACGTCGAGAAAGTTCGTTGTATACGTTTGTATCGGGCCGTCCGTGATGAGGTGTGTGAGCGCGATTTCTACCCGGGAGTGCCTTTTTCTGGCCGATCACTTGTCGGTGGTGATAATGTTGGGTTACCCTATGTCCTTCCTTTCGGGAATCCAGTTGAATGGGCGTCTATCCCGCAAGATTGCGTAGACGATTTCTCGCGGTTTTGTATCCGGCAGACACGTACCCTTTTCAGGGAAATTGGGCGTGTGTCAGAGCGAGAAGTGCGCTGTTGCGACCTGCCCAGAAAAGTACACAAAATCTCTAGCAGCAACAAGAGATTCGTCGATGTCCTCAGTTGATGTAAAGCGAAGCAGGATTACTCCTTGGCCGCCGCGCTTAAAAAACGGCGGCCAATTTCTTAACTATACAAAGTAAATTTTGGCCTTGTGTGACACAAGCTTATATTGTAAAATGTCTGCATCCTATAGCCATTTGCGAATGGCGTTGGTTTGATTAATGCAACAAAAACTGACCGGAACTCCATCGATTCAGCCGGCCAATCTCTTGGGTCTTATAAAATCCAAGGGTACTAATTACTGGATGAAAGTCAGAGAAAGGCAAATGCTGGAGCTTTTTCATGCCACATCTAAAAGGGTACCGGCGTATAAAGACTATTTGAAAAAGTCTAAGGTGAATCCTGAACGAATAGAGACGCTTAAAGATTTTGCGTCAATTCCACCAATCAATAAGAAAAATTACCTTCGTGTCTATCCTTTTGATAAACTCGTGTGGGACGGCGATATTAAAAAACCCATAACGATCCACGCGACATCAGGATCTACTGGCGAACCCACTTATTTTCAAAAAGAATTCATCTTTGATCGAAGACGAGAGCTGATTCTTGAGAATTTTTTTAACTGCAACGAACTAACCTTAGAAGGGCCTACTTTATTCGTTATTACTTTCGGTATGGGAGTTTGGTCGGCTGGAATGAGCATATACACGGCTGCTTATCTAGCAACAAATAAAAATACTTACCCTATTTCTATAATTTCTCCCGGTATTAATAAAATTGAAGTCCTTAAAATTTTAAAGAAGTTGGCACCTTACTACCAGCAAGTAATCATCGCCGGCTATCCTCCTTTTGTCAAAGATATTATCGACGATGCTCTTCGAGAAGGAATAGATATTAAAAAGTTTAATACCAGGTTTATTTTTACCGGGGAGAGTTTCACTGAAGAATTCAGAAATTATTTATCCGAAAAAGCGGGAATCAGAAACATTTTTACTGACACCATGAACACTTATGGAACGTCAGAATTAGGTGCTATGGCAGTAGAAACCCCAGCTTCAATTTTTATAAGAAGACTGGCACAAAAGAAAAATGTCTACAAAGAGTTATTTGGGGATGGCGTTAACATTCCAACGTTGGCTCAGTATATTCCTTATTTTGTGAATTTTGAATGTGTAAGTGGGGACTTGTACTTTACCGGCAACAACACGATCCCTCTGGTTAGATATCAACCTGGAGATAGCGGTGGAGTTTTCACCTTTCAGCAACTAGAAAATAGCTTGCTGAATGTAGACGTTAGATTAAAAGCAGAGTTTGAAAAGCTTGGTATCTCTAAATATATCCACAAACTCCCTTTTGTATATGTGTATGAAAGAAAGAACTTAGCCACAACTTTGTATGGTATTTTAATATACCCAGAATTTCTAAAAATAGCTTTGTTAAACAGACAACTTAATCAATTTTTGACGGGTAAATTCACTATGATAAGAAAACATGATAAGAGGCAAAATCAATATCTAGAGATAAACCTGGAATTAAAGAAAGGAGTTTACTTTAAGAAATACTACGAGACAAAGACGCTAGAAAAAATAATTGAGACGCTAAAATTAAAAAGCTCTGAATTTAGAGAACTTTATAAAAACCTACAAAACAAAGCAAACCCAAAACTTGTATTTTGGCCATACGAAGACGAGAAATACTTCAAGCCCGGAATAAAACAAACTTGGGTAAAGAAAATATCTTAATATGGAGAAACCTACAATTTTTGACTCAACTCTTCATCAATTGAAAGAAATCAAAAGCAAATGTCAGCCTTATAAAACAATGGATACTTATAAGGAACAGTTAGAAGAACTGTTCCTTATAAGGAATCCTCGATTTAAATTTAATAATGACTATCAACAGGACTTCCGACAATTCCTGGAAGAGCATTCACAAAATAAGGACTTGCAAAGTTGCGGAAATTGGGTGTATTTTCCCTGGAACAGCTTGTTGGTTCATTATCTAAAGGATGATCTGCATCAAGAAGTAAGGACCGCAAGAAATAAGAATCTAATTTCAGAAGACGAACAAGAGAGATTCTATAATTCCAGAGTCGGCATTGCTGGCTTAAGTGTAGGAAGTCATGGGGCAATAACTATTGCCCTTATGGGCGGCAGTAAGCATATGAAGCTGGCTGATCCTGATACAGTTTCCCCTTCAAACTTAAACAGGATAAGATTCACATTCGCTGAGGTTGGCGTAAACAAAGCAGAGTTAGTCGCACAATACATCTATCAGCTTAATCCTTATGCAGAAATCGATGTGTACTCACAGGGAGTAGATAAGAATAATCCAGGAGAATTTTTAGATGGACTGGATATCCTAATCGAGGAATTGGATGACATTGAGATTAAAGTTAGCATTAGAGAGGAGGCAAAAAAAAGAAGTATCCCAGTAGTGATGGCTACAGATAACGGGGACGATGTAATTCTTGACATCGAGAGATTTGATTTAAACCCTGACGCGCCCATTTTTTATGGGAAACTTGAAGGTCTAGACATAAGCGAGATAAAAAAATCACCACGTAAAATGTACGAGGCTATGGCAAAAATTATCGATGTATCGTTGGTACCGCCTAAAGTACTGCATTCGGTTATGGAGGTTGGGAAAACCATATATTCTTGGCCACAGCTGGCATCTGCAGCAACTTTATCAGGAGCGGTTATTGCTTACATTGTAAGAAAAATTGTCCTAGGAGAAAAAATAAACGAGGGGAAATTGCGAGTTAATTTAGACCTGATATTTGACTCTGATTACAAAAAGAATGAGGGTCTAAGGAAGGAAGAATTGGGTAGATTTTTTAAAGCGCTTGGTGACCTATAATACTCAATGTAATGGATAGAGAAATAATCAAAAAAATAATTGAAGCGGGGAATTATGCGCCATCGGGGAGTAACTCACAACCGTGGAGATTCGTTTCTAGTGGCAATGTCCTGTGTGTTATTGCTTTGCCTGAAAAAGACCATAAGATTTTCAATTTTAGAAACAGAGGTACATACATTGCTCACGGAGCGTTGATGGAAAATATTGAAATAGCTTCAAGGTTTTTTAATTACGAGCCACAATTTGAGCTTTTCCCAGAAAATGGAAACAGTTATAGAATAACTTTTTCTCCATCGAAAGAATCTAAACAAGTTGAACTATACGACTCAATTCTAAAAAGACATACCAATCGGAAATCATACGATACAAAACTTCTTTCTGCTGAGGAAAAGAAGTATCTTTTTCAAGAGACCAGTAGATTTCCACAATGTGAACTGGTAATTATTGAGGGTGAAAATATTTTGCAACTTGCTCGGAATCTGGCCTACGACATACTGATTTCATTGCAAAATAAGACCCTGCATCAGCTCCTTTTTCAGGAGATTTTATGGAGAGAAGAAGAGCAAAAACTTCGACAGGGCCTTTATGTAAAGACAATGGAGGTTACGCCTCCAAAAGCTTTTGTCTTCAAAATGCTTAAAAATTGGAACATAGCTAAGTTTCTCAACAAAATAAAATTTACCAAAAAAATATATGACGAGAATGTTAAAAAAATGGTCTCATCGGGGCTGATGGGTGCCATCATTGTTAATGACGATGATAGGAACTTTATTGATGCAGGAAGATTAATGGAAAATATATGGCTACGAGCCACAAAGCTCGGACTTAGTTTTCAAGTGACCACGGGAATTTTATTCTTATGGCAGCAAGTCAATTTTGGAGAGAAGGAGAAGTTTTCTGAAACAGAAATAACAACAGTAAATAACGCGTACAAGAATTTGGCAGAGACTCTCAAGGTGCAAAATAAAATAATTGCTCTAATTTTTCGAATAGGAAAGGCAGATAAGCCAATGGCAGTCTCTTTCAAGAGACCTCCAAAGATAGAGTGGAGTAACTAAGCGAAATCATATTTTGAGGCATGATATCAGCTTTCTTGAATATCCCAAATTTAGATCTTCTTTCAGTTGGCGTGGCGGTCGCGGGAATGGTTGTTTTGGGCTTTGTTACTCTTTTTAGTGATCTTCGAAATTCTTCTAACCGCATTTTCTTCTATTTGGCTACAACTGCTAGTATATGGGGTATTTTAAATTATTTCTCATACCAGCCATATCCTCCCGACCTCTCTCTGTGGTTACTGCGGTTGGTTATGTTTTTTGCTGTTTGGTCATCATTTTTTACTTTTACATTTGCATATGTATTTCCAGCGCCAAAAATAAATTTGTCTCGCTCTTTCAAATGGATTCTCATCCCCCTAACTTTTATAGTAACAACTTTAACCTTGACCCCGTTAGTATTTTCTCAAATAGCGGAAGTCACCTCAACAGGGAACATTGCTCGAGTCATTAATGGTCCGGGTATTTTTGTATTTGGTTTGACTGTAATATCTCTCAACCTTGCTGGAATAGTCTTTCTAGTCCGAAAAATAATCAAATCGAGCAAGATGGAACGCAAACCTATTCAAATTGTTTTAGTGGGATTTGTTTTAATGCTTTCTTTAATAATAATATTCAACTTTTTTTTGCCAGCATTTTTTGATAATCCAAGATTTATCCCACTCGGAGCGATGTTTTTATTCCCTTTCGTTGCTTTTACCGCATATGCAATCCTTAGACATAAACTTTTCAATATAAAGGTGGCAGGGGCCGGGCTTTTGGTCTTTGCTCTATCTATTACTGCCTTCGGCGAAGTGATTTTTGCTCGGGAGCTTTCGCTCATAATCTACCGTAGCAGTATTTTTGTTTTAGTGTTGGCCTTTGGTACTTTACTCATCCGAGAAGTTCTTCGTGAAGTCCGGCAACGAGAAGAAATTGAACTTTTGGCGCGGGATTTGTCGAAGGCTAATACTCGATTAAGGGAGTTGGATCGGCAGAAGTCGGAGTTTGTGTCGATTGCGTCGCATCAATTACGAAGCCCGCTAACAGCAATCCGTGGATACGCGTCTCTTGTGCTTGAGGAATCGTATGGGAAGCTTCCCGAGGGAGCAAAAGAGGCGGTGAGACGCATCGCAGACTCAAGCTACCAAATGGTTAATTCCGTTGAAGACTTTTTAAACGTGTCGCGTATCGAGCAGGGAAGGATGAAGTACGATTTGGCGGTCTTTGACTTAAGTCAGATGATCCAAAAAGTGGTGGATGAAATGCTTCCGGTGGCGCAAAAGAAAGGTCTTGGCCTTACCTACGAAGCGGCAAAGAATGAAAAATACAGCATCAAGGCGGACGAAGGAAAAATCCGCCAAGTTATTGCTAATATTGTTGATAATTGCATTAAATACACACCGAGGGGGTCGATACACGTCAACTTGCAACGAACCCCTCGACCGAGCTCGGGGCAAGCAACAGACAAACTACTCACCACCATTACGGACACCGGGGTAGGGATGTCAAAAGAAACGCTTGAGCGGCTATTCAGCAAGTATGTCCGAGCCGACAACGCGAGCCGCACCAACGTTGGTGGCACCGGACTCGGTCTCTATGTTGCCAAACAATTCGTCGACGCCCACAACGGTCGCATCTGGGCCAAATCAGCAGGAGAAGGCAAGGGCTCCAGTTTCTTTATCGAACTGAACGCCGCTTGAAGTGGAAAATTGATTAACTATTTCTTTCTAATTTTACGCGCAAGCTTGGCGAGTTTTGTGTCATTTGCTCGCTTGTAATCGTGTGAGGAAATGTAGCCTTCGTATTTGTTGAAGTACTTATCGACGCTTGAGGCAATTTTTTTCCATTTTCCCGTCTTGGCAGTCCCGTGCATAGGAAAAAGTTTTGTGTGAGCATGATCTACCCCGTATCCTTCAAACACCAGTGCGGTTCGACCGACACCTCTCAGTTTTGAATCGAAAAGTTTAGCAACCTTTTTGCTCGCCAGCGTAAGTTCAGAAAGAACAACATCAGAAAGGTCAAAAGTGTAGCTCGGATAATGTTTTTTAGGAATGATGACCGTAACTCCCTCTGTATTCGGGAATATGGACAGGAACGCGAGGTGCTTCCTATCCTCCCACACCTTATGACTTGGTGCTTTCCCGGAAACTATATCGCAGAAGATGCAATCAGGTTTTGTTTGCATGGATAGAAAATACCGCTAAAGCGACAATTTGTCTCATTTCATCCAAGGTTTTTATCTTTTTTCCCATACTCCTTATTTAAATACCATTATACCTTAGTTCTGCAGAACATTGGTATAGACC
This sequence comes from Candidatus Kaiserbacteria bacterium RIFCSPLOWO2_01_FULL_51_21, assembly GCA_001781435.1. Classification (GTDB taxonomy): domain Bacteria; phylum Patescibacteriota; class Minisyncoccia; order Phycocordibacterales; family 2-01-FULL-51-21; genus 2-01-FULL-51-21. The sequence continues at coordinate 22,384 of MFLV01000009.1, forward strand.
GTACATAGACTTGACAAGGATTTGGGGCCTAGTATACTGCTTTGTAGGTAAAACCCTTGACTGAGGTCCCTGCACAGCAGGGGTTGGGCCTTGGTCGTCCTGAGGTTATTCGAAGGACAGGGTGGCTTCTGCGGAAGTGGAAGCCCGGGTTCGCCCGTTATCGCGATAATCGATGTCGTCCGCAAGGATGGAGTCGATGAGGTCCTAAACGCCAACAGGCGTCGGATGAAAAGGGTGGCAACGCGGAGGACTCTTCGCCCCTTTGTACGTTTAGAACGTGCACAGAGGCGAGGAGTTTTTTGTTTGGTGCAATCCTGATGCTACGAACACAGGAGAGAAGGGCATGAAAAACGACATCTTGGAACGTGCGAAGAAGGCTCTAGGGGCGGACTCCAGCGATGAACTCTTCGCAATGATCCGCAAGGGGAATGGGCAAGCATTCATCGATGGGTTGAGCGACCAGGACGAGGAAATCCTCGACCGATGGTACCGGTCTCGGCAAGACCAACTCGGTCGCTGATGCACTAACCTATAGGTAGCAGGGAATGAGGAGAAATCCTCATTCCCTCTGCCAAATTTTTTGAAATCACGTATCATGTAAGAAATCGGAAAAATTTCCATGCAAAACAAAAAGCAAAACTACGGAGGAGCCTATGTGCCGGAAATGCTGCTTCCGACATTGCATGCTATTGAAAAAGAACTTGAGAGAGCCCTGAAAGATCCCGCTTTCATAAAGGAGTTTCAGGGACTTTTGAAAGACTTTGCCGGAAGACCAACCCCACTTACTTTTGCAAAAAACATCACTGAGCAGTTTGGCGGCGCGAAATGCTATCTCAAAAACGAGGGACTCAATCATACTGGCGCGCACAAGATAACACACTGCATCGGCCAGGCGCTTATCGCAAAACGCCTTGGCAAAACGACACTCATTGCAGAAACTGGCGCTGGCCAGCACGGACTTGCTACCGCAACCGTCGCGGCAAAGCTTGGCTTCAAGTGCAAAATATTTATGGGAAGTGAAGATATGTCGCGGCAGAGGCCGAACGTCTTTTGGATGGAGAGGCTTGGCGCCGAGGTCATCCCCGTCACGTACGGAAGTCGGACGCTTAAGGATGCCGTCAACGAAGCGCTAAAATACTGGATGCAAAATCTTTCCGATACCCACTACGTTATAGGGTCAGTCTTGGGTCCAAGTCCATACCCGCGAATGAATCGGGTATTTCAATCTGTTGTCGGCAGAGAGGTAAGAGAGCAAATGAAGGATTTTGAAGGGAAACTTCCTGATGTCGTAATCGCCTGTGTCGGCGGCGGCAGTAACGCAATGGGAATTTTTTCCGAGTTTCTCAATGAGAAAAGTGTTTCTCTTGTGGCGGTTGAAGCAGGAGGAGTCGGAAATGCGCTTGGGGAACATGCTTCAAAGGCTCGTTCTGGAGAACTTGGCATTGCCCAAGGGTATAAATCGCTTTTCTTGCAAGATAACGGGCAGATCGCACCCACTCACAGCATCTCGGCAGGTCTGGACTATCCCGGCCTTGGCCCAGAGTTGGCGGCTCTTAAAGAGGAAGGAAGGGTGGAGTTCCAATCTGCAAGCGATAGCGAGACACTCTCTGCGGTAGACCTTCTTGCGCGCACTGAGGGAATAATTCCCGCGCTTGAATCTGCGCACGCCCTTGCCTACGCCGTAAAGCTTTTACCCACACTTGCTAAAGAGAAAATTGTTGTGGTGAATATTTCAGGGCGCGGGGATAAAGACCTCTTTCTTATCGCCCGGGCAATGAAGGATCAGTCGTTTCGTGATTTCCTATTGGAAGAACACCAGCGGTATGAGTAAGCTCACCGACATCCTTTCTGCGAAAAGAGAAAAGCCTCTTTTGATGACACACCTTATTACCGGGTATCCCACGCTCGAGAGTTCCCTTGGAATTGCCCGGGCAATGATTCGCGGAGGAGCTTCAATTCTTGAAATTCAGATTCCTTTTTCCGACCCTGTCGCCGATGGACCGGCGATTGTTGAGGCCTCTCACGAGGCGCTTCGCGGTCACGTCAAAGTGGAGGACGCTCTCGCTCTTGCGAAAAAACTTGGAGAGGAACACACTACCCCGCTGGTGCTCATGAGCTACGCAAATCCGATTTTCCGCTACGGCATCACCCGATTTGTGGAGCATGCGGCGGAGGCTGGGGTTGCGGGGATTATTCTTCCCGATATACCAATAGATACAGAGGAAGGAAAAGAGTTTCTCGCGGCCGCAAAAAAATTCTCGGTGCATCCGATTCTTGTCGTCTCTCCCGGCGTCCCCGAAGAAAGACTGCGCTTTCTGACAAAAGAAGCAAGCGGCTTCATCTACTCAACCTCGCGGCAGGGAATAACAGGGGCAGACAGTAAATTCGGCTCGGAACTTAAGAACTTTCTTTCCCTGCTTCATAAGATGACCGATATTCCCGTCGCGGTTGGTTTTGGCGTAAAATCAAAAGAAGATGTACTCTCTCTTGCTTCTCAAGCGGAGATTATTGTTGTCGGAAGCGCTTTTGTCTCGCTCATCAAAAATACTGAGCTCAAAACAGTCCCGCTTGCAATAGAGGATCTCGTCAAAAAATTGCTTCCATAAATTCTATCAGGAGTAACCTAGAAAAATTCAAACCTTTCTAAGGTCAGCCACTGATACAGCTTTCAAAACAAGCCCTGATTTGTTAAACTTTTCCCGTATGCCAGAAGGAAAGAAAATACTGCTCTCGGGAACCCAGCCGAGCGGACGGCTCCATATCGGGAACTACCTCGGGGCGCTTCGGCAATTCGTCGAACTCCAGAAGACCCATGAGAGCTTTTTCATGATTGCCGATTATCATGCGCTCACGAGCGTCCAGGACGGCGGCAAACTTGCCGAAAATACCCTGAACCTTGCAATGGATTATTTGGCTATCGGCATTGACCCGGAGGAATCAGTTATTTTCAAGCAATCGGACGTGCCAGAGCATATGGAGCTTGCATGGATTTTCAATTGCATCACCACGATGCCCTACCTTATGCGCGCGCATGCGTTCAAAGACGCCGAGGCAAAAAACAAAGAAATCAGCGTGGGCAAATTTGAGTATCCCATGCTCATGGCGGCAGACATCCTCCTGTATGAGACCGAGGTTGTGCCAATCGGACAAGACCAGAAACAGCACGTAGAGATTACCCGTGACACTGCGGAAAAATTCAACCGAATCTTCGGCGAAACTTTTGTCCTGCCAGCGCCGCTTATTCTCGACGAAGTGGCAACCGTACCCGGCATTGACGGACGCAAGATGAGCAAGAGCTACGGCAACGACATCGGACTCTTTGCTGATGACGGTGAAATAGAATCCAAGGTGATGAGTATTGTGACTGATTCAAAAGGAGTGGGGGAAACGAAAGACCCAGAGACCTGTACGGTGTTTGCGCTCCATAAATTCTTCAGCCAAAACGAGCTTCCGGACATCGAGCGGCGCTATCGAGATGGCTCCATGAGTTATAAAGAGTCAAAAGAAATTCTCGCAAAAAATCTTAAAGACTTCATCGCGCCGCTTCGGGAGAAGCGAAAAACATTCGAACGCGACCATGATAGAGTCATTGAAATACTCAAAAAAGGAGGGGCGTTTGCCCGCGAGCGGGCGCAAAAGAAAATGGCAGATGTGCGATTAAAAGTCGGAACGACACTGTACTGACAACCAACAACTAACAACCGACCACCATGCAACGAATATACATTGAGAATCTTCAGAAACATGTCGGCAAAGAAGCAATCATTGCCGGATGGGTGGATGTGCGCCGCGACCACGGCAAGCTCATTTTCATTGACCTGCGTGACCGCACGGGAAAAGTGCAGTGCGTCATCGTGCCGAGCGCTCTAAAAGCATACGAGGCAGGAAAAGACCTGCGCTCCGAGTGGGTGGTACAGATGACCGGAGTGGTGCAGGAGCGGCCGGGAAATATGCGAAACGACAAAGAACCGAACGGGACGATTGAACTGGCGGTTTCGGAAATCGAAGTGCTTTCCCGTGCGGCAGAAATGCCCTTCGAGCTCGGGACGGAACTAAATCTCGATACCTATCTTGACCATTTGCCACTCACCCTTCGCACGCCTCGCGCGCGAGACATTTTTACCTTGCAGGCAACACTCGTAGAAGAATATCGAACAGTATTGCGTAATCAAGGGTTTACTGAATTTCAGGCACCGGGAATTGTCGGCGGTGATGCAGAGGGAGGGGCTGCGGTCTTTAAGGTGGAATATCTCAAGGATAAGGCTGCCTATCTTGCAACGAGTCCGCAATTTTACAAGCAAATCATGGTCGGAATTTTTGAACGAGTATTCACAATTGCGAAAGTATTTCGCGCAGAAGAGCATGCAACATCTAGACACCTGAATGAATACTCAACCCTTGATTTTGAAATGGGGTTCGTACGCGACCACCATGATGTGATGGAAACACTTGAAAAAGCGCTACGGCATTTGGTAAAGGCCGTTTCAGAAAAGCATTCCGACATACTCATACGTTTCGGCATGGAAATACCGCTCCTGCCGCAGAACATTCCTGTGATGAAGTTGCGGGAAGCACAGGAAATCATCACAAAAGAAACCGGCGAGGACTGTGTCAACGAACCCGACCTTGAACCGGCACACGAACGTTTTCTTTGCGAGTACGCTCGAAAGAATCTCAATTCAGATTTTCTGTTTGTGACGCATTACCCGGTTTCCAAACGCCCGTTTTATACCTATGAGGACGAAACTGACCCCGGCTTCACTAAAAGTTTTGACCTTCTTTTTCGCGGTGTTGAAATCGTGACGGGAGGACAGCGAATTCACGATTACAATACACTGGTTGAAAAAATAAAAGCAAAAAATCTGAACCCGGAAAAGTTTTCTTTTTATTTAGAGGCGTTCAAGTATGGCATGCCACCCCATGGAGGGTGTGCCATCGGTCTTGAACGATTGACCCAAAAATTCCTCGGGCTTGAGAACGTCAAAGAAGCGGCACTTTTTCCGCGCGATATGAATCGCATTGACACTCTGCTCTCGCAATAGCAAAAGATAGACAAACTTATTAAAGTATGTTACTATGCCCAACGTCATAGTAAGTTAGTTTTTGTATGATTTTTACAACAATTCGGGAATCTAAAGGCAAAGTGTCGACTGACACAACGCTGGTTTCTTTTCGGCAGGATACAAATCCGCCTGCGCTCGTCTCGAGCGCAGGCGGAGCGACTCTTTTTATTGGTATCGGCAAGCGCGAAGAAATAACGCACCGTAAACTTGCGATGCTTGCGCGCAAGGTCGTTCAAATTTCAAAACAACACCGGCTCAAAAAAATAACCATCCGGCTTGACGACTTCCATTTCCCAAAAACACGCGCCCTAAACGAAAAGGGACTTGCTGAACTTCTTGCACAAAATTTTGAGCTTGCCAACTTCGAATTTACTAAGTTGAAAACAACTCCGCCAGAAGGCTGGCCAGTTGTGGAGGAACTCGAAATAATTCATTCCAACATTCTCAAGAATGTTGGAATGAAGGGTCTGCGGCAAGGGCTTCTGCGCGGCCGGCTCATCGGAGAGGAGGTCAACGCTTGCCGCACCCTTGCCAACACTCCGGGCGGTGACATGACCCCAAAAGCCCTTGCCGAAGCGGCTAAAGAGGCGGCAAAAGGCACAAAAATAGATGTCACGGTTCTCGGTCAAAAAGCCCTCGAAAACCTTAAAATGGGGGCAATTCTGGGCGTTGCACGGGGTTCGCAGGAGGAGCCACAGTTCATCATCATGGAGTACTGGGGCGCCGGCCCTTCGGCTCGCTCCGCTCGTTCAGGACAACCAAAACCAGTGGTTTTGGTTGGTAAAGGAGTTACTTTTGACAGCGGGGGACTCAACGTGAAGCCCGGGGACTCAATGTATGAAATGCATATGGATATGTCGGGAGGGGCGGCAGTCATTCATGCAATTGTGCTCGCGGCAAAACTCGGACTCAAGAAAAATGTCGTCGGGCTCATTCCGGCAGTTGAAAATATGCCTTCCGGTTCAAGCTATCATCCCGGCGATGTGCTCCGCTCGCTTTCCGGAAAAACAATCGAAGTTTTAAATACCGACGCGGAAGGGAGAGTAATTCTCGCCGATGCCCTTACCTATGCGAAGCAATACCAGCCGCGGCTCGTGGTGGACGTGGCAACACTCACTGGCGCCGCGCTTGTTGCTCTTGGCCAGCACGCCTCCGCAATTCTTACGCGAGACCCTAAACTTGAAAAACTCTTCCAAGAACTCGGCGAAGAATCTGGGGATTATGTCTGGCCGATGCCGCTCTGGGACGAATACGAGGAATATGTGAAAGGAACTTTTGGTGACGTCTCAAATATCGCTTCAAGCGGGAATACGCGCTATGGAGGGGTCATCAACGGCGCAATGTTCCTCTATCAATTTACGAAAAAAGAGGACGGCTCGGCGGCATACCCGTGGGTGCATATCGACATGGCTCCGCGTATGACCTCGGCGCCCTCTGACAATCTCGCCAAAGGCGCCACTGGCGAGCCCGTCCGGCTACTTCTTAAAGTCATTGAACGATTATAAAGGTAATTCTCACAAATCTTAAGATATTCGTGGCACACAAAAAGTCTCTTATATTAGGCTATTTTTCTTGCATAAATACTTTTCTTCAGAAAGTACACTGTTTTGATTGCGTTAGGTGGTTTCGTAATAAAGTATGGGATTCTCCACAATTTCTTATTAAACTCATATCTCTTTCAAGCATTGTCACAATTTTTATTTCACTCCAGCTTTTTTCCGTCTCAGAAAAATTAAACGACCTTCAGTTCTCAACCTTAAACGCGAGCGGCTACAGAGACAGATTTATTTCAAAAAATGATAACGTTATACTTCTTGGAGAATTGAGTCGAATCAGTAAATTGAAAGTTACCGATATGAGCCTACTGAAACAAGCTTATAAATACTATTTAGCTGCCAAAGACCCTTCTTTATCAGATGAGTATATTAATGAAGAACTTAAAAAAATAACTTCGTTGCAAGATTATCAAAATTTAATTGGATTAGATGTTATTGAGGAAATAAATGCTTACGTTCTTGAAAGTAATAAAAAAACTTTTTCCTTAAGAGAAGACCAACTTTTTTGGCTTAAGACGCTTATCTTGATTCAGATTATAAATATGCTTTTTACTGTTCGTCTAGCAAAAATAACTACCACAAAATACGTCCGAGTAAGCTGAAGCGTGTTGTACTCAAGGCTAGGTGTACAATTTTGATACAATGATGTTATGAAAGAATTCAAAGTCAAAATCGGAATGTTTGAGGGGCCGCTTGATTTGCTGCTGAATCTCATCGAGGAGCGCAAATTGCATATCAACGACGTTTCGCTTGCGGCGGTTACGGACGAGTACATCAACTATGTAAAGTCCCTGTCCGAGCTTCCGGTCGCGCAAACCGCCAATTTCATCCTCGTTGCCTCGACGCTTCTTCTCATTAAATCAAAATCGCTCTTGCCAGTCCTCGACTTGACCCCCGAAGAGCAGGGGAGTATCGATGATTTGGAGCGGCGCCTCAAACTTCACAAACTTTTCAAGGACCTCTCCCGAGTCGTAAAAGAACAGTTCGGGCTCGTTGCACTTTTTCCAAAAACCCCCTCAAAAGAAGTTGAGCCTATTTTTTCGCCGGACAAAACTATGACCCTTCCAGCGCTCGGACAGTCAATACGAGCGGTATTAGCCGCCCTGCCGCAGAAAACATTTCTCCCAAAAGCAGCAGTTGAAAAAATAATGACGCTCGAGCAAATGATTGACCGGCTTTCTACGCGGATCAGCTCGGCTCTTAAAACAAGTTTCCGTGATTTTGCCGGAATAGGAAAAGCGAAAAAAGTCGAAGTTATTTTAAGCTTTCTCGCTATCTTAGAACTCGTAAAACGCGGCGCTATTTCCGTCACCCAAAACGAACACTTTGAGGACATTGCCATCGAGAGCGGGGAAGTGGGAGTTCCGAAATACCACTAAATTACATTGTCCTTGAGCCTTTTTTTGGCTATGCTAGAGAGATTGTATGGAACTTTCAGCCAAAATAGAGGCACTTCTTTTCTTTCGCGGTGAGCCGGTCGGAAAGCGGGAACTTGCCAAGATGCTCGGGAGCAAGGATGCGGAAATAGAACAAGGCATAACGGAACTGAAGTCAAAACTTGAAAATCGGGGCATTGCTCTCCTTGAGAAAGACGATGAGGTGGAACTTCGCACCGCGCCGGAAGCAAGCGAGCTTATAGAAAAAATCCGCAAAGAAGAGCTCTCCCGAGATCTCGGTAAGGCTGGCGCGGAAACACTCGCCATTATTCTCTACCGCAATCCAGTGACTCGCGCCGATATCGACTACATCCGCGGAGTAAACTCCACTTTTATCTTGCGCAATCTTCTCATTCGCGGGCTCGTTGAGCGGGTGCAGAATCCGAACGACCAGCGCAGTTTCCACTATAAACCGACCTTCGAGCTTCTCGCGCATCTCGGAATCAAAAATATTTCCGAACTCCCGGAATACACCTCGGTGCAGGAAGAACTCGAAAAATTTACCGTATCCCAAAAAGCAGAGGAGGAAGACAGTGAAAAAGAACATGCGTGAAATCCATCAACAACTCCTGCTTGGTTTTTTTGCAATGCTTAGTGTCGGAGGCGCGTTTCTTTTTGCTCTCTCCATGCCGCGAGGAGAGACCCCACGGCAAGAAGCCACCGTAATCACCTCACTTCCGACCCCCGCTCCCGACCTCTTCAAAGACCTCTCGCTTGAGGCTAAGGCGGTTATCGTTATCGACTGGAGCCGTAACCAAGTGCTCTTTGAAAAAAACGCCAACGCGCAATTACCGCTTGCCTCGCTTTCGAAACTCATGACCGTGGTCGTTGCAGATGAGGTGCTTCCTAAAGGAAGTGCCGTCACTATCCGTCCTAAAGATGCAAAACAAAGCGATAATGCGCCACTGCGAGCCGGAGAGCAGTGGCGCCTTAAAGACCTTCTTGATTTCACCCTGATTGGCTCTTCAAACAGCGGCGCTTCTGCACTTGCAAGCGAGGCTACCGCTGCGCTCCACGGAGAAACGGAAGAAAAGAATATACAACCCTCTTCAGTATTTCTCGAGCGGATGAACCAAAAAGCGGCAGAGCTTGGACTCTCGCAAACCTATTTCCTCAATGAAACCGGTCTCGATCAAAGCTCGGAGGTTCCCGGTAACAACGGTTCCGCCCGAGATATGGCGAAACTTCTCGGTTACATCATTACTAGCCGACCCGAATTGTTAGACGCGACCAGATATCCGGAATTCAGCGCCGTGACAGTCGGCAACACTCGCTACAGAGTACAGAACACCGATACCGCCCTTGGCCACATTCCGGGACTTATCGGATCAAAAACGGGGCTTACTGATCTTGCGGGGGGCAATTTAGCCGTGGCATTTGACGCCGGCATTGAACATCCAATCATTGTAGTGATCCTTGGCTCATCGCAGGAAGGGCGATTCGTTGATATTCAAAAGCTCGTGGACACCTCACTTTCCTGTCTTGCTCTAGGCTGTCGTAATAGTGTCTCAAATTTATGATCCCGTTAGAGATTAGAAAAGTTGGTTTTAGTTTGAGAGACACTTACTGCATTTTCAAGAACATTCTCACGAACCTCAACATCATGAACGGAAACGCCTTCAACAGACAGCGCCAGGTCGAAAAGATTATTTTTCATGTTCAGATAAAAAAGTCCAGTAAGCAACGCATGCTGGGCGTTTCCTATCTCTAACGGGATGATTATCGACGTCGTTAAAGTGATTCTTCCCGCAGCGCTTGCTTTTAGTATTGGTATGGCGATTACGCCGGCACTTACTCACTACCTCTACACGTACAAAGCCTGGAAGAAACAAGTTCGGAGCCGAGCTATTGATGGCAGGGAAGCCATCATCTTTAACGAATTACACAAAGAAAAAGAAATCGGAACTCCGCGTATGGGCGGAGTGGTTATTTGGCTCTCGGCAGCTTTCACAATCGTCGGAATCTGGCTTTTGGCCGAGCTTTTTCCCGGAAGCATTTTCACAAAACTCGATTTTTTAAGTCGCAACCAAACCTGGATACCTTTTTTCACGCTCATTGCTGGTGCACTCGTCGGACTTATCGACGACTTATTCGAGGTTATGGGACGAGGCGGGTATATCGGCGGGGGACTTTCGCTTACGAAACGCCTTCTTGTCGTTGCTGGGATTGCTCTTTTCGTAGGATGGTGGTTCTACAGTAAACTTGAAATCACAACCATCGGGATGTTTTTTGGCGCAAGCGTGTCGGTTGGCATTTTTATTATTCCCATTTTTGTACTGGTCACGCTTGCACTCTATGCAAGTGGCGTTATCGACGGCATTGACGGTCTTGCCGGGGGAGTATTCTCAACTATTTTTCTCGCTTATGCGGGCATCGCCTTTTATCAGGGACAAATAGATTTAGCCGCCTTTTGTGCGACGGTTGCCGGCGGCATATTGGCGTTTTTATGGTTCAATATTCCGCCGGCGCGCTTCTACATGTCAGAAACGGGGACCATGGGACTCACCATAACGCTTGCGGTCGTCGCTTTTATGACCGACTCACTTGGAGAGGGGCACGGGCTCATTGTTCTCCCGATCGTCGCCTTCCTTCTCCTCATCACCGTTGCCTCGGTGCTTCTCCAGGTTATATCGAAAAGACTGCGTAAAGGGAAAAAGATATTCCGCATTGCGCCCCTCCACCATCATTTCGAAGCTATCGGCTGGCCACCGTATAAAGTAACCATGCGTTTTTGGGTCCTCGGCATCATCTTCGGCCTCGTCGGCATGATTCTTGCCTTCCTTTAGCAACACGCGGCATGAATCCCGTTAGAAATCACGGACAGGCTGGTACAATATGTTACTAAAGGTCAAATATATCAACAATAAACAAAAGAGCACGGCGCTTCGGAAAAAGTCCGTGCCCTATTTCTAACGGGATGAAAAGCCACAGCTTCGATCGCTCCATCTTTTTTTTGACGATACTTCTCGTGGTCGTGGGATTTTTTGTTTTCACTTCAGCTTCACTTGGGCTTCTCTCTCGTGTCGACGGAGCCCACTTCGCGCGCACCGCGTTCACTCAGGCGTTCCTCGGCATCGGACTGGGGTTTGTGGGACTACTCACAGCCATAAACATCCGCTACCGCTTTTGGAGAAAATACGCTCTTCTTATTTTTATTGCAGCGCTTATTGCGACAAGTCTGGTCTTCGTACCAGGGCTCGGCTTCAGCTCCGGCGGCGCAACACGCTGGATTCATATCGGGCCCTTGTCGTGGCAGCCGGCTGAATTCCTGAAGCTTGCATTCGTCATCTACCTTGCGGCATGGCTTTCCGGGGCCCGCGGCAAAGTACAGCATTTTCGGTCCAGCATTATCCCGTTCCTCCTCATTACCGCTTTTACCGGCACCTTACTCCTCTTAGAGCCTGACACAGGGACTTTCATGGTCATCGTCACCGCCGGTCTTGCCATGCTTATTGCCGCCGGGGTGCGGTGGCGCGATATTGCGATTCTTGTGTGTGTGGTGCTTATCGGTCTTGCCGGACTTGCCGCTACGCGACCGTATATAAAAGACCGTATCGTAACGTTTATCGACCCGATGCATGACCCCCAAGGATCAAGCTACCAGCTTCAGCAATCACTTATTGCCGTCGGCTCAGGAGGGCTCCTCGGAAGGGGATTTGGACTCAGCGTTCAAAAGTTCAGTTATCTTCCGGAACCATCGGGCGATTCGATTTTTGCGGTTGCTGCCGAAGAATTTGGATTTCTTGGAAGCATCACGCTCGTCGGCTTGTTCTTACTGCTGGGACTTCAGGGGCTCAAGGTGGCGGCGCGTGCACCTGATACATTCGGTGGACTCTTGGCCGTCGGGATTGTTATACTCATCGTATCCCAGTCATTTATCAACATCGCCTCCATGGTAGGGGTACTGCCGCTCACCGGCCTGCCGATGCTTTTTATAAGTCATGGGGGTACCGCAATGCTCTTTGGCCTTTTTGAAATTGGAATTTTGCTTAATATTTCGAAATACCGAGCCTAAATTGAAATATGAATTACGAAGTACAAATTACGAATAAATAGGATGAATCCCGTTAGAAGTCGAGAACCCGCAACAACTTTCAATATGGCAATGGTCGAAAATATCCAACGTAGTTCGTGGGTAGGAATAAGCGCCAACAGGTGCGCGTCCTACTTCTAACGGGATGAAAATACTTTTTACCGGAGGAGGCACCGGGGGACATTTTTATCCAATCATCGCCGTTGCCGAGGAGGTGAATGCTCTCGTTGAAGAGCGGAAACTCTTGAGACCTTCGCTCTATTACGCCGGGCCGACTCCCTTTGAAGAACGTCTGCTGTTTGAGAACGGCATTGAATTCCGGAAAAGTCCGGCTGGGAAGGTCCGCCGCTATTTTTCGCTTCTCAATATCACTGATGCGATTAAAACGGCTTTTGGCATTTTGAAGGCGCTTTTTCAAGTTTTCAGCATTTATCCGGACGTCGTTTTCAGCAAAGGCGGGTACGCGAGTTTTCCGACGGTGCTCGCCGCGCGGCTATTTAAGATACCGCTTGTGATCCACGAATCAGACGCGACGCCGGGAAAAGTAAACCGTTTCGCAGGGAAATTTGCTGAACGGATTGCCATTGCGTATCCTGAAGCCGCAAGCTTTTTCCCAAAAGGGAAGACGGCGTTAGTCGGAAATCCTATCCGAAAGGCTCTGCGGACCGTTGCACGGGAAGGCGCCTACGAATTTTTGCGTCTTTCATCAGAGCTCCCCGTCATTGTGATACTCGGCGGCTCCCAAGGAGCGCAAAAACTCAACGACGTGGTGCTCGGCGCCTTACCGGAACTCGTTGAGCGTTATCAAATTATTCACCAGACGGGCGATGCTTTATTTCAAGATGTAGAGAGAACTGCTCGCGTGGTGCTCGAAAAAAGCCAGAATGGCAGCCGGTACAAAGTATTTCCCTATCTGAATGAACTGGCGCTCCGCATGTCGGCGGGCGTTGCGACCGTCATCGTTTCCCGTGCAGGATCAGGAGCCATTTTTGAGATTGCACAGTGGGGAATTCCGAGCATTATCGTCCCACTGCCTGAACTTGTCTCACACGACCAAACAAAAAACGCCTTTACCTACGCGCGTTCTGGAGCTGCGGTCGTTATTGAGCAAGACAATCTCACGGCACACCTTTTGGTATCCGAGATCACCCGCCTCATTGATAACCCGAATATCCGAGAAAAAATGAAGGCAGGAGCAGCGTCATTCGCCAAGCCCAAAGCGGCGCGGGAGGTTGCGGAAGCAATCCTTGATATTGCGCTTAAACATGAATCCCGTTAGAGGTCGCGAACCCGCAACCACTGATGCTATGATTAAGGTCGAATATTTTGAAATTAACGTTGTAGTTAAATCGCACTCCACTGGGTGCGCGTTCTACCTCTAACGGGATGAAGCTACTTGAGGAGCTTGAGCAATTGTTTGTGACACCCGCCTTAGCCACAAATAGAAAAGTGGTGGTGCGTACTGCGCCTTCACCAACCGGCAATCTCCACATAGGAACCGCGCGCTTAGCGCTTTTCAATTACCTTTTCGCACGCAAACACGGGGGGAAGATCATTTTGCGCATTGAGGATACCGATACCACCCGCTCAAAAAAAGAGTTTGAGGACGATATTCTTGAAAGCCTACGCTGGCTCAGTCTCTCTCATGACGAGTTCTACCGCCAATCTGAACGGGGAAGCGTCTACCAAAAACATCTTCTGCGTCTCATTAAGGAAAAGAAAGCGTATCTTTCGCGCGAACCATCGCAGAGTAATCCGGCGGTGGAGATTGAGGTCGTCCGGCTACGAAACCAAAACAGGATAATCTCATTTGAGGACGAAATTCGTGGAACCATTTCGTTTGATACGATGGAGCTCGGTGATTTTGTAATCGCACGCTCGCTTTCCGACGCCCTGTACCATTTCGCCGTTGTGGTTGATGACGTCGAGATGGGAGTAACCCATGTGATTCGGGGCGATGATCATATCTCGAATACGCCGCGGCATATCCTCATACAGGAAGCGCTTGGCGCCCCGCGCCCCGTCTACGCGCACATCCCTCTTGTTCTCGCACCTGACCACTCAAAATTATCTAAACGCCATGGCGCAACAGCAATTCGGGAATATCGCGAGCAAGGATTTTTGCCCGAGGCGCTTATAAACTATCTCGCTCTGCTCGGCTGGAACCCCGGCACGACTCAAGAATTATTCACTCTTTCCGAACTCATAAAAGAGTTCGACTTGAGTCAGGTGCATAAAAGCGGAGCAATATTCGACATTGAAAAACTCCGGTGGTTCAATCGGGAATACCTCCGCCGCCTCCCGCCGGCGGAAGCTCTTGCCCTGATAGGGAACGCCCTGCCGGAGGCTATCAAGGCCTTGCCTCACTTTTCAGAAGAGCGTCTGCAAAAAGTAGCCCCGCTTCTTATTGAGCGCATTGCGGTTTTTTCCGATATTGCGAAGCTTGTCAAGGAGGAAGAGCTCCAGTATTTTTTTGAACGTCCCGCCGTTGCTCCGGAAGATCTTGCGTGGAAAGATACAAATGCCGCGACGATCGCCGAGCATTTACAATACCTCTGTGAAAAACTGGGAGATATCCCTGAGAAAATGTTCACTCAAGATACCGTAAGGGAAGCGATTTTCGGATATGCGACCGAAAAGGGAAGGGGAGCGGTGCTCTGGCCCATGCGCTATGCCCTCTCAGGGAAAAAACAATCACCCGACCCCTTTGTGCTCTCCGGTATCTTTGGAAAAGAAGAAACCATTGCCCGCCTCACCGCCGCCTCTGCTACAATAGCGAAATGAAATCTTGGGTACTCGCAGTAGCACTTGCGCTATTCGCACTCGGCCTCTTTACCGTGCCTGCGGCCGCCGCCGCTACTGCAGACGAACTGCGGAGTAAAATAGCGGAAAAAAATGACGCTATTCTTAATCTCGAAAAAGAAATTAAGGAATACCAGAGACAACTAGAAACCACCGGTAAAGAAAAACAAAGTCTCCAGAACGCCGTTGCATTGCTTGACCTTTCACGCAAGAAAATCAGCGCGGATATACGCATTACCGAGAACAAGATAGCGGCAACCGACCTTCATCTTTCCGAGCTTTCACTTCAAATCACTGACAAGGAGACGCGCATTGCTCTTTCTCTCTCTGCGGTGGGAGCAGGACTTCGGACTCTTGCGATCATGGATGCCGACGCACCCATAGTTTATATCCTTCGGGGAGAAAATATGAGTGAGGCGTGGCAGCAACTTGAAGAACTCGACCGTTTTCAGCAATCAATCGATAAACACGTTGAGGACCTCCGACAGTTCAAGGAAGATCTTGAGAATACAAAAGCTCAGACCGAGATGGCGCGGAAAAAATTAGTCAGCCTCAAAATCGAACTGGCAAATCAAAAAAAAGTGCTTGATGCCAACCGACAGGAAACAAGCGCGCTTCTCGCCGCGACAAAAAACAAAGAGTCTAATTATCAAAAGCTTCTTGCAGAAAAACAGACGCTTCACCGGCAGTTTGAAGAGGAACTTTCCGCCTATGAGGCCGAGCTTCGTTTTACCATTGACCCGACGCTTCTTCCAAAAACCGGCTCGGGCGTCCTTTCCTGGCCGCTTGACGCCGTCTTTATCACTCAATATTTCGGCAATACCGAATTCGCAACAAGAAATGCGCAGGTCTATAATGGGGAAGGGCACAACGGAATCGATCTGCGCGCGGCACCTGGGACGCAGGTAAGGGCCGCCTCCTCCGGCGTAGTGCAAGGCACCGGCAACACCGACACTACCTGCCGAGGCGCTTCCTACGGGCAATGGGTTCTTATCCGGCATAACAACGGGCTTTCAACCCTCTACGCGCATTTATCGGTCATCGCTGTTTCGCAAGGACAATCAGTTTCAGTGGGGCAAATCATCGGATACAGCGGATCGACCGGATACGCGACCGGCCCCCACCTTCATTTCACGGTGTATGCAACGCAAGGAGTGGAAATTTCACAACTCAAAAGCCGCGCGCTTGCCTGTAAAGGAAAAATTTATACGCTACCCCTTGTCAAGGATCGCGGAGCCTATTTAAATCCGCTATCGTACCTTTAATCTATCCGCAGAATTCCCCGACGGCTTGCCGCGGGGATAGGACGAGCGAGATTTTAACTATTGCCTATCCAGTACGATTACTACTGTTATTTCCGCCGTGGAAGCGTTCGTGGATATCCCGAAGACGCTTGTTTGTAACGTGGGTATACACCTGTGTCGTAGCAACGTTTTTGTGTCCAAGAAGTTCCTGGACGCTTCTAAGATCGGCGCCATGAGCAAGTAAGTCTGTCGCATATGAGTGGCGTAAGGTATGCGGCGTCACTTTCTTTGAGAGACCCGCGAGCCGAGCGCATCGCGAGATCATCATCTGTATAGCGCGAACAGAGAGTCGGCGGTCTTCATCTTCAGAAGCGCCCGATCGAGTATTGATAAAAAGAGGCTTATAGACATCGCGTCGTGAAGCCAAATACTTTCGGAGCCATTCGGCTGCGCGAGGAGAAATAAAAATAGTTCGGATGTGTTTCCCTTTGCCTACAATTGAGAGCTCAAAGGTTCGACGGGGATTCTTGTCCTTAAGAAAGGATACCTGATCAGTAGTGAGGGAGGTAAGTTCCGAGATACGCATGCCGGACGAGAAAAAAAGCTCCATGATCGCCCGATCACGCGCTCCGGAGAAAGTTGCGGTATCCGGTATCACCAGCATTTTCTCGAAATCATCGACCTCAAGAAATGAAATAGTTTCTTCATTTTTCTGTTTCGCCAGTTTTACTTTCGAAGAGGGGAGTGACTCAATATCGCGCTCGGCAAGATAGTTGAGAAAAGCGCGCAGAGCGATTAGGTAATAGTTCTGAGATTTTTTGCCTAAGTAGCTGCCGTGGGGCGTTTTGTAGGTACGCGCAAGATACAAGCGGTAGTCCCAAATATGTCCCGCAACAAGCTCATGGGGAAGGAGTTTTTCATTATCAGTTTCCTTGAGCCACAGAACAAAAAGCTTAAGATACTGCTCGTAGTTTCTCTGGGTGTTGTTAGATAGACCCTTCTCGACTTCGCAGTAATCGATAAAGTCAGGAATATGTTTTGCAACAGGGGTTGTGCTTTTGTGAGCAGAGACCATTTGTTTTAGAGCGTAGGGGATTAATAGATTCTTTTCGTATTAGTTAAGGATTACGCCTATCGTACTACTTCGCACAATATATGTAAAGCGAAGGACAGGTGCTTTCTTCATGTCTGTCACTATCCTCATGAAATATATACCAAAAACCCGCCATACGGCGGGTTTTTTCTTTTCTTACGAATTGTTCCAGCAAGAGGCAGACGAGTTCCAGGGCTTCGTACCTTGCTCCTCAAAGAGATGGCGCGCATATGCCATGTTGTCGCCGATGTCGCCAAGGTCAAGACCCAATTCTTCGGCTTCCTTGCCGTGATAGAGAGTGTTGATCTGCATTACTCCAACGTCGTAAGGATTTTTTTCGCCTCGCAGTGTTTTGCCGTTTTTGTCGAAGTGTCGGAATCGTGATTCGCACTCGGCAATTTCAGCAAGCACCGGCTCATCGCTGAAATACGCTCGGACATGGTCCTCAACAGTCACCGGACGGCTAAAAACGAGTCCGCTTTCGGCGTCAAGAGACATAGGTATTCCGAACGAAGAGCTTGCAATCAGGATAGCGATAATCGGAAATATAATAAGCCAATTGTCTAAGTGCTAAAGGTGGTATTCGTACCACTTTGGGCTTGCCCACAAGAATCTGTCGACAAAGGCAGAAACTGAAAGCCCGCCCAACAAAAAATCCGGCACAGCCGAATTTCTTATAGTCTAGCACTTAATCAATCCCCTGTCAATACTTCCCGACACTTCACCCTATCTGTCAAACAAGTAAAAGAAGGCTCTGTTGAGCCAAAAAAATCTTGACGGCCCGCCGCTCTACTGGGCTACTTTTTATGCTTTTTTTGAGACTTTTTTCTTAAGTGTTTAAAAATTTCAACTTGCCGTAGCCGTTCCCGCGCTTCCCTCTTTGTCTTGTAGCGCCCGAACACCCGGCCAGTGCGCTCGGAAAGCGCCACCCACTTCCCTTTCAGCTTTTTAAGCATATTTGTTACTGATGGATATCATCTTTTGTCGCGTCACAGGTAATCATCTCTCCTTTAGTTATCGGGCTGCCGGGAGTCGAACCCGGGTTGCATGACCCCCAGCCATGCGTAATGCCGTTATACCACAGCCCGTTTTGACCTCGAGATTATACGCTATGAAGTGCTCTCACGGCTATCGGCGAGAAATGAGCTCAAGGGCTCCATGCAACCCTCCAAAATCGCCAAGTGCCGCTTCTTTGATATCAGGAAGCTCCTGAAAGACCGTGCAAATTTCTTTTACATACTCTCTTACACGCTCAATCTTGATGCCATTTTTTTTGAGAATCATGGCTCCTCCGAGAACAACTATCTCCGGAGACCAATGAACAATCGTGTTATGGAGCCCATAGGACAGAAACCGGGCAAGCTCGTCCCAAACCGCAGGATTTATAATTTCCGAGGGCGCTTGCCCAAACCGCCTCTTGACTGCAGCGCCGGAAACATATTCCTCAAGATGGCCGATGTTCATGTGCTTTTCTCCAACACGGCAACCCTCACACATTTCTCCTCCAATATCGATTATTTGGTGCCCGGGTTCAAAACCAAAGGTGTTGAAATCTATTTCGCCTTGAACGATACGGGCGCCACCGACTCCGGTGCTTATCGTAAGGTACGCGACAATTGATTTTTCTCTGCCTGCGCCGCGGCGCGCTTCGCCAAGACCGGCAAGGGCGGCATCATTCTCAATGAGAACCGGCGCAGAAAAAATCTTTTCAAGTTCACTGTGAAGCGGCTTCCCCGCCCAAGCCTTAAGATGCGGCGCCCTCACAAGCATTTTCTTCTCCCGATCAAGGGTTCCGGGCACTCCACCGCCAACCGCTTGTACGTGCCTCCCCTTCGCAACCTCGCTTCCGATTTTCCGGATACATTCCATCCCGACTTTGAAATCGCTCGGGGTAGCCACAACGCGGGGCTCTTCGAATACCGCGCCGTCAACTGAAAAAGCCATTCGAGTCTTGGAGCCGCCAATGTCAAAAAGAAGATACATGGATTAATCCTTCATACGCTCTTTGAGCGAACTAATAAGCGGAGTGCGTATCGCCTCGTTTCCATACGCGCCGGCAAGTGAAAGAGAGGTGGCAATCGCAAGATGCACCGAACCGAATATTTTTTGCATCGGCTCACCGTGTAGAGAAAGGCTCATGGTTTCTACGTTCTGTTTCCGATACAGCTCCTGCGTGATACTCATGCGCTTCAGGATACGGGGATGATCCTGCGTATCAACCAGAAAAATTACCTTGGATGGAAAAGAGGGACGCCGGCCGTCAAATCCTTCGATTTCGTTGTGGCTCATCTCCGGAACACTTGTGCAAAAAGCAGGGATTTTCGCCGTTTCGTTGAAAGTTATCTTCCAATAATACGCTAAAGGAAAGTTTGTGGTCGACGCGTATATGAGAGGGACCTTTTGGGCAAGTGACTGCGCGAGGACTCTCCCCTCTTCATGAGTCCTTGCCGCGCTCAGTGTATGCGAAAGTCCCTGGAAATTAGCAACAAGATTTTTGGCGTTCGTAAGCGCCGCAAGCGCGATTGCCAAATACCCCGTTGACATCCGTGGAGGCAGGCTTGTGTGCGGTAGTTTGACGAGCGTCAGGTGTCGCTTTAGAGCAAAGTTGAGCAATTCCCCACCCCCCGCAATGACCGCAAGCGAAAAGCCACGATTTTCTACAGTACGCGCAAAATCAAGCGTTTCTTCGGTATTCCCCGAGGCGGAACTCGCAATAAAAAGAGTGTCTGGAAAAAGCGCCTCGGGAAGAAGGGGGAGCCCGTAATCACGGTGAGTGATGAAGCCGAGAGCCGGATCGATAGTATTGAGAAGTCCGGCAACAAGAGCTGAGCCGCCCATGCCGCCCACAACCGTCAGACGCCCCTTGCGCAGACGTTCCTGATTTTCCACGATCGGCTGAAAAGAAAATTGATTTGGAAATGCAATAAGTTCTTGCGGGATCATACATTATTTACAGGGTTACAAGCGATACAGAGTCCCATGGTTTCTAATTTTTCAAGATAGTTGATAACGGTGTGTACAAATTCTGCATGGCTCCATACCAAAGGCGCCGCGGATATCTGCTCCCCGCTCCAAGGGTTCAGTTGCTCAGAAAGTACGCCGGAGGGCAGGGCGTGCGCCACCACCCACTCGAGCCATTCTTTGATTTCCACGAAATCTTTCTCGCCCTTTGCCGTGAGAGTAAGATACTGTGCGAACCACAGCGTCGTAATGAACCACGGATTCGATTCGCGGACACCCTCCACCCTATAGTATTCGTCGTAAGAAAATCGCGGTACGCCGCGGATTCCTTCTTTGAGAAAAAGATGTCCACGAAGAACTTCTGAGAATTTCGCAAGTCGGGGGTCTTCCGGCAGCAAAACGCCGAAATGAAATAAGCCGAAAAAACTGCTCATATCAAGAGTGGTGTCCGCAAGTATTTTTTTATCCCCCGCAACCTGTATGAGTTTAAGAAATATGCCGCTTTTCGCATCATAGAGATATTTGAGAATCATTTCTTTAATAGCGAGCGCTCCCTTATTGTAGGTCCGAGCCGCATCCTCTTTACCAAGAAGGTTCGCAAAATTTGCCGCTGCCATGAGAGCACCGTAGCGCGCACTCATCGTGTAGGTGGTAATGCCGTATTTCTGCTCCCAGAGATCATAACTTGGGTGTGGAAGACCTAATGCTGTTTCTTCATAGGTAAGCAAGAAATCTGCGACACTCTTTATGAGCGAGCCGTATATGCTTTCAATAAACTCAATGTCTTTCGTTAATCGGTAGTGTTTCCAAAGCGCAAAAAGCACAATTGATGACTCATCCTCCTGAATCGGCAGCTCAGGCTTCCCTTCTCGAAGCCATGCCTCCCACGAAGAGCCGAGAGACTGGTCGGGACGGTATTTGTGCATGAAGTAACCTTTGCCAGCGGCGACGTCGCCGCAAAATTCAAAGAATTTTCTGGCGACACCAAAATCTCCCGCACGATCAAGCGCCATTGCGGCAAACGCCCCGTCGCGCGGCCACATATACGCATAACTATCTCGGCCATGCTGGAGCATATCCGAATCGCTTGAAGCGATAATGGAGCCGTTATTATCGGCATGCGTGCGAATGATAAAAAGCGACCTTTTAAACTGAGCGATAACCCCCTCACTCAAACCGTAGAAACTGAAATTTTGTCGATTTACCCACGCCCGCCAAAAGTCACGGGTGGTTCGGGTGAGATGTGCCGGCGTTTTTTCAAGAACATAAGCGTTCAGTGCGTGAACTTCCGCAATAGACTCTCCTACCGCAACCCAGTACTCTACGATTTTTGGCTCATGCGCGAGCGAAAGTGAGACGCCGATGACAGAATCGACCGTGCCGTGCTCAATAGGATTTTTGGCAAGTACGCCGTCAGCCGCATCGGTGTGGGTCCCTTCACGTCCTTCAACTTCAAAAAGCCCGACGCTGTAATCGTCAAAATTTGTCTTATTATGGCGGGCATTAATAAGAAAAACGCGGCGCCCTTTGTAATGGATAATCGCCTCACAACGAGGATCAAAGTAGACCGTATCGCCGCCATGTGCCTGCGAGAGTTCGAATTGATGCGAAAAAAATACTTTTATATCCCGGGTTCCCTCTCGCAGATTTTCTAGAGTGAATTCGCGGACCAAAATGTTTTTCTCGTTATAGACAACATCAGTACTGGTACAGGCAATACCGAGCGTCGTATTTGTCGCAACCACCTTTCCTGCAGCGGTTTCTTTGTCGTACTCGATGCGTATATCCCAGGACGGGTCGGAAAACCAGCGAAGCTGTCCGTCCGCGAATACTCCCACCCGATGCACCTGCCCGACGCCGAGATGATTCTCAAGTCCGACATAGGGAAAATAAAAATCACGAACTTGGGCACGGGCATCGAGACCCACAAGGATATGCCCATTGCCAAGTGTAACCGCGCGGGGCATCGTGTAAGAAATCTATGAGCGGTACTCCTTGAGAGCTATCGCAACCGCCCGGGCAGCTCCGGCGCGGTTCTTTGCCTTTTGAAGCGCCCGCGCGCAGTGTTGGTCTTTCAGCACTTCAGAAACCCACTTTGCAAAATCATTCCGGCCCCGATTCACGTGGTAGGCATATATCGCATCATTCATCCCGCTTGAGAGCGCGCTCTGAAGCGCTCGCAAGTCTCCGAGAATGAGACCGGAACATACCCAAAAGGACTCCGAGGATGCGGCATGGGTAAGTTTCCGCGGGGAGCTTGCTTTACGAGTTACGGATTTTTTTCTCATATAAAAACAAAAGAACTAATTGCTAATAACCGCCCGCTCTCTCCGGTTTCCCGACATCCGCGGCGAGCGGCGCGTTTGCCGAGTGCGTTCCTTTTGTAACCGTAATTTTACATCAGAGAGCACATTCATAAAAGCAATATACGCATCATAGGGCGATTGATACGGATTAAAGTACTTATGCACATCCCCATCGGCAAACCACTTGGTGCACATGTAGTAGAAATGGTCCGATGTCTGGAGATAACGCCAATCTTCAATAAGCTTCGCGTCATCCGTATGAAGCACCTCCTCCTCAAGAGCATACAGCGCCGCGATTGCGGAGCGCTGAATGTCGTTGCCAACCCACGCAGAAAGGTCCCTCTCCGTATCCGCCCACGTCAGGATATAGGGAACATCAATCTCGCCTACCGGCTCATAGGCTGCGGCAGTTTGGGACGGTGTTTTGAAAACGGTATCCGGGTGCTTTAGCAGTTCGCCGGGAAGCGCAGATAAAAAATGAAAAATGCCACTGTCTTCCCATTGGTGCTCGCCGAAGGTTTCGTAATCCATAAAAAGATTGACGGTCTGCCCGTCGCCATGGTGCGCATTGACCCACTCGGCAAATTTTGGAGCAGTTAAGGGCCATCCCTTCCAGCTGCGCTCCGAAAAGCGAAACGCAACATCGTCGGAGAGCCGGTAATTTTTAAGGAGCACCTTTATTTTTTTACAGCCGGGGGGACGATACAGGAAATTCGGACTTCGTGAGGCAAGGGCATGATCCCAACCTTCAGCCATAATGCCGATGTAGCCGTGCGCTTCAGCCCACGTCGCCAAGTCGTTCCGATATGAGAGTTCGGTGTTCCGGAGTACCTTGGGTACTACGCCAAACAATCGCCGTATGGTGCGTTCGTGAAGCTCAATTTGGCGCTCAAATTCAGGAAGCGAGTAGAAAAAAGCAAGCGAATGATAGTGGGTGTCGGCAAGAATTTCAACCCGACCGGTCGCAATGAGACGCTTAAATGAATCAAGCACCTCGGGAAAATTTTCTTCAAGCTGGTCGAGCAAAACACCAGAAAAAGAAAAAGAAAACGTGAACTCTGGATGCCTCTGTAAGAGATCTTGAAGCGTCTGGTTCGTTGGCAGATACGACTTCCCCGCGACTTTTGCGAGTACCCGCCGATTGTTGAGGTCCGTTTCCGTGGCGTCGTTAAAATAACCGTGGTCGCGTCCGATATCGAACACCCGGTATCGCTTGATGCGCCTTGGCTGATGAACGTGAAAATAATGGCAAACGGAAAGCATGAGTACGAATTACGAAGTACGAGTTACGAAGTACGAGTTACGAAGTACGAGAAAATTGAAGAGTGCCAAGTTCATGATTCGTAATTCTTAATTCGTTATTCGTAATTC
Source organism: Candidatus Kaiserbacteria bacterium RIFCSPLOWO2_01_FULL_51_21 (assembly GCA_001781435.1). Taxonomy (GTDB): domain Bacteria; phylum Patescibacteriota; class Minisyncoccia; order Phycocordibacterales; family 2-01-FULL-51-21; genus 2-01-FULL-51-21. Next base: position 46,249 of record MFLV01000009.1, read on the forward strand.
GGCTAAAATCCTATGGTACAGCATAACACATTTTTCCGCGGCTTTTCCCCATGTAAGTTTCTGTGCTTCTTCTTTTCCGCTGCGCGAGAGTTGTTTTTTAAGCGGCGGATAGCGAAGCACTGAAATAATTTTATTCGCCATTTCTTCAGTATCCCAGAAGTCCACCTTAAGCGCGTGGGTAATGACTTCGGATACGCCGGACTGTTTTGAAATAAGCACGGGGGTATCGGCAAGAAGCGACTCAAGAGGGGTAATGCCGAAAGGCTCCGAGACCGAAGGAAGAACAAATAAATCAGCCGCGCGATACAGCCGCTCTAAATCAGCGCCTCGTACAAACCCGCTGAAGAAAACATTTTCCGCGATGCCGATCTCCGCCGCAAGTCGTATCATCTGCCGCTCCATATCACCCGAGCCGGCGATAATGAAAAACGTTTTAGGATTTTCGTCGAGAACGCGTTTTGCCGCCCGCAAAAAGTAATCAGGGCCTTTTTGAAGCGTGAGCCGCCCGACATAGAGCACAATTTTGTAGCCGGGAATCTTAAGCGGGAGGGGCCCCACTCCGTTTTGATATGAGCCGCCTTCTGCAGTATGAAAATCAACATCAACGCCGTTATGAACCACATGAACCTTCTTCTCTTCAATATGATATCGCTCGATAATCATCCGTCTTGTGTATTCTGAGACAGCAACGACTGCATCTGCCTCTTCCATCCCCTCTTTTTCTATTGCGTACACACGGCTGTCGGCATGTTCTCCCCCTCCCTGATCAAATCCAGTGGCATGTACATGCACGATAAGGGGTTTCCGGGAAATGCGCTTTGCTTCAATGCCCGCAGGGAATGAGAGCCAGTCATGGGCATGAATAATGTCAAAGTCCTCTCCCTCAATAAGTTTCCGAACAAGAGCCGCGTAACGCAAAACCTCCGAGAACAAATTTTCTCCATATATATCTCCCTCTCCCGAGCGCCACCGCGAATACTCTGCGGCTGTCCGGTAAGGAGTTAAACCCGTCCGAACTCCTTTGAACGCAACCTGTTCAATACCGGCAAAGAGAAAACGCACTGAAGGCTCCGCAATGTTTATGTGCTTAGGAAGAACAAAGAGAATGTCAACGTTTTCCTTAGCAAGAGCGCGCGCCAAGCCGCTGCAGGCTACGCCTAAACCACCGCTATTGTAGGGAGGAAACTCCCAGCCGAACATGAGTACTCGCAATGACATATTAAATATCAAAAATCAAAGAGCAAAAAAACACGGAATTTATTTTTTATATCTACTATTTGCTGTTTTATCTGTTTATCCAAGGAACCGGAAACTGATCAAACTCCGGGAGAAGCTTTTTATCGTACAAAAGCCGCGAGATGACTTCGGCATGACAGAGCGCTCCCGTAAGCGCGTTATGCGGCTTTGGTTCTTCAGGAATTCCGCAATAGTTCAAAACGGCATCAAGGTTAAGAGCTGAACGCTTGTGTTCTTGGTCAATGGGAGGTGCCATGCCGCGCTTCACCATATGCATGTAAGCAAGCGAATGGGTATCGATTGTCCGATGCGCAAGTGGCCAGTTGGTATGTCCCGCACGCTCGGCGGCTGATTTCAAAAAATCGCGGTCAAAAGATGGGTTCTGTCCTGCAAGCGTCCGCTCTTCGGCGTTGAGCGCAAAGTCAATGAACAAACGAGTCAATTCCCCCTCCCCCTGCTTGCGCGAATCCGTGATCTGCTCGCGCGTATAGCCATTGACCGCAAGCGCTTCCTCTTCGATGCGCGCACCATCCCATATGCGACACTCCTCATAGAAGCGGCGCTCCGGGTGTTCCAGTTCAAGAGCCCCGACACTCACAATTGAGTGCTTATGATGTTCAGTCCCCGATGCCTCTACATCTACTACTATCACACTGATATTTATTATTCGTAATTCTTAATTCGTACTTCGTAATTCGCTTTCTATAGTCCCTTGCAATTTGCCGCTGGATGATAGCCGGCGAGCCGCGCCTCTTCTGTGGTGGCAAACCAAATCTTATTTTCCTCCTTAATCGCTTTTACGCCCGAGCATGACGGCAGGTAGTAAGCGCTGCCATTTCGAGAAGCAACGAATTGCCCCTCGGCTGTCGACTCGGCCAACTTTTCAATAACTTCTGCCCGCGTGGCAATTCCCTCTTGAGCCGCAGCCGTTTGCGCAGTATTAACAATGGTAAGAGGTATTTTTGTTTCTTGAACCTTTGAGAGCCGGCCGAGTCCGAAACTGCCGCAACCGACCAAAATAATAACGAGGGCAATCAGGAGATCCCGGGATTTGCCAAAAGAAACAAGCTCTGCTATTATTGCAGGCACAATCATTGTTTTCAGTATATCTCGCAACGGCATTCAAAAGAAGTTACTTATCCGCAGGTTTATCGTTATTCGTACTTCGTAACTCGTACTTCGTACCCTTATGGCATCAAAAAAAGCGGGCGGAACAGCTAAAAACCTTCGCGACTCTAACCCGAAATACTTGGGGGTGAAGCTCTCTGCCGGCCAAAGTGCCCGTACCGGGATGGTGATACTGCGCCAGCGCGGTACCCGCGTCCTCCCCGGCCGCAATGTCGGCATCGGCAAAGACCATACCCTCTTCGCGCTCAAGGACGGTACGGTGACTTTCAGAACCAAGCGCAAGGTTGGCTTCAACAACCAAACCAAGGTTAAAAACGTCGTTGAGGTACTCTAATCAAAAACCCGCCTCTCGGCGGGGTTTTGATTCAATCTAGTTGACTTGACAAATAGTCATTTCATTGCTACATATTAAGAAGTGCAATTTGAGGGAGAATCCCGATGAAGCGGCTCTGTTTCTCTGTACTTTCCATGCTCTGCGGTCTTGCCATCTTGGCTACAGCTACCGGCGTGATAGCAGACATTCACCCGGATAACGTTTTCCAACTCGTCCTTTACGTCATTGGAGCAATCTCTCTGGTGACCTCTATCAACTACGCTATCGAGGCAGGGGCGACAGGCAAAATAGCATCCGAGGTCGACTTTCCGCTCGATTCCGATGTGCTCTGGGAAGTCCTGGCAAGCGAGGTTCGAGAGAAAACCGTCTATGCCATTCTCCAAAGCCCGAGCGGTAAGGTGATCGCCCGAAAATTCCAGGGGGATGCCAAGCTACCTCCGTTCTTCACACGCAAGGACAAGGAGTTCGTCGGCTTCAAGAAGCCCGAGCCAGCTTGATGCCGCCCGACGAAAGCGCCTGCTTTCGTCGGGCGCTTTTGTTTTTAAAGAGATTGAATCTGTAATATAAAAACCGCCCGTTGCCCTTCTGTTGAAACAACAATCTCCCGCTCCCCTATTTCTTTAATTGGCTCCGGCAGCTCAATGACGTCTGCAGGAATTTCAAAATGAGCGCGGGCTTGAATTGCTGCAGCAATATCTGCGCGGTGAATACCTTTGAACAAATGCCCTTTTTCGTTCGCCTTCGCTTCAATGATAATAGTCGTTCCGTTAAGTGAGGTGATATTTTTCAGAAGTAGATCTGCTTGAAGCTCTTTCTCTTCAACCGAACGCTCGTACTGCGCCTCTAATGCCTTGACATGCTTGGGCGTCGCCGGAGCTGCAAATCCGCGCGGAATCAGAAAATTTCTCGCATGCCCCTCGGCAACATTTTTCACTTCGCCTTTCCGTCCTATCCCTGCAATCTCGCGCAGTAATACTATTTGCATTTTCTTATTCGTAATTCTTAATTCGTACTTCGTAATTCGACTCCTAATTCCTGCTTCCTTATTCCTGATTCAATAACTTTATCGCCGCATCAAGCTGTGGATCGCGCCCGGCTTTTACGTCATCTTCAGTGCGTTTGATTTCAATATCAGGGTCAAGTCCGTGTTCGGAAATCGAACGTCCATTCGGGGTAAGCCAGCGCGCGATAGTCACCTTGAGCGACGCTTTGTCAGTAATATCCACGAGTTCCTGCACCGAGCCCTTACCGAACGTGCGCGTGCCAATGAGTTTTGCCTTGCCGTGTTCTTGAAGAGCGCCGGCAAGAATTTCCGAAGCGGATGCCGAGCCGCCATCCATAAGAATCGCCATTTTGAGCTCGTCGGTAAAGACATCGTACCCGCGGCTGCGATGTAAAATCGGTTTGCCGTTTTTGCCTTGTTCTTCACTCACCACTACTTTGCCGGCGGGCAGAAACCAGCTCGCCATATCAACCGCCGCCTCGAGATATCCTCCCGGATTGCCTCGCAGGTCAAGGATGAGCTTGGGGGTGCCGGAGAGCGCAAACTCGCGCAGTGCTCCGCGGAAGAGATTCGCCGAAACTGCGGAGAAATTATAAAGGGAAATAATAAACACACCGTCCTGTTTCTTTGTCTCAATGGTCGGAATTTCAATAACATCCCGAGTAACGGGTATTACCCTGGGCTCGTTCTCGTCCGTCCGGAGAATAGTGAAACGCACCACCGTGCCGCGCGGGCCGCGAATGAGCTTCACCGCCTTATCGACAGGCATCGCGTCTGCCGAGACATCATCAATTTTAGTGATTTTATCCCCGCTCAGAAGACCAGCGCGGATTGCCGGAGAGCCCTTAAGCGGAGTTATCACTACAAGCGCGTTATCCCGAATGCCAATCTCCATTCCGACTCCCTCAAAGGAGCCGCTGATATCCGCTTGAAAAATTTCTGATTCTTCCGGCGGGAAAAAAACCGTATAAGGATCCCCGAACGAGCCGGTAAGTCCGGAGATAAGACCGTATATCTTCTTTTCGTCTGAGAGTTCTTGCGTCGTCGAAGCCGGAACGAATTTTTCATTCAAAACGTTCCAAGTCCTCCACACTGGCGCAAAGTTGACCCCCGCGGGTTCCGCGTCAAGGGAGGAAGTAAAAATACTGGGAAGAGGTTCTGGCAACACCAGAGAGCCGCTTACAACGACCCCTGCAGAAAAACCTCCGGCAAAAAACAGCACGCATACGAGTGCAAAGAGGAAAATAGACCTTCCGGAGACAAAATGCATCTGTGCATTATCGCAGATGCTTGAAAGGCGGGCAACCCCGTTAGAAGTAGGTCGTTCAGACTCTGATGAGTCTTCAGACTCGATGAGGCGCGTGCGTTAGAAAATGCCCTATCGAAATCAAACCCGCACTTGCGAGAATAATTTTAGTATTCCCCAAATGACACTGTGTCGCCCGCGACTTCTAACGGGGCAACCCCTATAATGAAAGTATGGTGAATCGATACGAGCATAACGGTTTGGTTTGGGTTGACCTTGAGACACCAACCGAAACAGAGGTTCGTCAGATAATGGAAGAATTTACGATTGACCCCTTAGTGGCGGAGGAGCTTCTCATACCCTCGGTAAAACCAAAAGTGGAATCTTACCGAAATTATATTTACCTCATTCTTCACTTTCCCGCGTTCAAACATACGCACACCGACAATCGGGAGCAGGAAATTGATTTCATCGTCGGAAAACGTTTCCTCATTACCGCTCGCTACGACACCATCGATCCGCTCCATAAGTTTGCCAAGGTTTTCGAAGTACACTCGATTCTTGAAAAAAAAGACCAGGTGAAACACGGGGGATTTCTTCTCTACCACATGATCCGGAAACTGTATAAAGCAGTGGAGCATGAACTCGATTTCATACGCGATGAGCTTGTCGATGTTGAGCAGAAAATTTTTGAAGGCCGCGAAAGAGAAATGGTCGTGAAGCTCTCGGAACTCTCCCGCGCGCTCCTTTGCTTCAAGCAGTCCCTTTCCATGCACCGCGCAACCCTCGAATCGTTTGACCACGCCGCCGGCCGTTTCTTCGGCACCACGTTCTCCTATCATATGAGAAGCGTCGTCGGGCTCTACCAGCGAGTTCAGGAAGATATCATAGGAAACTTGGATACGCTAAGTGAGCTTCGGGAGACCAACAACTCCCTGCTCTCCATAAAACAGAACGAGATCATGAAGACGCTTACCCTCATGGCATTCACCACTTTTCCACTCGTTCTCATTGCCGCAATTTTCAGCATGGATACGAAAAACACTCCGTTCATCGGGAACCCCTTTGATTTTTGGATTGTTCTCGGTATCATGCTCTGTGCCACAGGGGTATTTTTCTCTTTCTTCAGACACCGCGGCTGGCTGTAGGCACGAATTACGAATTAAGAAGTACGAATTACGTTTGTGCCGCTTCGACTCCACAACACGCTTACCGGAACCCTTGAGCGGTTTGAACCGCTTCAAAGCGGCGCGGTACGCATGTACAATTGCGGACCAACCGTGTATGACTTTGTGCACATCGGGAATCTCCGCTCCTACGTGTTTGTCGATACACTCCGCCGCACTTTTGAATACGAGGGTTTTCAGGTGAAGCAGGTGATGAATATTACCGATATCGGACATCTCCAGAGTGATGCTGATGAGGGAGAAGACAAGATGGTTCTGGCACTGAGACGCCAAGGCTATGAAGAGACACTTGAGAACCTCTACGCTGTCGGCACAACCTACGCCGATGCCTTTAAGCAAGACTTGCTGAAGCTAAACGTGGAGATGGCTGAAACACTCCCCCGTGCAAGCGAACACATCCCTGAACAAATTGCTCTCATCGAGGCTTTAGAAAAGCAGGGTTACGCGTATCGAATCTCCAATGGCGTCTATTTTGATACCGCTAAACTCCCGACCTATGGCAAACGCATGCGCCATGCGCTTAGCGGCGACGAAGCAGGTGCGCGTGTAGAAACAAATCTAGAGAAGCACAACCAGCGCGATTTCGCGCTCTGGAAACTTGGAGGCACCATTGGTTGGGAAAGCCCGTGGGGCAAAGGATTCCCTGGCTGGCACACCGAATGTGCTGCTATGTCAATGAAATATTTAGGCGAAAGCTTCGATATTCACACCGGAGGTGAAGACCTGAAGTTCCCCCACCATGAAAATGAGATTGCGCAGGCCGAAGCCTTAACCCGTAAAACTTTTGCGCGCTATTTTCTTCATAACGCATTCGTCACGATTGCGAATGAAAGAATGGCGAAATCGAAACAAAATTTTTTCACCCTGCGCGACATTGAAACAAAGGGGATTTCCCCTCTTGCCCTTCGATACCTTTTCTTGACTTCGCACTATCGCTCACCTCTCCATTTTACGTGGGAGGCACTCGCTGGCGCTCAAACAGCACTCAACCGATTGGAGCATACCATTGCAAGTAGCACTACTGATACCGGGAAAATCAGTACGATATATCGTACTGATTTTCTGAATGCACTTGAGGATGATTTGAATACGCCGCAGGCGCTTGCGGTCGCTTGGAATATGATAAAAGATGATTCACTTTCCCCTCCCGATAAGCGCGCGACCCTTCTCGATATGGATCGCGTCCTTGGACTTGATTTGGAGCATGCAAAGAGCAACACCATATTGCTGAGTGATCTTCCAGAAAGGGTTCGGAATCTCGTTGAGGAACGCGAAACCGCCCGGGCAAATAAAGATTGGGCGAAGGCCGATGCGCTTCGGGAAAAGATTATCGGTATGGAGTTTGAAATTGAAGACACTGATGCGGGACCGAGACTCGGTAAAAGGTAAACGGGTCACCTATGTGGTGGTCCGTTTTTGTTAGTTTTGGTGTTTTGCTTTTTTGCTTTGATAAGGAAGCAAAGCGCCACAGCGCATATCACAAGCTCAATAACGCCCCAATTATTACGGCCTTGCTGTACTATGCATACTTTTTTCAGCAATGTTACGCACAGGTTGTGCACTGAAAGCTCCCCATAAGGAGAATTTGACGAAAAATTGCCTGTGCTAGAATACCCCCATGGCAAATGCTTCCCCCAAACTTCGCATTCCGCCGCAGAACGTAGAATCCGAGAAAGCATTGCTCGGAAGTATCTGCCTGAAACCCGAGGGGATGCATGACATCATTGATATTGTTTCTCCCGATGCCTTTTATGCGGAAAAGCATCGCATTATTTTTAATGTGATGCTCGAGCTTTTTGGAAAGGGCGATCCGATTGATCTCCTTTCTCTTTCCTCCCGCCTCAAGGAGCGCAGCCAGCTTGAGCATGCCGGCGGCTCTTCCTATCTTGCGGAGCTCGTGAGCGCCGTTCCTTCAGCTTCAAACCTTAAGCATTACGCGGAGCTTGTGCAGAAAAAGTACATGATGCGCTCCCTTATCGAGGCGGCAGATGGGATAAGTCAGCTTGGCTATGATGAAAGCCGCGACCTTGAAGAAGTGCTTGATGAAGCAGAAAAGAAGATTTATGAAGTTACCGCAACGCCGACCCTGCATAAATTTGTTGACCTCCGTAACATCTTGGGCGAGGCATGGGAGCGGCTTGACCGTCTGCATAAAGCGAAAGACGAGCTCCGCGGCATACGAACCGGTTTTCGCGACCTCGACAATATGCTCGCGGGACTTCAGAAATCCGACCTCATTATCCTCGCCGCGCGCCCCTCAATGGGCAAGACATCTCTTGCGCTCGACATCGCCAGGCAAAGTTCGACGCTCTATAATACGCACGTCGGCATTTTCTCCCTTGAAATGAGCTCCCAGCAAATTGTTGACCGTATGCTCGCCGCCGAATCGAAAGTCAATTCCTGGAAACTGCGCACCGGAAAGCTCACGAGTGACGATGAATTTGACCGTATTCGCGATTCGCTCGATAAGCTTTCGAGCGCGCCGATCTTCATCGATGACCAGCCGGCAAACACCGTTCTCAAAATGCGCTCGGTCGCCCGCCGACTCAAAAGCGAAAAAGGCCTTGGTCTCATTATCGTGGATTATCTTCAGCTCATGGCGCCCACAAACGCCCGCGCCTCGGATTCGATGGTTCAGCAAGTGACCGAGATTTCCCGCTCCCTTAAAACACTCGCTCGCGAGTTGGATGTTCCGGTTCTCGCGCTCTCCCAGCTTAGCCGGGCGATTGAACAGCGCCGCGGCAAGCCCCGCCTCTCCGACCTTCGTGACAGCGGATCGATAGAACAAGATGCGGATGTCGTCATGTTCATTCACCGCGATGACAAATACAACGAAAGCTCGACGAAACCGGGCATCGCGGAAATCTTGATTGAAAAGCACCGCAACGGTCCTACCGGCAAAATCGAGCTTTATTTCGACGAAAAACGGACAACCTTCCTCTCAATGGAAAAGAGTGACTTTGGTGATTCAGGGAGCGGAACGGCAGAAGAAGAGCCCGTTCCCTACTGATTTGCCCCATTCTTAATTCGTAATTCGTACTTCTTAATTCTGATTATTGATGAGCACTCTTGATAAACTGGCGGAGCTTTTTGCGCGCTTTCCCGGCATAGGGCCAAGGCAATCAAAGCGTTTTGTGTATTATCTCCTTGCCGCTCCCATCGGCGTCAGGGAAGAACTCTCTCGATTGGTGCTTGCATTAAAAAAAATGGTGAACGTGTGTTCCGAATGCCAGCGTTTTTTTACCTCAAATGGAAATCAGCAAACGCTCTGTTCCACTTGCGCCGACCCGAACCGGGATAACACGCTCCTTATGATAGTCGAAAAAGACGTTGACCTTGAAAATATTGAGCGCGCCGGCGCCTGGAGCGGAAAATATTTCGTTCTCGGTGGAACAATACCGATTTTGGAAAAAAATCCTCATGAGCGAGTTCGATCAAAACAAATCCAGAAACTTATTGAAAATCGCGGGAAAAACAATGGGCTCAAAGAGGTCGTCCTTGCCCTTTCTCTCACGAGCGAGGGAGAAAACACTGCCGAGTTTTTGCAGAGCTCTCTTGCTCCGCTTTCCACAGCATACGGCTTTAAACTCTCGACCCTTGGGCGCGGTCTTTCAACGGGCTCGGAGCTTGAGTACTCGGACCCCGACACTATCCGAAACGCTCTCAAAAATCGCCAATAAAATGAAAGACATCCAATGTCCTTCATTCAAGTGTTCAAAGAACTAAGTCAAATGATGGACCTACGAGGTCCATCATTTTAAGAGATTGAATTGATTTTTACTTTCAGAAACGGTTGGCGATGTCCCCTTTTTTTGAAATAGCGGCTTTTGGCTTTGTATTTGATGACTGTGACTTTGCGTGCGCGCCCGGCGGTAACAACAGTGCCAGTAGCTTTTGCCCCGGAAACCGTCGGGGTGCCAATGACTGATTCCTTCCCGTCATCGGTAAGAAGCACGGTATCAAAAGTAACCTTGTCCCCTTCCTGCTTTTCGCCAGGAAGTTTTTCAATGGTAATAACATCCCCCGCGGAGATCTTGTACTGTTTCCCGCCCGTTTGTATAACTGCAAATCCGCTCATAAGTGCATTGAGCATAGCTAAATTGAGCTCAAATGGCAATGATTTAAGCGCGATTGACATTCTTGCTGAGGTGTGCTACGTTGACTTTGGAGCGTAACTTGAAACGGTCAGGTAGACGACCCGAAACGTCCTTCGGACAACCTTCTGGCTCCTTGGGAAAAATCAAGGCCTTAAGGAAGTACGGTACTCCACCCTTCACCCAACTCCTAACAGGGGTAAGCGGGTATGATGGTTCCTTTTCTTGGTTCAACCCATGAGAAGGAGCTACAAGATGTCGACATTCTCATTCCGACTGATCAAATACACTTATCGCAACCGAATCCAATACGACGATGGTCCTGGAAGTTTCAGGCACATTGTTGCGGATGAATCGTCCCACGTCCGATGGGAACGACACAATTTGCCCGAATCCTTCGGCACAAGCCTGTTGGAGCACGGGATAACTGGCGAGGTGGACTCACCCGACGGCTGGCACGAGTATCGGTATGTGGTTGAGCGCCAAGCCACGGGCACTGACGAGTGGAAGTACGTGGGGGACATCCGCAAGGATAAGGTTCGAGACATCAACGCCCCCTACGACGACTACCCTGATCAGAGCGACTTCGAGGAGAAGCCTGAGGAGTACCACTGCTTCGAATGCGGTGCTCCCGTAACTTCGGCCGCGGAGACCTTGTGCGAGGCGTGCGAGTTGGAGGAGCAGACCAAGTACCACGAGCGTGAGCTCGAGTACGAGGAAAACCCGGTCGACAGGTTCACTTTTCACGAGTGCGCGTGGTGCAACACTGACTTCGAGGGCGAGGGTTTCCTCTGCGAAGAATGCGACACTAGGCTTATGGAGATGGAACGTGAGTCCGTAAGAGACCTGTTCCGCTTCAGAATCCTCAGCCAAGATTGGTGGGAGAACATTTACTACCACCTTTACTGGTACTGGCGTGGACTGACAAGACGCTAAGCTTTTACACGAGCCCCCGCGATAACATCAACGGGGTTCTTTCTTTATACTTAGAGGCTTAGCCTCCAAGTGGGGGGTCTTTGTTATTCGCTGCGCTCCGGTCCCTCAATCGCGGCAACTTCCATGCCAGCGGCGGTGCCGGTAATGCGAAGCACATCCTTGTCGATTTTTCCGAGCTCTTTGTAGGCGGTGTTGTAGGCGTTCACGCTCGTGGACATCGCATTGCCGAGTTTTTTCATAAATTCATCATAATTGCCAAGATGGCGCCCGAGCTCTTCCACGCGCTTACGGATTTCTTTTGCCGACTCTTCAATCTGAAGCGACCGAAGCCCCTGAAGCACGGTCTGCAAATAGGCCATGAAAGATGTGGGTGAGACAATAATCACCTTCTTTTGCTGAAAGGCATATTCAATAAGGTCGCGAGTATTTGTTTTCACCGTGCCCACTTGATTAATGAGAAGGTCGTAGTAGACGCCCTCGGAAGGAATGAACATGAAGGCAAAGTCCATCGTGTTCTCGGTCGGACGGATGTATTTTGCCGTCTCATCAATCCGGTTCTTCAAGTCCTGCTTGAAAAGTTTCTCCAAGCGCTCGCGCTCCGTCGCGTCGCGCGTCTCCAAAATGCGATTGTAATTTTCAAGCGAAAACTTTGAATCAATTGGAAGTATTCGTCCTTGGTCGAGAAAAATCACGGCATCGACAATTTCTCCGTTTGGAAACGCGTATTGCATCTGAAAGCGCCCGGGCGGCAGGACATTTTTGAGGACGGTCTCAAGGTAGTATTCACCGAGCACTCCGCGCTGTTTCGGATTTTTCAAAATATCCTGAAGATTTTGCAGCTGGTCGGCGAAGGAAACAACCTGCCGGTTGGTCTCGTCGAGTTTGGTAAGTCCTGCCGTCACCTCGCGCACGATTTTGTGCGATTCTGCAAGCTGGGTACGAACGGTGTCGTGCATCACCTTGGTGCTCTCCCCAACCTTTGCTTCAAGCGTTTTCGCGAGTTCCTGCACCTGATTTTGCAACAGCAGCATTCCTTGGCTGTTTTCTCCGCTCGCACGGCGACGGCTCCAGAGCCACAGCGAAATGCCGTTGAGAATCAAAAGAACTATCACCGCGATACCGATTAAAACAGTCGTACTCATATTATTATTATATCATGCACCCACATTTACGAAGCGCAGCGTTCTTTTATACCATTCCCTGGTCTAATTCGTACGAATGGTACGTACAACAATGGCGGGGAGGTTAAGATTTTGGAAGATAGGGGTTTAAAAGGTTTTTTGTTA
>MFLV01000010.1 GCA_001781435.1 Candidatus Kaiserbacteria bacterium RIFCSPLOWO2_01_FULL_51_21
TTTGTAACAGAGCCGGCAGCCGATTCCGAAAGTTTTGAAGGAATAAGATATTTTCGAAGTGCGCGATTCACCTCGGGAGCGCTCAACGTAAGAATCCGTTCGGGAAAAGTGTCGAGATAGGAAAGCGGTTTATTGTCGGCGATACAATCATGAGCGGCTCGCGCAAACGCTCCCGAACTTGAGAGTCGTACCCGAAAACTCGCTTCAAACCGCTCCCGGTGCCGTCGAACCTCCTCTGCCGTTACACCTTCGCGTGCGATTTTTTGTATTTCTCGGAGTATCGCAGTCCGACCTTTACTAAAGAGACCTGGAGCAAAACTACTCCAGATACGGATGTAGCCATCAGTAGTATGACGAAATCCTGAAAGATAACTATATGCGGCATAGGTAAGCCCCTCAACCTCACGCACCGTGCTCATGAGCCGCCCAGAAAAGCCGGGTACGCCGAAAATTTGAATCCCAAGAAGGAGCGGTGCGTAATCGGGGTGCTTGTTTCCGATGCCAGTGGCAATGCCAAGCTCATAGTCAATACTAGCTTTCTCCTTGATTGGCATTGCCACGCGGCGAGCAAAACCGGGTGTCGCTTTAGTAAAGTGCGGCAAGGAAAGGTCCTGTGTGGACAATTTTCTAAAAACTTTTTCGGTAAGAGAAAATAAACGCATCGGAACAATATCGCCCGAAGCTGAGAGAATAAGAGAGCTGCCGTCTAAAATTTTTTCATGCAGAGCACGAAGCGTCTTCACGTCAAGTTTTTCAAGATTTTGCAGTGATGCGGCTGTTTCCTCAGTAAAGTTTGGGTGCCCGCGTTTGAAAAGAAGCTTGGTTAGATTAATCTCTGCTTGTACATGAGTGTCTTGAGCTTCAAGTGCAAGAGCCGCTCGCTCACGCGATTTCAATATCTTCAGTTCCCGGGCCGGAAATGCCGGTTCCGAGAGCGCTTCGGCGATCAAAGTGAGAAATTCTTCAAGGTGGGTTATACGAACATGCCCTGAAAAGTAAAGTCGGTCGCTTCCCGCTGAAAATAGAAGTGAGGCTCCTATCGCATCAAGCGCAATCTGGAGTTCTTTCTTGTGGCGCTTTATGGTGCCTTCGAGAAGCATTGCGGCGTGTACTTTTGCAAGCTCTCCACTGCCTGCAAAAAGCGTCCCACCCAAAATGCTCCCTGCGAGCGACACGTGGCGATGGGAAGAAAACGGCGCTACAAGTATACGAGCTCCTGATGCAAGCCTCTTTTCTTTGATGTGTTTCGCGTAGCTAGTCATTTTTTTCTTCAAGAATTCCTGAAGTTTCATTCAAAGACCTTAGATATTTTTTGGCAACGCGAAAAACGTCCGCGGGCTTTAGCTTTAGAATCGCCTGCTCAACAGTATAGCCAAGCTGCCAATCCCCTGCCGCAATGGACTCTGACACCATACGAATCTCTGAAAACACACCATCGCGCTCCGCGGCAAATTGTGACAGCAGCCGCTCCCGCGCGCGCGCCATTTCGTCGGAAGCCGGTGCTTTCTTTGTAAAGGTTGCCACTTCTCGTTGCATTGCGGCAATAACGCCCTTGGGTTTAATGCCATGCGCGACATGGGCAGTGAGGGTTAAAACGCCCGGGTCATGGAGCGCCGGTATCGAGACATTCACATCCGCCGCGAGTCCCCTATCGACAAGTGCCCGGGAGAGACGGCTCGCAAAACCTCCGCCGAGAATTGCTCCGAGAAGTAGGAGCGCGGGATACTCTTCATTGATACCCTCTGGAATTTTATAGGCAAGCATGACAATAGCCACGCCTAAAGACTTCGTAAGTGTAACTCTGTGAGGTCCTTCTTGCGGCGGCTCAACGGTGTTCATGGTAGGAATCGGCTCTGGTGACGTTGAAATTTTTCCAAAATGCTTCAAGACAAGTTGCTTCACTTTTGCAAAAGGAACGTCACCAAAGATGGAGAGCGTAGCATTATTCGGCCAATAGAACCTGTTATAAAATTCATGCAGTTTTTCCGCAGTTGCTCGTTCAATGTCTTCTTTTGTGCCGATGGTCGGTATTTGGTATGGGTGCACCGCAAAGGCAGCGGACATTACTTCTTCGTCAAGAAGTTCAAAGGGGTTGTTGCGCGAGCGTTCAAATTCGTTGCGCACGACCGGCATCTCGCTTTGTAAGTCGGTTTCGGAAAACAGCGAGTTGCGCATCCTATCGGCTTCAACCGCGAGCGCCTCCGAGAGACGCTCGCGCGGCAGAAGCTCGAAATAATTGGTGCGATCGAGCCAGGTCGTCGCATTCATGTACGCCCCGAACCATTCAAGATAATTCGTAATAGCGTTGCCCTTCGCGGCATTGAAATTCTTCGTGTCCTTAAAAAGCAGGTGCTCCAATAAATGCGTCGAGCCGGTATGCCCTGCTGCTTCATTGCGCGAGCCGACATGATAGGTAACACACACCGCAACAACCGGGGCTTCCCTATCGGACTTATAAAGAAGCCGCAAGCCGTTTGAGAGGCGATATTCGGTAACACCAAAAGCCGTGCGAATTTTTGCCAGTTTCTCTTTCTTCACAGGAGAGGAGAATACCGCATTCCCGCTTAGGAGACAAACGACTTTAAAATTTGGAAATCTTTCTTGAGCGTTTCTTTGAGGGATTGGGTATAAATTGCCGCTGCGGGATGGTACATCGGTACGATGGTAATGTCGCCATAGCCAGCTTTCGCTTGGTACGTTTTGCCATGAGCGGCACTGATGGGCTCAAGCTCAAAGAGGAGGTCAAATTTCTGCATTATGTAATTCATCGAGTAACGCCCTAAGGTCACAATGACTTTCGGCTGAATAATCTCGATCTGCCGGTCCAAAAAAGGCCCGTAAATTTCAATTTCGCTCGGCAGGGGGTCGCGATTTTCCGGGGGGCGGTCTTTGACGATATTCGTAATATAGACGTCTTGGCGCGGAATATCGATTGAAGCGAGCAGGTCGTCCAAAATTTTTCCCGCAGTACCGCAAAAAGGACGCCCCGTCGCCGCTTCATTGCGCCCCGGCGCCTCGCCGACAAACATGAAGTGCGCATCATGGCTTCCCTCTCCGATCACCGGATGATTTTTGTGTTCAACGCGGAATGCGTAGATTGGCGACTCTTTGAGCGCCACCACCTCATCCCGTATCTGCTTCATTTTTTCATGCTTATCTTTCATTACTGCAGTATTACGATATATCGTAATAATCACTATTAAAGCTTTTTAACCCCGTGAATAGTATATTCGGAAAAAGATTCTCCTTTCCCGTTGAAATGAAATTCAGCGGTTAGAAAATCGCCCGCAAGGACCTTAGGAAGCCAGTATTGGTCATCTGACCATGTTTTATCGTATGGAATCGCCTCAAGGTCATGCCACTCGGGCGCCATTTCTTCAGTTTCTTTCGGCTCTCCTCGCCAGTGGTAGCACAGATACACAAAACAGTGGACATTCCAATCCGGATGCTCGTTGAAGTAAAAAAGAATTTCCGCCGCCTTCACTAGATCTTTTTCTGCGACCTCTACTTCCGCTTCCTCCATAACTTCCCGAACTGCCGAAGCGGTAATGGTTTCCCCTTTGTTCACTTTTCCGCCATAGCCATTGAGTTTCCCTGCGCCAAAGCCGCGTTTTTTCATGCCGAGAAGAATCTCATTCTCTTCCTGGTCGATCAAAAATATAAGCGTGTTTTGGCGCAGACGCTCTCGTTTCTCGGTCATGATGCAAGTATACCCCGTGAGATAGAAGTACTTAAAGCAGCATGTTAGGCATGGTATTTAATATCTCACGGGGTAAACGAATCTAAAAATGGTAACGCCAGCGATGTCTTTCAACATCGCTGGCGTTTAGTTCTCAGGCCGTCGCGCGCAACCGCGACTGCCACTCGACGTATCGGACTGGCTCATACCCGGCGGCCCGTACCTCCGTAACCAGCGCGATTCCAAAATGCCGGTGGAGATGCTTTTGTGAGCCCCACAGATACTCTTGATCCATGGTAAACATTTCGCCGGGAATCTCGCACGCCTCAACAAAGTCGATCGCCTCGAGGGTTGCCCGGTGAAGGAGAACTGCGACGGCGCGCCGGCTGAGCTCGAAGCGGATGGTGTGGTCGTACGAGGCAACGAGGTGCAACCCGATGTCCTTTTCGCCGCCGCTGTGAGGAACCCGCAGGCAGCTCCCCCGCGAGAGAACGAGTATGCCCTGCTGACCGGCCTCGCTCCACGTACGAAGCATTTTGCCGCGGTTTTCCGCGACAAACCCTGCGATATCAAATGTTGTCCTTGTCATCTCACCCTCCAGTAACTCCTGGCGCCCTGCCTAGGATCTAAACGACAGTATATCACTCTATAATAAAAAAGTCAAGTTTTTCGTTCAATGAGGGGAACGAAGGCAAAACCCTCATGGCGCTTTGTTTCTAGGGTTCCGTTTCTATTTTTTGTAATCTTCACGATAGCATCGCGAACGGGAACCACCATGACTCCTTCCAAGGCGAGTTGTTCAATAAGCGTCTCGGGAAGTTTTTCGGCCGCGGCCGAAACGAGAATCCGGTCGAACGGAGCTTCCGAAGCGCGTCCAAGCTCCTCTCCTGCCCGCTCTATGCGGGCTTGCAGAAAATGATACTTCCCCAGATTTTTTTGTCCAAACGCAACAAGTTCTGGCACCCGTTCAAGCCCGAGGACGCTCCCCTTCTCGCCAACGACCTCTGCAAGAAGCGCACTCGTCCAGCCCGAGCCGCATCCGACGTCGAGAATTTTCTGCCCGCGCTTAGGCGCAAGAAGCTCGAGCATGAATGCGACCGTAGTTGGCTGGGAAATGGTCTGTCCTTGTCCTATCGGAAGCGGATAATCCTCGTACGCTTCGCCTCGGTATTCAGGCAAAATAAAATCCGCCCGGTCAATTTTTTCAAATGCCTCCCGGATACGCGGAGTTTTCAAAACCCGGGTATTCGATTGCAGATGTTCTAGCAGTTGTACCCGATCCATATCTTAATCTTATGCTCGCAATGAAATTGAAATCATTTGATATATCAAACGATTCGATATATCAGGATAACGCACTTTCGCGCTGAAGCAGTTTCTTCTTTTGTTTCATACCACCGCGGTTATAGCCGCCAAGACCCCCGTCGCTACGGATAACGCGGTGGCAGGGAATCTTTGGGTCGTAGTTCGTCTTCAAAATGGCGCCAACCGCTCGCGCCGCGTTGGGATTGTCGGCGCGGGCGGCAACCTCGCGGTAGCTTAAGGTCTTCCCTTTTGGGATTTTTTTAACGACCGTAAAAACGCGTTCTCGAAACGACTTCATATTCAGAAGAGCTTGCCCGAGCGAACCGCCTCGGCGGCTCGCTCGGGCTTTTTTCCCACGTGGTGTTCCTTTTCCTTTTCCAAAAGGATTTTTCCGGCGGCTTCGCGGTAGCCGCAGTATTCGCACTCCGGCGATTTCGCGGGTGGTGTCTCGCTTTCAAGCGCCGCACGGATTTTTTCAAGCGTCGGCACGATCCATTCGTCCGAGCCTTTGTAGGAAATAAGCATTACATCGAACTCAAGCCGCGCATCGAACGCCTTCCGGTCAGTTCTGCCGTTCACGTACACAAAATAGCCGGTGTCCGAGACCTTGAACCCGTTTTGTCGGAAGAGCCATTGGTACACTTCGAGCTGCCGCTTGTATCCCTGCTGCCAGCGCCCCTCGAGATTTATCTCCCCTTTTTTGCTCGTCGCTTTATAGTCCACGATGATGAGCTCCCCAGAGGGCGCGACCCAGACGTCATCAACGCCGCCGCGCACCAGCAAGTTGGTCGGGGTGTGGTGATACTGGATGCCGCGGCGAAGCGCATCGCGCCACTGCTCCATGCGCTCATCCCTAAGAGGAATGGCGTCAACACCATACGTCTTCATCAGAGGGTGCGCCGTGCCGTTTGCGCGATGGATGTCGAATTCCTTTTTGAGAAGCTCATCGACGGCGTTATTGAGCGTAAAGGCGGGAAATTGGGGACGCGATACGCCAAGCCTCTCTGAAAGATACAGGCAGCGCGGACAATCGATAAAAAGATCTATTTTTGAGCGGCTGATCTTAAAGGGATCCCTGCTTTTTGGGTCAAATAACTGCTTCCTCCAACCGCTTTTTCCAAGGGCCATGCAAAACATCATAGCATGAACCCGCCCCTGATTTCCCAGGAAATCAGGGGCGGGTTTCCTACTCGGTTGTCAGTTGTCGGCTGTTTGTTCCTATTGCGCCTTGAACATCGCCATGACAAACTTTCCTTCTTCGCTAAGAAGCGGCTTATCGTCATGAAGATCAAAGTCCCCGCCGTTATCAGCATGAAGCATCACATAGTAGACATTCCCGGCAGTCGTACCGCGGAGGAGTTCAACCTCGCCGGTTACGGTAGTTCCCGATGGGAAACGCTGGGCGCCAAGCACTAAGCTCGGAGCTCCATTTTGCTCCTCATGCACCACAACCCAGCCGCCTTGCGGCAGTGCCACGTTCGTGACAACAACCTTTTGACCTGCTGGCTGGTCCGCCGCTTCGACACTCTCGCCGCCCGCTGCCGCTACACCATCCGCCGCGGTACCCGATATGTCGGCAACGCCTTCGCCTTCCGGGGATGCCTGTTCCTCCTGCGAAGGACTCGCGACTAGTGCGCTCCAGCCGCGCTCAAGCCCGAGCCATGCCCCGCCGCTTCCCACGATGAGCCCTGCTACAAAACTCAGAATCATTTTCTGCCTACTTGACATACTGTTCATACCAAAGCATTGCTAAAAATCTTTTAATGCCCCCATTGTACTTAAAGCTGCTTTCGGCACAAGGTACCGGCTTCTGCAATCACCGCATCCGCCTTTGCGGAAGAAAAGCCAAGTGAGGAGAGCAAATCATGGCGCTCCAGAAGCGTCTGGCAAAGCACCACCCGCTCGGCAAGGAGGCGCGCTTTATCTGAATTCGAAAGAGTCGTGAGCGAGGTTATGGGGTGCATACGGGTTTCGGCAATAAGGTCATGTAAATTGCCTTCCTGCGGATAATTCCAACCGATAAGTGAAAGTTTTTTGCACTCTCCGTAGGCAATCGCCTGGTGGGTGAATTTTGTATTGGTCACGAGCATTCCTCGGCTCACGCAAAATTGCTGTTCTCGCTCGCTTCCCGCTTTGAGATCCTCGAACCGTGCCTCGACATAAAGTGCAACTTGCACATCGGTTTTGATAGCAAGCGAATTATGAAATTTCAGTTCTGCCGCGATGCACTCGCCGGGCCTTTCCGCAATCATATCCACTTCGTGCTCGACGCAACTACCTTTCAGTATTTGGTCAGTATGCACCCGGTAGCCTTTTACTTTAAAAATTTCACCAACAAAAGTTTCAAAAGGAAAGCCGGTGGGACCGAAGGCAAGTACTGCCCGGCGCATTGAGTAGCGCGCCGCCGCGGGCCGCGCTTCTTTGCGCAGTAAATTGAAGGCATGACGGTAAATTTTCCGCGTACTCATGCCGTCAATAAGCTCGCGTTCGATATGCGCGATAATTCTGTCCCGCACGTCTTTCGGAGTTCCGGCTTTGCCGAGTGTGAAATGCAGTTTCTCCGGGTCAAACGGTTCCTTTGTTCCGTCTTCCTTGGTGATTGTGATTGCCATTACCACCCAGTATACCCCGTGAGATAGAACCTGTTTAATAAAGATAAGTATGTAGAAGCAGTGAGGGCCGACCATATTTCAGGTCGGCCCCAGAACTCAGGCGATTTGCTCGTTCGTTTACTTCATTTGCTTCTTCGACTTCCGCCGCCTACGCCGCTTTGCCTCGTAGCCATGCTTTTCGAGAGCCACCTTCACAGCTTGCAGGACCTTCGGACCTACGTCGCCGTTCCAGCGATAGCTCTTGGAGTGGATCACTTCGCAGTCATGCCGTTGGACGTGAATGCAAAAAATGCCGTCCACCTTCGCGATCTCTTCGACGAGCTCGCGTCCAATCGGGGCGAGGTTTTCCAAGTATTTCGTCGAGCCGTCGCGGAGGGGCATTTCGAAACGCTCTCGAAGGGTCTTCTCCGTGAGTGGAAGACGGAACGCTAGCGTAATGCCCGACCGGCTGTCGTGTGGCAGCGTATAGTAAGGAACGATTTGCATTGACATTCTCCCGCCTGCTCATCATCAGATTCGTGGTGCAGGCATACCACTCATCCAACATAAATTATACTTATATTGGAATCAATTGTCAAGCACTAAACAATAATTCCCCCGCCAAGACATTCATCGCCGTCGTAGAGAACAAGCGATTGTCCTGCGGGGATAATACCGAGAGCGTTAGTGAAAGCAACAACCGCATCTGCATTGCTACCGATGCGAACGCTGCAAGCTAAAAGCCTCTGGCGGTAACGCAGTCGCGCAGTATACCGCTTATTGACGATCGGCGGTGAAAGAGTCCAGCGCGTATCGCGCACGCTTACCTCTTTCTCAGCGGTTTTTGGCGTATGGGCGACGGTAAGCGTATTGCTCCCGATATCTTTTGCAACGATATAATAGGGGGATTCGTGGGGGCTTTGCGCGCGCGTCGAGAAACCATGCCGTTGACCGAGCGTGTAATAGGCGGCGCCGCGATGCTCACCGATCACCTTTCCGGCACTCGTCATCACTTCACCGTGCACAGGCGCAATATAATGTGAAAGAAACTCCCGCATATCGAGCTTCCCGATGAAGCAGAGTCCTTGGCTGTCTTTTTTCTGCGCGGTCGGAAGTCCCGCTTTTTGTGCAATGATACGCACCTTGGGCTTTAGGTACTTGCCAATGGGAAAAAGCGTTCTGGAGAGTTCTTCCTGCCCGAGCGCATAGAGAAAGTAACTTTGGTCTTTGTTTTTATCAACACCGGCAAGCAGGTGAAATTGAGATTCCTGATTCCTGATTCCTGATTCCTGAATTCTTGCATAGTGTCCGGTCGCGATATAATCCGCGCCGCGCCGAAGCGCTTCGCGCAGAAATACACCGAACTTGATGTGGCGATTGCACATCACGTCAGGGTTCGGCGTGCGTCCCGCGCGGTACTCCGAAATCATATACTCAACGACGTCCCGCTTGTACTCTTCCTCAAAATTCCAAGTCTCGAAGGGAACACCGAGCCGAGCCGCGACGCGCATCGCGTCTTGCCGATCTTCTCGCCATGTGCATTCAGTGAGAGGCTTGCCCTGAGCTTCGTCGAAGGGCTGCCAAACTTTCATAAAAACACCAGTGACGTCGTACCCCTCTTTTTGGAGCAAAAACGCAGCAACCGAAGAATCAACGCCCCCCGACATTGCCACAAAGACTTTTTTCCCTTTTTCAACAGCGTTGTGCATGAGAAAGGTATACCACTCTTGACTTCCAGTCGCCAACCCGCACACTGATACTCGGTGAAAAGCATGCTGTCCTTGAAATGGAGGTGATGCAAGATGGACGGTGGTGCGGTACTTACGCCGTATGAGGAAGAGTGCTCGGAATCGACCTTGAGTATTGTGGTGCTCAAGGAAATTGGTTCGTTGCTCAACCCGTTTATGCGCGGCGAGGACGGCAATCCCGTGCGTACCGGCCCGCTTGGCAAGCACCCGAAGGGGCTTGCCTACCACGCAAAATATTACCTGGTGCGGTATACCGATCCGGTAACGCGTGAAGCGGGAGAGGCCTGCTGGCTCGTTGTTCTTGACCCAAGGCGTGGACATTGGGTCGGAAAAGCGCTTGAGACCTGGGAACAAGACCGAGAGCACGGCTACTGGGAGGTACTCAATGATAAGGGAGCGTAGACTACCGCGAACTGCCCTGCGCGTTGTCGCCAAAGGCGACTATCGCGTGGGGCGGTTTCTTATTGTAGATATTTCTGTTTGTTCGCCAGATGCTCCTCATAGGTTACTGCGTAACGCATTACCCCACTTTGATCCGTGAGGTAATACAAATACTTGCTCTCAACCGGCGTTGCTGCGGCAACCATAGCATCGAGCCCGGGGTTGCTAATGGGACCGGGGGGCAGTCCTTTATTTCGATAGGTGTTGTACGGTGAGTCAATCGTCAAATCTTCAAGCGAGGGCGAATAGGTGTCTTTGCCTTTAATATAGCCAAATACCGCATCAACTTGAAGAAACATCCCAATCTCAATCCGCTTCCATAAAATCCCCGCGATCATGCGGCGCACCTCGGTACTTCGCGCTTCGCGCTCTAAAAGAGAAGCCATGGTGACAATGTCCCGTAGAGAGTGTTTGGTGCCGTATATGTCCTTGCGAACTCCGACTAACTTTGCTGAAAAGTTGTCTCGGAGCGTCACGACAACCTCCTCGGCTTCCACGGTTGGAAGAAATAAATAGGTGTCAGGAAAAAGATATCCCTCAAGCGGCGCCGCTTTCGCAAGAAAAACTTTGCGATCGAAAGCGGGAAATTGTTTGTCAGAAAATAAATCAGCAATGTCCCGGGCGGTGGCTCCTTCAGGAATCGTCACCCGGATGAGTTCAAGGCCGAAATTCCCGGTCATAATCGCTCGGGCAACTCGAAACACGTTTTTCCGAGTATGAAATTGATAGGTTCCCGCATGCACGCTTCCTTCATCTCCCAAAAGCACTACACTCATGCGAAGTATGAAGGAGTAACGTACTACGTGTTCGCTTTGGAGCTTCGAAACTACTTCAGCAAGCGTCGCGCCTTTCGGAATGATGATACTTTTCCCCGCTGGAAATGAGGCGGGCGCGCTTGCAAAAATCGCATATAAAAGAAAAACCAAAGTGGTCGCTAGACCAAAAAAACGCAGCAATTTCGCTTTTCTAAAATCAACATGAGGCCGCAGCCGAAAAAACGATTCCCGGTCTTCGCCAAATAATTTCATACGGAGAAGTTATATCGGCAAATTTGCCGGCGGCTCCGCACGCTTTGAGGGAATCCGCGGCGCCGTAGGCGTTTTCAAAACCTCACCGGGGAAATGATACAGCGTGGCAATCTCCTCCGTACTTAAAACAAAACGGGGAGTCTTAAAAGGCTCGTGGAACCACGAGCGGCGCCGGTAGGCTTCGTAGATGCGCCGCCGCTGCCAATTGCGCATAATGTTGCCAAAATCCTGCCAAGGATAGTCAAAGCCGGCAAGATAGCGAGTGTAACGCAGAGCATTGAAATGTGTCGCATTGAAGGATCGCCAGATAGCAAGCATTCCGACCAGAAATATCGCATTGAATTTATCTTTTTCGGAAACATGCAATCCTCGAACGCCGGCGTCCCATGAGAGTTTACCGGCATGCCGATGGATCACCTTGATTTGTTCCCTGTCTGCTTCGGTTAAATTGACGCTCGTGTATCCTGTTTCGTCCTCTTCTCCTACGATCTTCCCCGTTACACTTTTCGTGCGCCGTGCCGCACGTTCAACAATCTTAGTTATTTCCTCCTCGGCTTTTTCTTTCACACCGCGAAGTTTGCTCCACGGCCACCTCCGGTAGCCCCGGTGTCCTTGGATCAGTATCTGGAGCCAGATATGATTTCCTTTCGATATTGACCCGAGAAATTCAATAACCGCCGAAAGCGGGTCGGTTTTTTCTTCTTCTTTCGCTCCGGTCTGTTCAAGTCCGTAGTCAATATAGCTCTTGATTGGAAGCGGGTCAGGCCCAGTTAACTTGAAATCACAACCGTAGTATTGGTATGCATTGAGGTCCAAAGGAATGTATTTTGTATAATCTTCAACCTCGTATACTTCTACGTCCGGGTAATGCGCGTAGAGATGGGATCGAAAAAGCGGCGCATAAAATCTCCGAGTCCATACATAAAAGTGTACGTCGCCCTCGGTGGAAACCAGTTCGAGTGAAAACCAGGTACGGGTCTTCCCCAGAACACTCCGGTCAATGAAGGTCGTTTCTCCGAAGGTGACGAACATCGCGGAGAGCACCGCTTCCATCGCAAGCGGCGATTTGCGCTGTTCCCGCGGAATTCGGATTTCAAGCAAGGTCGTCGGCTGATGCTGATGGTAATGAGCCCGTCGATACCGAACCCACATGCGATAAAAAATTAGGCTGCCAAAAATCGGCAGCCAGACCGGGGAGAGCACGACAAGGGCCCGTAGCGTCTTCAGCATTCCCTCGGAGGAAAACGCAATGTAGATAATCAAGAGAATAGCCCCAAAGAAACAAGCAAGTCCGGCACTATTTATGCCGAAGGTCTTGTCGCCGAATTTATGGCCGAAAACCGTGTCTGCCATTGTCTCAGTATACCCAGCACCACTTTGTATACAAAGTGGTGCTGGGTATACCCCCGACGCCACACGCTGTCATAAGTCCGACGATGTCAGAATTGGTGTGGGGTATTCCTTTAAAACAGCTCAGGCCAATGTATAGAGCCCGTCAGCAGTGCGTTTAAAGAGGCGCGAGTCCTGCAAATTGACGACAATGGTGTTGTCTTTCACATACCGCTCTTTGCGAACCCTGTCGATAATTTCATCGCGCGAAAGAGACCCTTCCTGCTTGAGAATTTGTTTGATGACATCTTTGACGACTCCACTGGTGTAACCCCATTCCTTAAGTGCGTAGAGTCCACGACCGACAAGCACAAACCGTGAGTCTTTAATGAGTTCATTATGAGTGGTGGCGATATGAGCTTTTTTACCGAAAAGCTTAGTTATGGTGTTTGCGACTTCTGTGAAATGCATAGGCGAGCCATGGCGTTTGATGACGAGATAAGCATAGTCGCGAATACCCTTCACGCGCACATTGGGGGAACTGACAAGCCCCCATTCGCCTAAGGGGTTCTTGCCAAGCTCTTTTGAGAGTGAGAGCCAGCGGCTCATAGTCTCATTATTTTTGTACTTCTGGCTTACCTCCTTGATCTCCTTGAGAAAATTTTCAATAATTTCCGGTTCTGGCATTACTTCCTCGCCATTGAAACAGCCGCAAAGATTCTTAAGCGCCTTATGGACGCTATCCGCAAGCCCTTGATCGATATGCCAGCGATGATGGAACGCGTCATCCTCTTTATGTTTTATGAATGTTTCCCCGAGCACCAGAAGAAAGTACACATGATTGCGGGTACTTCCATCCTTCGCCATATGTGAAAGAAAATCCTCTTCAAGCACGATACCGCCGCGCTCATCTACCATGCGCCGGAGTTCTTCAAAAGAAGGTTTCGCTTTTGCGTACGCGCTCGACTTTCGAATGCTTTGCAGGGCGTAATTTTCAATCTGCCGAACACGTTCCCTCGTAATGCCGTATCTTTTCCCGATTGCCTCAAGAGTCATTTTTTCGGGGCTCTCCCCGAGGCCGTAGCGGGAGGTAATAATGTCGCGCACACGCTCCGGAAGCACCGCGGTAAGCTGTTTGACAACCTGTTTTGGTTTAAGGGTACTCTGCATGGCGTTATTGCCTTGTGTTAAATTTTGTACCCTAATATTTATCACCCCCGCTATTTTTTGTCAACCCCGTAGTAGATTTTGGCATTGTCTCCCGTTGCAACGGTTAGCGTAACGCTGGAGAATAAAATATTGCCGAGTATGACTATTCAGATAACCGTTGAGACAAAGCAACGATGCCAAAACTCACTACGGGGTCAAGGGGACTACACCACGAGGTTGAGAAGACGTCCCGGGACGAAAATCGTGCGCTTGACTTCCCCTCCCCCGGTCCATTTTAAAACGGCAGGGAGCTTGAGCGCCAACTCTTTGAGCTCTTCCTCGGTAGCGTCAGTTGAACTTTCAATTTGCGCCCGCACTTTGCCATTTACCTGCACCACGATAATCGCCGACCGCAGCGTAATCTTCTCCTCATCAAACGAAGGCCACGGTGCTTTGTGAACCGAGCTTACTTTCCCAAGTCGCTCCCAGAGCTCTTCAGCGATATGGGGAGCAAATGGCGCAAGAAGACGGATGAGGATACGAAAGGCCTCCTGCGGAGTATCCGGAAGCGTTTCCATTTCATTGAGCAGAATCATGAGCTGAGAGACCGCCGTATTAAATTTCATTTCTTCGATATCCTCGCTTACTTTTTTGATACTCCGATGCAAAAGGGCTTCAAACGGTTCGGGTAGAGGAGCTTCTTTGACCGAATCCGCAAGTTTCCATACCCGCTCCAAAAACCGCCGTGAGCCGACGATATTATCCATACTCCAGGCAACCGATTGGTCAAAAGGACCCATGAACATCTCGTATATCCGCAGACTGTCCGCGCCAAACTGCCCAATGACTTCATCGGGATTTACTACGTTGCCCAGCGACTTTGACATTTTTTGTCCATCGTTTGCGAGCACCACTCCATGAGAGGTGCGCTTCGCATAGGGTTCTTCTGTCGGGACAAAGCCGATGTCGTAGAGAAACTTGTGCCAGAAACGCGAATACAGAAGGTGAAGCGTGGTGTGTTCCATGCCGCCGTTGTACCAATCCACGGGGAGCCAGTATTCAAGATTCTCTCTGCTTGCAAATACTTCCGGGTTTGAGGGATTACTGTAGCGCAGAAAATACCAGGAGGAGCCGGCCCAATTCGGCATCACATCGGTTTCGCGTTTTGCGGGACCATTGCATGTAGGACAGCGCACGTTCACCCACTCTGAAATTGCCGCAAGCGGCGACTCTCCGGTATCCGTCGGCTGGTACTTTTCCACAACCGGAAGCTCCACCGGCAGGCTCTCTTCCGGCACGGGCACCCACCCGGGATTCCTAACTTCTCCCTCGTTCGTACTTCGTAACTCGCCCTTCGTAATTCGTTTCGCGCAGTGTTCGCAGAACACAAGCGGAATAGGCTCACCCCAGTACCGCTGGCGCGAAAACACCCAATCCCGCAGTTTGTAGCTTATTTTCTTTACTCCAAATGTTTCGGTAATTTTCTCTTTTGCTTCACTAGCTGATAAGCCGTTAAATTCTCCAGAGTTTATTATCTGTTCCGCCTCAGCATACGATACTCCTTCATAGGAATGAGGTTTATGAAGAACAAGTTCAAGTGCAAGACGATTATTTTTAAAATTTACTGCCTGCAACGCTTCCTCATACGTCATCCATTGAACATTATGTAAAGCATCCTCTTTTGGGGAAATTGGTTTTGGAGACTGTTCGTCAACCTCAAGAAGAACGGGGTGGTCATAGCGAGCACGCCAGACATTTTTATGCTCGGCAAAAAAATGAGATTCAATCGTAATGGGTGAGACCATAACTGCTTTTCCGCAATAACCTGTTTCCTCCAGCAATTCCCTTTCAGCTGCTTGTTCTGATGTTTCTCCAGCATCTACGCCACCGATTGGAGCTGATATCCAAGGTTGCTTCTTCCACTTAAGGATCAGAATTTTCCCATCTTTGCGTTTGGCTATAGCGGTTACCGTCTCCCGCGCTTCCGCATCAGGACGTCGATTCTCAATCCCAAAAACTGGCTGTATAACTTGACGTATCGGCAAATTAAACTTTGTTGCAAATTCAAAGTCGCGCTCGTCGTGTGCCGGCACCGCCATAATGGCTCCCGTGCCGTAATGGACAAGCACATAATCGGCGACAAAAATCGGGATCTCCTCCTTCGTCGCCGGATTGATCGCTCTTACCCCTTTGAGCTCCACTCCGGTTTTTTCCTTCCCTTCCGCTGTCCGCTCAATGTCTGTTTTCTGTTTTGCCTCCTCGATGTATTTTCTGACCTCTTCGTAATTCGTTATTCGTAATTCGTTATTCGCGAGCGCCGGGTGCTCCGGCGCGAGCACCAGATAGGTTGCCCCATATAGCGTATCCGGCCGCGTGGTAAAGACCTTAATTCGTAATTCGGTATTCGTTATTCGAAATTCTATTTCTGCGCCTTCGCTTTTCCCAATCCAATTTCTCTGCTGAACTTTGATGCGCTCAGGATAGTTGACGGTGTCAAGGTCGCGGTCGAGCCGGTCGGCGTATTTTGTGATGGCGAGCATCCATTGCTCTTTTTCTCGCTTCTCAACCGGTGAACCGCACCGCTCGCATTTCCCTTCTATCACTTCCTCATTCGCTAACCCAATTTTATCCACTGGACACCAATTAATCGGCATCTTCGCCTTATAGGCGAGGCCGTGTTTGAAAAGCTGAAGAAAAATCCACTGCGTCCATTGATAATACGTCGGGTCGCTTGTGTTAATCTCCCGATGCCAATCAAAAGAAAAACCGATTCGCTTCATTTGCTCTCGAAAGGTGTCAATGCTTTTCCTCGTGGTTATCTGAGGAGAAGTACCTGTCTTAATCGCAAAATTTTCTGCAGGCAACCCAAAAGCGTCCCAACCTATTGGGTAGAGCACGTTGTAGCCCTCGGCACGTCTTTTACGCGCAACGATATCAAGCGCGGTATAGCTTCGCACATGGCCGGTGTGAAGCCCCTCCCCTGAAGGATAGGGAAATTCTATAAGAATATATTGTTTCGGCTTGTCCGGGTCCTCCAAAACATCATTCGGACGCTCCTCTTCCCAGCGCAACTGCCACTTCGCTTCGATTCTCTTGTGGTCGTAGTTGGACATTCATTCCTTCCTTTTAAATCACAAAGCCAGTCCTATTGGTTCTTAAACGGCGGGTAGCGGTCAGGATCAATCGTGCGCTCGAAACACTCTCTCCCTTCTTTGTGCTGCCAGGAATCTTGCTCGGGCATCGCTTTACCTCCTTCAATTGATACTGCCGGCACTGCAATGCGCGGCACATAGTAATTCATCCCCTGCCCTTCTTTTGCAAAAGTGGCACAGAGTTCAAATGAGAGCAAGCCTGTTGCGCGATACTCATAACTTGTACCGCTCTTAGGGTCACGTGGGATCACGAAGCCGCTAATGGGGTCTTGTAGCTCTTCAAGGGTGGCCGGTAGACGTTCTTTCTGCTGCCAATAACTCACCACTTGCCATTGGATGCTCTGCAGGTCGCTGACCCGCTGATTGTCAAGCCGCATAAGTCGAGCGTCCTGTGGTGTGCCAACGATGAAAAACCCAGCGATGATAGAAGCAATGACTACAATGCCTGCGCCAAACCCTACCATACGTGCTTTATCCGGCTTCTGCTTCCAATAGCCGCGTAGGTCGGCGAGAAAATGCAGAAACACCACGCCGGCAATGAGCAACACCACGAGCACTTTCAGAATAAAGCCCGCGGTCAATTCCTGTCCGCTTAAAAAGCGGTGCAAGAGTACAATGAGGTCGACGACCATCGAGGCACCCGCAGCAAAGAGCGTGAGAAAGAGCGCCCAGCGCCGGATCCAAATGTCATATCGCGTAGGGTCGCTTTGAATGGTGCGGCGAATAAAACGCATGAGTACCAAAAACACCGGCACGAGTACGATAAGCGAAGCCATCTGGTAGGGCATACCGCCGGCATAGGGGTCGGAGCGGTATTCAAGCACGTTCGGGAACGCGTAGTCGATATAGTTAAACAGAAGCCAAATGAAACTAAAGACACTCGCATAAAGCGATACCATCGCTCCCGCCCAAAGAAAAAAATCCTTCGGGGTAATCTTCTTATTTTGTGGATCCATAATGCCAACAATACTACACCAAAAAGCTAAGAAACTAAAAGGGGCTGGTGATAATTCAGGCAGATTTAGAGATACCTTGACAAATATCAAAAGTTATGTAAATTAATCTTGGCTTTAATGTTTGTGGGAGAACCGGCATGACACGCGAGGAAATAGCAGGGCTTATCTACTGGGAGAAAATTATCTGGTTGATCGGGCTCATCAACCCGCTCTTCATGCTCCCGCAGCTATGGCAGATCTGGAAGACGCGAATCGTCGTGGGGCTTTCACTCCCCACGCTCGGAATCCTCATCCTCATTCAGGGAGGATTCGCGGCTCACGGCTTCTTCATTCGGGACCCCATCATCATGTGGAGCAATTCCGGCGCGACTGCCATGAGTGTCGCGGTGGTGTTCTCCATCATCTACCTTCGCTACCTAAGCGAGTGATGGCGAGTACGAACGGAGACAAAATCGGCGCCCTCCCGGGCGCCGATTTTTAAATTCAACTGCACTCTTATCTTAGATTAAGTATGTTTTTTCTTCTGTACGAACCCAACCCTTTCCACGCGGCACAGTTTCTTTTCAACATGGTATTGTTTTGATATATCAAAACACTTACCGAGAAACAGGTAACGGGATAAAAAGGGTTAGATCTTAAATTCGATGACGTCGCCGTCTTCCACGACGTATTCCTTCCCTTCTGTCCGCACGGTGCCGCGCTCACGCGCGCTGGCTATGGAACCGGCTTCGAGTAGTTTGTCGGCGGCAATAATTTCCGCCCGAATAAATTTATCGCGAAAGTCGGTATGGATTGCCGCGCCTGCTTCTTTTGCGGTTGAGCCGCGCTTCACCGTCCACGCGCGGGTTTCGTCCTCGCCGGTCGTGAAAAACGTTATGAGGTCGAGTATTTTGTAGCCCGAACGAATGAGCTCGTTGAGTCCGTCTCCGGCAGTACTTAATTCCTGCCGAAGTGCATGCTTTTCCTCATCAGCGACATCTTTCAATTCGTTTTCAATCGCTGCATCCACAGAAACACGAGGTGCGTTCGTCTCGGCAAAAAATTCTTCAAGATTCTGGGAGCGTCCATCATTGAGTTCATCAATATTTTGCCCACCCGATTTTTTGTTTAAAACGTAAATGATGGGCTTCAGCGTCAAAAGATTAAGACTTTGTATAGCTTCGCGCTCCTCACCGAGAAGCTCGGCTCTTTGCGCAAGTACTCCGGCATCGAGCAATGATTTAACTTTTTGAAGTGCTGAGAATTCTTCACGCGCGGCTTTATCGCCGCGCTTAGCATCGCGCTCGATGCCGCTCATGCGCTTCATTACGCTCTGAAGATCCGCGAGCACGAGCTCAAGATTGATGATACCGATGTCGCGCAACGGGTCCGCTTCTCCCTCGACATGCACGATATCAGGGTCATCAAAAAGCCGCACCACTTCGGCAATTGCGTCCACATCACGGATGTGGGAAAGAAATTCGTTCCCCAACCCTTCCCCCTGCGCTGCTCCTTTTACGAGACCTGCAATATCGACAAATTCAACAACCGCAGGAATTGTCTTTGCTGAACGGCTCAATCGGGTAAGTTGTTCGAGTCGAGTATCAGGCACCGGGACAATGCCGACTGATGGGTCAATCGTGCAAAAAGGATAATTCTCCGCCGGCACGGATTTTTTAGTGAGCGCGTTAAACAGCGTCGATTTCCCGACATTCGGTAGTCCTACGATGCCGATTCTTAACTCCATGGAACTTCCACCATAGCAATCTTTTCTAAAAATAAGAAATGCCCCCGGCTGCTACAGCCGGGGGCGAAAGAACGACACGTGGAGGACTAGCCCCGAAGGCACCAGTCGTACGCGTTTTGGAACATCTGCAGCCATGGCGAAGCGTTGAGCTCCCGGAACTTTTCCGGCATCCATGGCCACTGCCACTTGAGGAAGCACCGCTCCGGGTGGGGCATCATCGCAAGATGCCTGCCATCCGGAGTACACAGAGCCGCCCATCCCTCCGGCGAGCCGTTGGGATTGTACGGATATGTCTCAGTCGCCTCGCTATCGGGGCCAACGTAGACGAGTGGGATAAGCTCCTGCTTCCGGATTTCATCCGCAACGTGCGGATCCGGAAACAAGAACCGACCTTCGCCATGCGCAACCCAAATACCGAGCACCGACTCTTCCATACCTTGCAATAATATCGACGGGCTTTTGAGGATTTTCACCCCCACCCATCGAGACTCAAACCGGCCCGACTGATTGTGCACCAGCCGAGGCTGCAAGGCTTCCGGAATGCCCTGGTACGGCAGCCATCCGATGTTGGCCATCAGCTGGCAACCATTACAGACGCCGAGAGAGAATGTTTCCTGCCGATCGTGAAAGCTATCGAACATTGCTTTCACGCGAGGATTGAAGCGGATTGGACCCGCCCAACCTTTTGCACTACCAAACACATCGGCATATGAGAAACCGCCCGGATTGACAAGCCCTCGGAAATCATCCAAGGAAGTTACCCGTCCATCCAAGAGATCACTCATGGTGATGTCCCACGGCTCAAGCCCGGCCGTATAGAGAGCGGCGGCCATCTCCCGATCGCCATTCGTCCCTTCCTCGCGTAGTATCGCCACTTTTGGCTTGTGCGACTGCACTGAACGCACAAACAAGGACAACGACTTGGGAACGAACGAGAGTTCGTACTGGATAGTTCTCCCGTCCGCATGGCTTCTGTTTTCGGCTTCAACTGTGTCCGGATTTGCTTGAAGCCGCTCCAGTCTGGTGCTCGTTGCCTCCCACCATTGCCGGAGCTCCGTGACCTTGCGATCAAGAAGTCGCGTCGTGCTGTTGAGGATGCAGAGATTGCCACCCTCTTTGGCGTCGACAGTACCGATCTGATCATAGAACATGCCGTGCTTGTTCATTACGCGGGTGATAGCCCCGCGAGACTTAGGCGCGAACTCGAACAGCATTCCCGCCTCTTCGCAGAAGAGCTCCGAGAAGGGATCGATACCGCGATTGTAGCGAAGACACGCACCCCGATTACCGGCGATGCACATTTCCGCGGCGGCCGCGATGAGGCCGCCATCGCTCACATCGTGGTAGGCAGTGATGAGCTCTTTGTCGATAAGCTCTTGCACCGCTTCGAACGCATACCGCAAATATGACACGCCGTTGAGGTCGAGATCCGGCGATTCGTCTCCCACTTGCCCGAGGGCTTGAGCGAGAGCCGAACCACCGAGACGCCGATACGGGCCACCAAGATTGATGAAACCGAGACAGCCGCCGCCTTTGAGGTCGGGTGTAACGACTTTCGTTATGTCGGGGACCGGAGCGTAGCCTAAGATGGCTAACTCTCCGGGCGAGACCACCAAGTCGCTCCCGACCTGGGTCGCCATCGAGAGACTGTCTTTGCCTCCGTCGATGGCGATGCCGAGCCGCAGCATGATGTCCCGCATCGCGACGGCGGCATCATAGAGGAACACTCCTTCTCCCGGAAGTTTGGCCGCCCACATCCAGTTGGCACGGCACTTCACGTCCGAGAGTCTCGTAATACAAGCACTTGCAAGGTTGGTGAGCATTTCTGCCACCGCCATACGAGCACCCGCAGCGGGAGAGACGAGCATCTTGATAGGTTGCTCGCCAAGCGCAGTTGCCGCTCCGGTCAAGCCAAAGTAGCCATCCG
Organism: Candidatus Kaiserbacteria bacterium RIFCSPLOWO2_01_FULL_51_21; assembly: GCA_001781435.1. Classification (GTDB taxonomy): domain Bacteria; phylum Patescibacteriota; class Minisyncoccia; order Phycocordibacterales; family 2-01-FULL-51-21; genus 2-01-FULL-51-21. The sequence goes on from MFLV01000010.1 coordinate 21,032, forward strand.
CTGTAACCGCAACGTCAGCAACTGGTACCTGATTGGGCCCGCAGCATTGCTGCCGCGCGACTAAGCCCGTGACTGAACGATCAACTTTTCGCACCAGGAATCCTTTCGAGCCGACCTGGGGCAATTTGAAGACCATTTGCAGTGCCTCGTCGACCGTGAGCCCTTCCGGGACCACGATCGGCTTATGCACTACGCGTGGACTCTCGGATGCAAACCGCTTGCGCGGCATTTCCGAGAGAATGTTCTTGAGCGAGAGATTGACTGGCGTCGTGTTGTCGGCAGAGTCTTCAACGACAACGTTGCCGTCGCCGGTGATAACGCCCAGTACTTCGCAGTTCACCCGCTCGCGCTGACAGATCGACTCGAACATCTCGAAATTCTCCGGCCGCACGAGCAAGCCGTAGCCTTCTTGGTATTCGGCAACCCAAATCTCGAGCACCGACATCGTTTGGTCACCGACGGTGATTTTGCGGATGTCGACCTTACCGCCTGAGGGCTCCATCAACTCCGTGAGGACATTGCTGGGGCCACCGGCGCCTTGGTCGTGGATGCTTTCGATAAGGTTGCCGCCGCACATCTCGGCGCACGCCTGGATGACCCGGTTGGCCCGGTTTTCCATCTCGGCGTTGCCGCGCTGTACGGACTTGAAGTCGAGCCCTTCGTCTTGTACTCCGTGGATCATACTCGAGGCACTGCCGCCTCCAACGCCAATCCGGAACGCAGGACCACCGATACGAACGACAAGCATTCCCTTCTCTGGGGAGCGCTTTTGGACATGGTTGTCGAGCACTCGCCCGATACCGGCGGTATAGAGCACCGGCTTGCGGAACTCGCGACGAGCGCCGCTAACCATAAGGCCGAACGATCGGCAAAACCCTCCGATGAGAGGCTCACCAATCTTGTTGCCGTAGTCCGAGACGCCGTTACTGCCCTCGATGAGAATATCGAGAGGCGACGCATGCCGCGGGCTTATCTCGCCGCCGATCGTCTCGCCCGGGATATTGAAGTCCCGGATGTGTAGATTGCCCACGCAATAGCCCGAAAGCCCCACGTGAACCAGACCCCCGCGACCAACCGCCCGATTATCGCGTATCCGTCCGCCTGCGCCTGTCTCGGCACCGGGGAAGGGAGCGACGAGTGTCGGATGGTTATGCGTTTCCGCCGTTGCGGTGATATGTTGTAGCAAGTTTTTTGTGCCAAACGCAGAGGGTTGGCCGGGCATTCTTGGTAGAAATACCTCGACTTCACATCCGCGAATGACGCCGGCGTTATCATGAAAGGCAATAAGACTGTTGTTCGGGTCGCGCTTCCATGGCTCCTTCACGATATCCATCAAGGTCTCTGGCATAACTTTGCCGTTGATCACTTGGATGCCGCGGAAAAACCAATGCCGGCTGTGTTCAGAATTGCCGTTGCCGATTTGGAACAACTCGACATCGGTAGGATTCCGCCCTAGACGTTTGAACAGCTCCGTCCAGTGTGCGATATCCCAGTCGTCCATCCCGAGGCCGAGCTTTGTGTTCGCCTCGCGCAGGGCTTTCTCGTCCTGTTCGAGAACGGGCACGGTGCGCACCGGCTCGGGCTTAAGTCCTGAGTCGAACGTCGTGAGGCTCGAACCGTAAACCTCTTGGGTCATCGGGTCGAGGATGTGCTGGATAATTTCGTCTGTATCTAAGTCGATATCAGGCCAAGTACCGGGCTGGTACCGACTCGATTTCTCGATTCGCCGCACGGGCAACCCCATCGACTGGCAAATTGCGACCGCGCTTGAGGAGAACGGCGTCTCGACACTAAGTCGAGGACCGATCTCCACCACTTCGGCGTCTTTCAGGCCCGGCTCAACGCTTATGTTGTCGAGCGGATCGGAAATGAGCCATTTCAAGAGGTCAAGCTCGTTGGGCGCAAGCGCCCGCTGAAGTTCGACGTAGAAGCATTCCTCGAAGGAATGCTTCTGCCCGCTAGGGCGCCTATAAAGTCGCATTAGCATGACAGCACTCCTTCGTTGTTTGTAGCTACAGATTGTCAAAAAACTCGGCACCACAGAAGGTGCTTCTAGGGCGAATCTACCATTATTTCGCCGTATCTGAAAGCTAATTAAAATTAGTTTCTTTGGCAAAAAACTACTCCATCTCCGTCGTTGCCGGGGGCTTCTTGGTAGGGTCGTACCAGACTCGCACAATCTCCGGATGGCGTGTGAGTGTTGTCGATATCTCGTCTTCAATCTCATCTGAGAAGTGAATACCCCGAGCCGTCATGAAGTCGATAGTTTCGACTGCTCGAACGACGATAGCGCCCCCGTAGACGCGGGCATCGCCCTTGACCCCGACGGTGTTTACACCCAAGTAGGCCACGATGAGTTGCGAGAGCCGATCATAGACGCCGTGTCGCATGAGAATCTCTCGTACCCGCGCATCCGCGAAGCGGACGATAGCAAGCTTCTCCGGAGTCGCCGGAACCCCAACGACTCGCAGAAAGAGTCCCGGGCCCGGGAACGGCTGGCGATTTGAAACGCTTTCCGGCAGTCCAACCTCTCTTGCAAGAGCCTGAACTTCGTACTTGAAAAGGCAATCGACCGGGTGTAGCTGCAATAAATCGCCCATGTCGAGTCCCACGTTGTGGTGGGACTTAATGAGAGCGCCTCCGGTCGCTCCGGACTCGATACGGTCCGTGGCAAGCGTGCCTTGAAGCACCGCCGTTGCACCGAAATCTTGGGCCGCCCGCACGAAAAGAGACACATAGACCTTTTTGAAACGACTGCGTTTCTCCTCCGAGTCGATTACGCCCGCCATCGCACTCTGGAATTCTTGACGAGCGTCCATGACTTTGAGATTCACTCCCGCATCGGCTGCGTGCTTCTTAATCTCATCGAGCTCTCCTTCGCGGAGCTGTCCTCCGTCGAGAGTAACCGCAAGCAGCCGCTCTTTCAGCACCGGCGCAAGGATTGCCGAGACCGTCGTTGAGTCAACGCCTCCGCTGAAGCCGAAGATTACCCGTCCGTTTGGAAGTCGAGCCGACACATCTTCCCGAATCGAAGAAATTATCGAGGACGGCATCCAGTCGTTCTCGCATCCTGCAAGTCGCAAGAAATTCGTGAGCATTGTCTTGCCGTATGGCGTATGGGTCACTTCGGGATGGAATTGAACGCCCAACATAGCGCCCCTCGCCATTGCGGCGATAGTTCCGGTATCCGTGTGTCCAAGAATACTGAAGCCTTCAGGAACCGAGATGACGGAATCGCCGTGACTCATCCAAACCCTCTGACGTCTTGGCGTATCGGCAAAGAAGAGATGGCCTCTCTCATCAAGATTTATTTCCGCTTCGCCGTATTCGCGGTTGCCGAGCACTGCCTTTACTTCACCTCCAAGGCGATGTGCCAGCCACTGCATGCCGTAGCAAATGCCAAGGAGAGCAATCGGCTGACCGTCCTGCCGCATGAGGGACAGCACTTCGGCAGGCGGCTGCGGCGCATCGCTGTTGTAGACGCTCGATGCCCCGCCGGAGAGAATCACTGCTTTGAGCGGATTTTTCTTGAGCCAGCTCGCGGCGTTTCTGGAATCGAGTATCACCGAGCGCACCCCAAGCTCCCGCAATGTCCGCTCGATGAGGAGCGTGTATTGGGAGCCAAGTTCGATAATCGCTACATTTGGCAAGGACGCCATGTGTTTCTCTGACGATAGCGAAAATTGCCTGAAGACGCAATCAGCTATTTTGCCCGTTCTCCAAGCCGGTGCATTTTTAGAAGCCAGCGGCTTTTTTTCCGAGGCGAAATATTTTCGGAAGGGCCGAGAAGCGTAACCTCAACGTCAAAACCGACAAACCATAAGACGCCGCGGGCAATCTCATTCGTATAATCGCCGACAAAAAGCCAGATGAAAAATGGACGGGCACCCGAGGTAACGATGACCCGGGCTGTCTTTTTCGCCATCATCCGCTTCCATAAATGCAGACGTCTCCCGATCCCCTCTTTGTAATAGCGAAAGGAAAAACCGGGAAGCCACATACGGTCAAAAAGTCCTTTGAGAAGCGCCGGCATGGAGCTCCACCAGTTCGGATATAAAATGACAAGGTGGTCACACCATTTAATGTCTTCCTGCACTCTGATGAGATCCGGCTCAAGTTCTTGGATAACCTTGTAGCCTTTATGGAGAATGGGGTCAAAGTGTAACTCCCCGATATTGATGCGCCGCACCTCGTGCCCAGCCGCACGCGCTCCTTCTTCATAGGCGTTGGCAATTTCTCCGGTGAGCGTCTCCGTATCAGAATGACCGAGTAATACCAGAACTTTCTTTTTCTCCATCCCGTTAGAGGTAGGACGCGCACCCAAGAGGGCACGTTCCTACTGCAGAGTTAGGTTGAATGTATTCGACCTTAGTCATAGCAACAGCTGTTCTGGGCTCCGCGACCTCTAACGGGATTCATGCACTTACGGCGCTACCCTGCCGCGAATCGACTTACTGGCGTAATAGAGCGCAAAGAAAAAAATAACCGCGATAAGCTGTTGCAGAATAAAAACGATATTCGAGATATCGTGCACGTTCTGATAATGGACAATGGCAATGTATTCAAAAAAGACAATACCGAGTGCGGAGACCGCCGCATTGGCAAACATGACGCCTATTTGCTTTGGGCTGGTGAGCCCCGCAAGAAGCACCGAGAGAAGAATAACGATGACGACCGGGAGCGTCCCCAGAGGCATAAGCTCCGGATGCGAGGGGCTGAATACGAGAACAATCGCTCCGGCGGCAAGCAGGAGCGCCCGCACGATGTCGCCGTAATAGTGGATCGTTAGGGGCGTCGGCGGCGAGCTTGGTTTTGGTCCGAACATCATGGGATCCATATTGAAAGTATACTCCACTCAGAAACCAATGGAAACAACGGTCTTTGTGCGATGGACCTATGGGAGCCGGTCACAAGTTCGCGCGTGCTCGCGCGCCTCGCGACAGCGCCTCGAAGCCGAACTCCTGCGACCTGCGACTCCCCACACCCCAAGCTTTGCTTGAGAACCCTAGTGGACCTGCGGGGAGTCGCACCCCGGACTCGTCCATGCCATGGACGCGTGTTACTGCTATACCACAGGCCCGCTCTACAATTTCTGAATTTCTTTTAAATCGTGGTCGGGCAAATACAAAATCAGAAGTCCTATTATGATTCCGCCAAGGGCAGTCCAAATATGACTACCTCCGAGAAATGCCATATCGAATGCATCGAGAACATACCAAATACCTCGCCAGATGAGCACCAGGCCGATAATGATACCCATATTGCGGGTAAAATAGGAAAGGGTAAGTGTTTCGTTTCTCATGCCTAACTATTGTACTTCTTTTTGGACCTAGGCGGAATCGGACCGCCGTTTCGGCAATGCGAATGCCGTGTTCTGCCACTAAACTATAGGCCCGAACTGACAATCAACAACTTACAATAACTCTGGGATAGAGTCTACTTGTGTGGGCAAACGACTATTATTTCCCCATAGTGTGGGAGTATACTGTTGTTACAAGTGTTACCTGCATGCAATCGCCGATGAAAAGAAATCTCGTTCTTCTTGCTGTAGCTCTTTTGATAGCTTTTGGTGGCTACACGTATTGGCAGTCAACACAATCGCTCACCAAGCTCACCTATCCGACCGCAATCGGCGCTTCCGCTGAGATCGTTATCAAGATAATGAAGTTTTACGGCATTGACCGAAAACATGGTCTTGACGTGGAACCAATTGCACTTAATCCAACCGAGCTCGAGCGGCAGGAATTTAGCGGTGAACTTGAGGGGATACTCATTATGTCACCATTAAGTGCGGCGCGCCTTACTCTCGAAGGACGCCCGATGAAAATTCTCGCTCCTCTAACGTATATGCCCTATTCGATTGCCGTACGTACGGATTCCTCTATCGCTACCCTCTCTGATCTCAAGGGCAAAAAAGTCGGGATATTGCCGAAAGTCGTTGATGCCTATAAATCAATTGCGATAATTTTCCGGTCAGCCGGCATCGACCCGGATCGCGACCTCTTAAGCGCGTATGGCTCAATTCCGGAAATGATCGCGCTTCTTGCTGAGGGCGAGGTAGATGCCACACTTGTTTCCTACCCTGGCGCTGCGGGACTTTTCGCTTCCGGCCAATATGCAAGCATCGCTAAACTTGAAAAGCTTTGGGAGACCAATGAAGGAGGCCTCCCTCACCCTTTTATCTTTCATACCGTATTTGCAGACTGGTATGAACAACCTCAGAACCGTGATACTGCGAGGCGCTTTTTCGACGCCTATTTTGAAACCATTGAACTTATGCGCACACGCCCGGAAGTCATGACCGAAGATACAAACCCGTCCATCAAGGAATACTTGGAGCGAAATAATTTGACTTCTGAGACTGCAAAACAAATTGTCCGTAACGAAATGACGGCATTTCTGCCGGTAAATTGGAGCGACCGAGACGTCGTCGCCATCGAGCATCTTTTTGATATTGCGGAGAAATTCGGTTATCTGCCGCAAAGTGCCCCGAAGGATATTATTGTCTCTCCGTCTGAATTTAAAGCCTCTTTATAGAGAAACGTATGGCAAAAAAAATTCTCATTGTTGAAGACGAGACGACGCTTCTCGACCTTATGCAAACCCATCTCGGAGGTGCGGGATACGATGTCCGAGCGGCTGTGGACGGGGAGGAGGGTCTGAGGCTCATAAAAGAGTGGCATCCGGACCTCGTGCTTTTAGATTTTCTTTTGCCCGCAAAAAATGGAATTGAAGTCCTAGAGTCACTCCAGAAAGAAGGCAACAAAACGCCGGTTCTTGTCGTCTCTAACTCTGGAAACGAGATGGAGGTTGAGAAGATCCTTGCTCTTGGCGCCCGCGATTACTTGGTAAAAGCAAACTTCACGCCGGACGAAGTGCTGGCAAAAGTGGAAGAGGTCCTTGGTCTGCCACGCCGCTCTACTCATCGTCGGCAAAAAACTCATGAGGCGCCGCCACCCTCTCCATTAGAGGGAGGGGAGACTCAATCAAAAACCGATATTGTGCTTATCGAGGACGACCGTTTTCTTCAGGAACTTCTCAAGAAAAAACTTACTTCAGAAAAACTGTCGGTAAAAACCTCTTACGACGGAGAAGAGGGACTCCGGCTTGTCCGTGAATCACAGCCAACGCTTATTTTGCTCGACCTCCTGCTTCCCGGAATGGACGGGTTCGAATTCTTGAGCATTGCCAAGCAAGAACCGGCCATCAAAGATATTCCGGTTGTCATACTAAGCAACCTCGGTCAGCGTGAAGAAATCAACCGCGCAATGGAACTTGGTGCCGCCGACTTCCTCATCAAATCGAACTTCGCGCCGGACGAAATCTTAAAGAAGGTCAGACCGATGCTCGAAAAAAAATCCTGAACTAATCGGGGCGCCAAAAATCGAACTCGGTCTCACAATTTGTTGCTCACAAATTCCACGGAAGTGCTGAGCACTTCCGATTTATTCCATTTTCGGGGTGGGGAGAATCGAACTCCCGTCTCACAAATTTCTTATCGAAATTTCCACGGATGTGCGGGGCACATCCGGTTCACTTCATATTCGGGGCGCCGAGAATCGAACTCGGATCTTACAATTCGCTGCTCGCGAATTCCACGGAAGCACCCCATGCTTCCGATTCACTCCGCCTTCGGGGTGGGGAGAATCGAACTCCCGTCTCACGAACCCGAATCGTGTATACTGCCGCTGTACTACACCCCGAAGCCAGAGTGAATCCCAAATCGTGCCTGCCCCGTTGCCTGCCTGCCAGCAGGCAGGTACTATAATCGTGCCGCGCGCGTAGCTCAGTCGGTTAGAGCGTACGCTTCACACGCGTAAGGTCTCTGGTTCGATCCCAGACGCGCGCAAAGCATCCTTACTCTTACATAAAATTACAAAAGGTAGAAGCGTCGGCCCGAAGGACGACGCTTCCGTGAAGAACGGTGGAGGAAACCCTAAGGCGACCTCCATGGCATCTCGTACCTTTCGGCCAGAGTGCCGTTGAACACGCGTTGGAGCTCCCGATCGGCAGCCCGAGCCAAGTCGGTGTTGTCGCGGCTTTCGAAGCACATGACAACTTCGTAGTGCACCTGGCGACGCTTGAGGTAAGTGCCGCCAGAGCAATGCGATTCGCCAAGGTCTGCGTGGAGGTTCGTCGTGTCGTCCGGATAGGGCTTAAAGCCGAAATACTGGACGTTCACGCCGGACGCCCGAAGCGCCTCGACAAAGGCCGTGATAGCACCTTCTGCGATCGTTATAGGCCCGCGGCAATCGTGGAGGTCAGTAGAGATGCGGACTCCTCCGTACTCCACCGTTGGAACAATTCCGGCTGCGCTTTCCGCAACCTCAAGAGCAGGTTTTTCCATCTCATGACACCCCTTCTTGTGCAAGGTCGCGGAAAAGCTCCGCTGCAATTGAGTATAAAACCATCTCGCGAGAATGCAATAGTATTTGACGCCTTGTCAAAGAAAACTGTGTATAACTCACCGTGGCGTTTTTAGCGCCGCGGGCGGAAAAAACAAAAACTTTTTGCGTTTACAAAAGTACGGTGACTTTTTCGCGGGAGACTTCGAGAATCCCTTTTTCGACGGAAAAATTTTCTTCGCCTCCTTCAGTGCGAACGGTAATCGTTCCCTGCCGAAGCGGCGTTACAAGTGGCATATGTTTAGCAAGCACGGTGAGCTCCCCCGCAGAGCCGGGAAGCGTTACCGATTTCGCATCGCCGTGAAAAAGCACGTCAGAGAGCGTCGTGATTGTGAGCGAAAAAGTCATAGGTTTTTAAATTATTACGATATATCGTAATAAATTATTTCCCGAGCGTTTCAATGCCTCCTTTCAGATAAAAGTCCTGCTCGCCTTTTTCATCGTGTTTGCCGTCAAGAATCTCCTTGAAGCCTCGCACGGTATCCGCAAGCGACACCGAGACGCCTTTGATGCCGGTAAATGGTTCGCCGACGAAAAACGGCTGGGAGAGAAAGCGCTGGAGCTTGCGGGCACGGTTCACGATGAGCTTGTCCTCATCCGAGAGCTCTTCAATGCCGAGAATCGCGATAATGTCTTGAAGGTCTTTATATCGCTGAAGCACTTTTTTAGTTTCGTTTGCAACGGTGTAGTGTTCTTCCCCTACAATTGAAGGGTCAAGGGCACTCGAGCCAGAGGCGAGCGGGTCAATGGCCGGATAGATACCGATAGAAGCAAGCTGGCGAGAGAGCACCACCGTTGAATCGAGGTGGGCGAAGGTAGTCGCGGGCGCCGGGTCGGTGAGATCGTCCGCCGGCACATAGACCGCCTGTACCGAGGTAATAGAGCCTTTATCGGTTGAGGTGATGCGCTCCTGCATCTGTCCCATTTCCTCCGCAAGCGTCGGCTGGTAGCCCACCGCGCCCGGTACGCGACCGAGAAGCGCGGAGACTTCAGAACCTGCCTGAATAAAGCGGAACACATTGTCCATGAAAAAAAGAACATCCTTGCCCATTGAGTCGCGAAAGTATTCCGCCATGGTAAGTCCCGTGAGGCCGACTCGGGCACGGGCCCCCGGTACTTCGTTCATCTGCCCGAACACCAGCGCAGTTTTTGCCAGAACTCCGGACTCGGTCATCTCTCGATAGAGCTCATTTCCCTCACGCACGCGCTCACCGACTCCCGCGAATACCGAATAGCCGCCGTGATTCGTTGCGACATTACGGATGAGTTCCTGAATAAGCACGGTCTTCCCCACTCCCGCACCGCCGAAAAGCCCGACCTTTCCGCCTTTGATGAAGGGCGAAATGAGATCGATCGCTTTAATGCCGGTTTCAAATACCTCTGTTTTTGTCTTTTGCTCTTTAAAGGTTGGCGCTTTCCGATGAATCGGCAGGCGTGGCGTCCCCGCAGGAATTTCTTCTTTGCCGTCCGTTGTCTCCCCAAGCACCGTGAAAAGCCGCCCGAGAGTTTTTTCGCCGACCGGAACGCTAATTGGTGCACCAGTATTTTTCACCAAGATGCCGCGCGAAAGCCCTGCGGTGTCGGAGAGAGAAATCGCCCGAACGCGGTCAAGCCCGAGATGCTGGGCCACTTCAAGCACCATACGCTGTCCATCGTTCTCGCAAGTAAGGGCAGTTCGAATCGGCGGCACGCCGTTTTCGAAATACACATCCACGACCGGTCCGATAACTTGCTTGATAATGCCGTCTTTCATATTCATATTTCAATAAGCGTTCCGCCGATAATTTCCGAAACTTCTTTAGTAATTGCCGCTTGGCGCGCCCGATTGAATTGTCGATTCAAAGATTTGCCCATGTCCTCAGCCTTATCTCCCGCATTTTTCATCGCAACCATGCGCGCAGAAAATTCTGATGCCTTCGCTTCCAAAGCGCCATGATAGAGAAAAATAGAAACCAGGTAGGAAGTCAGATTCTCAAAAATATCTTCTGGCGAGGGTTCGAGCGTATACACTTCACTTTCACGGTATGGGGCCGATGTATATAAATCCGAGAACTTTCCTTTAACGGGGACAATGCCTCCGACGACCTCACGAAGCGCCTGCATATCAAGCGGCAAGATTTTACGCACCACCGCCTCCTGCCGGAACGTCGAAAGAAAGTTGGTGTAGCAAAGAAGCACTTCATCAAACTCTCTTTTTTTGTAGAGCTCAAGGGCTTGACTCGCGACTGTTTCAAGCCCGGCTAAAGCGGGAAAATCTTCCATGCGCTCCCGCGCAAGAACCATATTCCAGCCGCGCTTGTGGAAATAATCGCTCGCTTTCCGGCCGAGCGCGATAACGCCAACCGTTTCTTTTGTTCTCCCGCGCTCCGCAAGAGCTGAAACGGCCCGCCCGAGTACGGCGCTGTTGAGACTCCCCGCAAGCCCGCGGTCGCTTGTCATAACAATCATGAGAGTACGTTGAACCTCACGTGATTTAATGAAATCGTGTTCTCGAAGATCAGTGGCACCGGAAATCCGAGTGAGAATAGAAAGCGCCGAGAGTGCAAAGGGGCGTGCGATAAGAGCTTTCTCTTGCGCTTTGCGCATCTTCACCGCCGAAACCGCTTCCATCGCCTTCGCGACTTGCTGAGTTTTTCCAACTGCCCGAATTTTGCTTTTGATTGCTTTTGATTGCACGTTAGTACTGGATTACGCCATCGCTTTAAAAAAGGATTCAATAGCTTGCTTGAGTTCTGTTTCTGTATCTGCCGCCAAATCCCCTGTTTCAGCAATTTTCTGAAGCACTTTTGCGTGATTGTTCTCAAGATAAGTGAGCAATCGTTTTTCCGTTTCGGAAATTTTGAGAAGTGGTGTTTTGTCGAAAAAGCCGTTGACGCCCGCGTAGATGGAGGCGACTTGCTGGGCCAAGGGAAGCGGCTCGTATTTATTTTGCGTCAGAAGCGCCGAGAGCCGCTCGCCCTTTTCGATGCGCTCGCGCGTTTGCGCGTCGAGGTCGCTCGAAAATTGCATAAAAGCTTCGAGTTCGCGGAATTGCGCAAGCTCGAGTTTGATACGGCCGGCGACTTTTTTCATCGCCTTGGTTTGCGCGGCGGAACCGACACGTGACACCGAGATACCGATGTTTAACGCCGGTTTCATTCCCTTGTTGAAAAGATCGGTGTCGAGGAAAATCTGGCCATCCGTGATTGAAATAACGTTCGTCGGGATGTAGGCGGAGACGTCGCCCTCCTGTGTCTCAATAATCGGAAGCGCGGTGAGAGATCCGCCGCCTCGCTCTGGAGAAAGTTTTGCCGCCCGCTCCAGAAGCCGTGAATGGAGATAAAAAATATCGCCCGGATACGCTTCGCGTCCCGGCGGACGGCGCAGAAGAAGGGAGAGCTGCCGATATGCAACCGCGTGTTTGGAGAGGTCGTCATAAATCACCAAAGCATCCTTTCCTTTTTCCATAAAGTATTCTCCAATGGTCGCACCGGCGAAGGGAGCGAGAAACTGCAGAGCGGCACTTTCTGCCGCGGAAGCGGTAACGATGATTGAGTATGAAAGCGCTCCGCGTGTTGCAAGTTCATGCACCAAGCGAGCCGTCTTTGACTCCTTCTGCCCAATGGCAACATAGATGCAAATAGGGCGTGTGGCTTCCGGTATGGATTTTTGATTGAGAATGGTATCGATTGTGATCGTCGTTTTCCCTGTACCGCGGTCTCCGATGATGAGTTCGCGCTGCCCGCGACCTATGGGGATGGTCGCGTCAATTGCCTTGATGCCGGTCTGGAGCGGCGTATTAACGGGAGCGCGATCAATAACCCCGTAGGCAATACGCTCAAGCGGCCGCTCAACCCCCTCTGCGATGTCCCCTTTTCCGTCCAGGGGCTCGCCAAGCGCGGAGACAACGCGACCAAGCATCCCATCGGAAACAGGAATTGAAAGCACCCTCCCAAGGCGCTTCACTTTCATTCCTTCGGTGACTCGGGAGCCTTCGCCTAAAATAACGGCCTTCACCGTCTCTTCCTCGAGATTCAAAAGCATGCCAAAAAGCGTCTCTTTTTGCGCAAGCGCCGATTCCAGACTCTTGCCACTCGACTCGTCAAATTGAATCATCTCCATCATGCCTGCCTTCCCAAGCCCTTCAATGGTAGCAACCCCGTCCCCAACAGAAATAACGGTGCCGACTTCTTCTTCAATCGGCTGTGGCTGAAACGCCTCGAGCTCTTTTTTTATTTTTTCAACAATGGTTTGCATCCTGGTTACTGCACAAGAATTTTTTGATAGAGCTCTCGGAGCGCGCGCTTTCCGCTTGCGTCTATTCGGCGATGTTGTGTTTCAAGCACAAACCCCGAAGCAAGGGTTGGGTCGGCTACCGCGCGCAGAGTATACTCTTTTGGAAGCATCTCTCCATACTGCTCAAGTATTTCTTTTTGTGAAGCGCCGCTTACCGTTCGCATTGTTACGATACTTGCCCTTTCTCTCTTTATGAGTTCAAGAGTACATGCGCGCATAATTGCCGGAAGCAATTTCTGATGTCCGCGAAGCCTCAAAACCTCCTTCAAACGCACCAGTATGCCTTTGAGATCCCTCTCTTCTTTGCCCGCTAAAACCCCCGCGAGTGCTTGTGCATAATAGGTAGGTCTCATGCTGATTTGCGAATGATTTTTTCCGCCGCCAAAACAGCAAGACGCGCAATCTCCTCATGGCTTTCCTCGAGCGCTTTCTTTTTAAGAAGGCTCGCTTCGTGCTCGGCGGCGGCAGTAAGGGCGCGATGCTCTTTTTCTGCCTCTGCGACAATTTCCTCTCTCTGTTTTGCCCCATGCCTCTTTCCTTCCTCGACAAGGGCGTCTGCCTCGCGAATTGCGCGGTTGCGCTTCTCTGCCGCATCCGACTGCGCTTCCCCTAGCTGTATTTTGGCCGCCTCAGCATTACGCACTCCTTCAGCTATGTTCCCCCGGCGCTCGTCAATGAGTTTGAATACAGGCTTATAGAGAAAGCGCTTCAGAAGCAAAAGCAAAATGACAAAGTTGACGATTTGAAACGCCAAAAGCCGCCAATCAATGCCGAAGACGCCGATAATCTGCTCCATCCCGTTAGAGGTAGGACGCGCACCTAAGAGAGCGCGTTCCTACTGCAGAGTTAGGTTGAATGTATTCGACCTTAGTCATAGCGACAAATGTTGTGGGTCCGCGACCTCTAACGGGATCCATGAGCGCGAAGAAGAAGCCTTAAGTGAATTTGACCAGGAAACCAATGACCAGTGCGAAGATAGCGAGTGCTTCGGTGAACGCGATGCCGATAAACATCGTTGCCGTCACTTTGCCGGACGCTTCGGGATTTCGACCCATCGCCTCGAGGGCGTGGCCGACAATGATGCCGATGCCGATGCCCGGTCCGATGACCCCAAGCCCGACGGCGAGCGCCATACCGAGTGTCTTTGCCGCTTCAATGTCCATATAAAACGTTAATAAAATAAGCTAATAAATACTGCGCATGAGGTTAGTGCATTTCGGTAACCGCTATCTTGATGAAGAAGAGCGTGAGAAGGGCAAAAATCGCCGCTTGTATCACGCCAACCGCCACTTCAAACGCCATGAGCGGCACCGGCAGCACGATCGGGATAAGCGCCGCGAGAAGCCCGAGCATCACTTCCCCCGCAAAAATGTTGCCGAACAGCCGAAATGAAAAGGAAAAAAGCCGGGCAATCTCCGAAAAGAGGTCGATGACGCCGATCGCAAACCCGATCGGTGATTTCAGATTAACAAATTTAGAACCGTACTTCAAGACGCCGAGCACCGCGACCCCGGCAAACTCGATCATGATAAACGCCACGATTGCCAAGGCAAGCGTGAAGTTAAGGTCAGTCGCTGTCGCTCGAAGGAGCGGCACAAAGACCTCTTTTCCCCCTTCGGCATGATAGAAGCCGACGCTCCCGAATCCCGGCAGGAACGCCAAAAGATTGCCGAAAAGGATGACAATAAAAATACTTGCGATGAGGGGAAAATAGCGCTTCGCCAAATCGTGACTTTCGAGCACCCCGGCTACATATTCGTAAACGTCGCCGACAACCATTTCCCAAAGCATCTGGATACGTCCGGGTATAAGGCGAAGACGCCGTCCCGCTAGAATTGCGGCGCCGGCGACAAGCAAGGAAACGACCACAGTCGTTATGAGTGCGTTTGTCACGGGAATACCAAAAAATATTCCCAGTGTTTCGGCCTTGAGGACTATGTGAATACCTTCCATCCCGTTAGAGGTAGGACGCGCACCCAAAGAAGCACGTTCCTACTTATAGAATTAGATTGAATGTATTCGACCTTATTCATAGCGACAGTTGTTGCGGGTCCGCGACCTCTAACGGGATCCATCCATACGAATATACTATAGCCAGCAAAATTCCGCGACTCTGTATCTAAACGCACAGACTACCCATTGTATAAAGAGAGAAAACGGTTTATATAATAAGAAGAGGCAGAACCAGGGGACGGCCGATGAAAAAAGACGAGAAGTCTAATGATCCTCTCGTTGAAGAATACCTCGAAGAGTGTAAGCGAGACCGAGAGGCACGCAAGTTCGTCTCTGACAAGCAGCAAAAAGAAAAGAAAAGGAGGCGAAAATTGCGTAACAGGTTTCGGAGGTTTCGGAAATTTTTAGCGCCATCTCGATAGCAGTGACACCCGGCTGGAGTAATTTCCGAGCCGGGTGCTTGTTTTTTGGCCCTTTTTAATCTATCCGCTTGCGGCGGGGATAGGACGAGTTGAGTTTTATACGCTCAGACCCCTCTTTGCGAACTTGCAAAGAGGGGTCTAAGAACTTAGAGGCTCGTCACGGTTAATGTGATTCATGAGCGAGTAAGTTAGGCACAGCGGGAATGGATACGCCGTCTTGAGTAGTCTTTGACTTCTTGCGCCGGCGGATTGCCAGCTTCTTTTTCGAGTATTCCCCGAAATAGTGCGCGGCAACATTGCCGATGCCGCAGCCGAGCGCGTAGGCAACCACAATGCCAATGTTGTCTATCTGGTCAATGACCGTGCGGAGCACGTAATACCAGACGAACACGTGGACCATCGTTACTGCCGTAGAGCCGACGACGCTCTTCTCCTGGACGTATTTTGTCCAAAGAGTAGACAAGACCATTTCCGCCATGCCGATCAAAAAAATAATCAACATGGTTGTGCGTAATTAATTCACTTGTAAAAGTTCGACCTACGGGCTACAAGCCCAAACAAAAACAGCACCCGCGCCCCCTTGCGGAGGCAGTATGCTGATTTATTTTTTAATTATACCAGATTCTAGCTAGACGTCAAGACCCTGTTCGTGGCGTAATTTTTGGTGTCTGCGGTTGAAATAGCCAAAAACTTTCGGCGCAGTAGAGAGCAAATTCAAACTAAAAAGAATTCTTGATGTCTTTTCTTATAGTGACAACGGCCACCACGATGAGAGTGCTTATAAGCAGGGGAAACCACACTTGGGAAAACCACGGAACCGGAATTAAGAAAAGAACGTCGGGAGTTAACGGTGATGAGGGCCAACGAACTGTTGCCCACAAACCAATGTAGTAGGAGATATCCCAAACAGCGAAAGTCCAGAGAAATATTGCTAAACGCTCCCGCAAAGATTTAACGGCTACAAGAGCGATGCTAAGCAATATAATCATGGTAGCGGCTTCCCGAAAAAATTCTACTGCCAACAAACTCTTAGGCAATTGACTAAGAATTCCAGCCTGCTGGTACATGTCAGCTGAAAGTCTGGCAACGTCAGAAAGCGTGCCGCCATACCCAGGAAGAAGTCCCACCGCGGCACGAAGGTAAATTACAACTGAAGCTTCAACAAACCCGAAAGCAATTCCAAATAAAGCACAAACAATAAGAACGAACTTTGAAATGACGAGTCCATCTTTTCGCCAGAAATAATACACGGCGAATGGGATAATAATGAAGAGATTTATCCACCAAGGCTGTGCAAAAAGCTGAAATTCGTTCATGGATTTAATTGTCAATTTTGGACCAGCGGGGGATCGAACCCCGGACCTCCTCATTGCAAATGAGGCATTCTACCACTGAACTACTGGCCCGTTTGC
>MFLV01000011.1:0-92370 GCA_001781435.1 Candidatus Kaiserbacteria bacterium RIFCSPLOWO2_01_FULL_51_21
CTGATGTTTTGCCGAAATACCGGTGCGGCGCCGCGCCATAATGCGGCCGTGGGGGTTCAGAAATCGCTTCAGCGTCTCGACGTCCTTGTAGTCGATGTACTGTATGTTTTTTGCCGCAAAATAATCGCTCTGTGATTTTTGTGCCATAGTTTTCGAATTTCGATATTCGTGCTTCGAATTTTTTAGAATGGAATGTCGTCCGGATTGATATTCTCTTCCGGATACTCGATGGTGTCAATCGCTCCCCCCTCCTCTTTCTTGCTCTCACTGGCCGATGGAGCGTTACCTCCGCCACCCCCGCGAGGACCGAACTGTACGCGGTCAGCGACAATTTCAGTACGATATTTTTTGACTCCCTCGGAATCCCAACTGCGCGTCTGAAGCCTCCCTTCAATCAAGACCGAGCTGCCTTTTTTTAAATACTGAGAAACAATTTCGGCCTGGCGTCCGAACACGACGATATTGTGGAATTCCGTGCTCTCCTGCTTCGCACCCTCCTTGTTCTTCCACACGCGATTCGTCGCAACGCCGAAGGAAGCAACTTGTACGCCAGACGGCAGAGAGCGAAGTTCGGGGTCGCGCGTCAGATTGCCTATAACAAACGCTTTGTTGAGATACATGTGTTAGAGATTCTTAGTGAGCATAGCGAGCTTAGAAGCTCTTACATCCAGCCGTAATTTTGGTGATTGTAATTTCGATATTCAAAATTACGGCTGGGTAGGTAAATTATAGTCGCCATGCTCCTTGATTTACTCTACCATCAATTCTTCGATGGTTCTATCGATTTCCTCCTCACTCATAACAGTCTTTTCCGCTTTAGCCGGGTGCTTCTCAAGCGTCCGAATACTGTCCGGCCGTGCAAACACCGGACGGCGCATTGGTATAGCGCTCTCACGAACTGTTTCAATCAATAGAAAGCGCAAGAGCGCCGATTCTTTCTCAAGAGCACTATAGAGAGAAGAAACCGTCTCAGGAGAAAGTTCGTACTTCACGGATCCGAAATAAGCACTCGTGAAGGGTACTCGTTTGCCCTCCGCTTCTTTTACTATTGAGTAGGCAAGCCCAACTTTTTTTGGAAATTCCTCGGAAATAAATACCCCGCCCTCTTTCTCAAATCCCTCCTTGAGACGCGCGACATTCATGGCAATATCTCCCTCAAGAATAGTCGGGAGCAGTAAAAAACCGAGCTCGTAGACCCTCGGCTCGCCACCTTCTTCTTTGACTGCTTTTTCCTTTGCCACAGTGATGAAAAGACTAACACGTCTCGCTAAGGAAGTGCAAATACCCGCTTCGCGTTAGTAAGAAGTGCCTCCTTCACTTTCCCCTCATCCTCTCCCCGGATACGCGCAATCTGGGCAACAACTTCCCGCACATATAGCGGTTCGTTGCGTTTCCCCCGAAATGGAGTGGGGGCAACATAAGGAGCATCGGTCTCCGAAAGGAGCATCTCAAGTGGGGCATTCCGGACAACTTCGTCATAATCGTGCGTAAAAGTAATAACGCCGGTGAATGAGAGCGTGAAGCCAAGGTCAAGGAATGTTTTTGCCTCTTCCCACGTACCGGCGAAAAAATGCACGTTCCCCCGCACCTTTGCATGGGTACGCAGAATTTCAAGCGCATCCTTATAGGCTTCACGAATGTGGAGCATCAAGGGCTTTTGTAAGCGATTCGCAAGCTCTATTTGTGCAATGAATGTCTCTTTCTGTTGTTTTTTGGTATCGGCATCCAGACGATAATAATCGAGCCCACACTCCCCTATCGCCACCACCTTGGGATGCCCGGCGAGCTTCTCATAATTTGATATATCAAACGATTCGCCTCGCGAGGTAAATGCTTTTCCTCCCTCTCCCATCTCTTTCGCATCATGGAACGACTTGTCGGTGTGAATGGGATGAAGTCCGACGGCAGCCCATACCCCCTCGTGCGCCTCGGCGGTAGCCGCTGCCGAGGCCGAGGTATCTTTCTGCGTGCCGACGAGAAGCATACCCACTTCGGCTTCCCGCGCCCGCGCGAACACCTCCTCCCGGTCCTCATCAAACGCGGCAAAATGCACATGGGTGTGTGCGTCGAAATACTTCATCGTTAGTCTTTGCGAGGAAACAGATTTTCCGGTTTTCTATTTTCTCGAATAGCCTTTAGTATCTTTTCGCTTGTAGTCGGCATGAATGGAGTTAAAGCATCGGCAATTGCGGCAAGTTCTTGAACATATACTTGAATGAGTAGTTTTCCTTCTGACAGATCGGATTTCACAATCTCAAATGGTTTCTCGCGCGCAATACGCTGGTCAGTCCGCTGAATATCTTCCCAGATCGTGTCTATTACTCGATTGATCTCATAGCGTTCAAATGCTCCCTGATATGGCTGTGAGCGCTGCTGTTTGAAAATGACAGTTTGGACTTGGTAGGTCTCTGCAAGCACCATTACACGCGCGACAAGATTTCCCAATCCATTTGCGAGATTCGCATTATACGCTTCCTTAAACCGCTCCAGAGTAAAGTCACTATCTTCAAAGGAATTAATATGCCGCGCGAGAAAGTAACGCACGACGTCGGTGCCGTATTCCTCGACAAGAGCAAAGGGGTCAATGACGTTACCGAGCGACTTGCTCATTTTCTGTCCCCCGCTTGTGATGAATCCGTGAATGACGATTTGCTTTGAGTTTGGAAGTCCTGCCGACATGAGCATCGCTTGCCACATCGCCGCCTGCTGACGTATCTGGTCCTTCCCCGCCATCTGGATGCCGTTCGGTTTCTCCATAGTGCCCCAGAATTTCTCAAAATTCTTTTCGTCCTCCGGCCATCCGAGCGTAGAAATGTAATTCACGAGCGCGTCGAACCACACAAACATGACCTGGGTATCGTCCCCGGGCACCGGCACCCCCCACGGCATTTTTTCCTTAAGGCGCGAGATGCTGAAATCCCCCAATCCGCGCTCAATAAACACTTTTATTTCATTAAACCGGAAATCTGGGACGACAAACGCTGGGTTGTTTTTGTAAAAATCCAACAGCCTCCCCTGATAGTTGGAAAACTTGAAAAAATAGTTTTTCTCTTTTATGAGCTCTATCTTGAGATTGGGATGCAGGGGACAACAGCCATTCACCAATTCCGAGTCGCTTTTTTCAAGCTCACATCCAACACAATATTTCAGCTCATAATCCTTAAGCTCGATGTCGCCGCTGTCGTAACACCGCCGCCAAAATTTCTGCGCCGCCTGCGTATGCTTTGGATCAGTCGTCCGGATAAAATGAATCGGGTAACGACGGTTAGTGGTAACCCCCAAGGCCTCAGGCAAGCGTCTAAATTTCGCTGCATACTCGTCAACATACTCCTGTGGGTCTTTCCCGGCTGCTATGGCATTCCGGTAGATCTTAAGTCCATGTTCATCCGTGCCAGTATTAAAAAAGACTTCTTCACCAAGAAGTTCTTGGTAACGGGCGATAATATCCGCCTGCACGAGCTCAAGCGCAAAGCCGATGTGAGGATCGGCGTTGACGTAGGGAAGCGTCGTCGTGAGGTAATATGGTTTCGGCATGCCTCAAGACTTCGCCGCGACATCCCCGAGTGTTTGTCGGCGGCGCTCAAGATCCTGCACAAGCTCTTGCACGACCGCCGCCGCAGGAACCGAGAGAATAATCCCCAGAAACCCGGCGAGCTTGGCCCCGACAATAAGAGCCAGAATAACGAGGAGCGGCGGAACCCCGACCACCTTCGTCACGACAAGGGGATAGATAAGGTGATTCTCAAACTGCTGGATGATGACATAGAGACCGATGACTAAAAGCCAGAGCGAAGTCTCTCCCGTGCCAAGAGCAACGATAACCGCCGGTATCGCGGAAAGAATCGGTCCGAAAACAGGAATAAGCTCCATGATGGCGGCAAAGAGCGCCAGAGTGAGAGCGTACTTAACGCCTAAAATCGCAAGTCCCAAATACACTAAGACACCAACCACAAGCGCAAGAAGCAGTTGTCCCTGCATCCAAAGGCCGATTTTTTTCTGCGAGCGGCGCCACAAACCAAGTACATACTCGTGGTGACGCGCGGGTGTTACGATGCGCAAAAAGTCGTCAATACCGGTCTCCTGCATTGCAAAATAAAACGAAAAGACAATAATAAAAACGAAACTCAGGAGTCCTCCGAACACCGTGTTTACGGTTTTAAAGAGGCCTTCGGCCGCGCTGGTAAGCGATGTCTCGATACCGCCGATAAGCTCACGGAGAGAGATGGTATTGCTAACCGTATCGCTCACAAAGGGATAGAGGGGATTATTTGCGAGCGGGTTCGACTCTTGTACGGTATCAAGATACTGCGGCAGTGTTGAGAAAAAACCTGCAAGATCGGCAAAGAGAGGAGGCATCAAAAAATAAAAGACCGCGAGCAGAAAGAGAGCGATAGAGAGATATACCACAAGAACGGCGGCTATTCGCGGAACACGACGCCGTATAAGCGCCACAACCCCGGGTTCAATCGCCGAAGAAATGGTAACTGCCGTAAGCACGATGAGCACGATGTCGCGCAGAAAAAACAAGAGCGCAAAAAGAAGCGCGAGTAAGAAGCTCTTCATAATGGTCCCGGAGCTTATCTGCACGACAATGCCGCGATTTCTGTCCATGATGCCGCTATCGTACCATGAGTGAAGCTCCACGACCTTACGGTCGTGGCCTCTTCACTTCAGGAACCCTCGGTTCCTGACGCCCCGCCCTTTCTTGAAGAAAGGGCGGGGCTGTTCTCCTCCACGAGGAAACTACCGTTTCCCCGACCCCCTTCGTCTCAACTCACATTCATCCACGGCCTCACGGCCGTGGCTTCCTGTGAGTTGAGTGAAGAGGACTCAAATCGGAATGGTTTTTGGAAGCTCCCTTATTGGTACACGGTGTTGCTGCCCGCTATCACGGTCGCGGAGTGTAACTGTTTCATCCTTAAGCGTGTCAAAATCAACGGTAATACAGGACGGCGTGCCGATTTCATCCTGCCGCCGGTAGCGTTTGCCGATGTTGCCGTTGTCGTCAAACATAATCTGCGGAATCTCTTTTTTAAGCTGCGTAAAAACCTCGCGGGCTTTTTTCACAAGTTCGGATTTATTTTTAAGCAACGGGAATACCGCGGCTTTGATTGGCGCTACGGAAGATTTTAGCCGCAATACTACGCGTTTCTCACCGCCAAGTTCGTCTTCATCATACGCCGAGGAGAGTATCGCGAGTATCGTGCGGTCAACACCAAAAGAAGGCTCGATAACGTGCGGGATAAAACGAGTACCCGACTTTTCATCCGCACAGGAGAGGTCAACGCCGGAGCTTGACTGATGCGCGGTAAGGTCGAAATCGCCGCGATAGGCCAAACCCCACAGCTCTTTGCGGCCAAATGGATACTCAAACTCAAAATCGATAGTACGCTTAGAATAATGTGCGCGCTCGCTCTCCGGCACCTCAAGCTCGTGCACACTCCCCTTGGGTAATCCAATCACTTCGGCATATGCGTGCATGAGGGAACGCCACTCTTCAAACGCTTTCTCCCATTCGGCGGGGCGCACAAAATACTCAACCTCCATCTGCTTAAACTCGCGCTGGCGAAATATAAAGTCACGCGGCGCTATTTCGTTGCGAAAGGCTTTGCCGATTTGCCCGATACCAAAGGGCAACGTGGGATGCATCGAATCGAGAATATTTTTAAAATTCAAAAAAATGCCCCCAGCCGTTTCAGGCCGTAGATAGGTTGCGGATGCTTCTGCGCCGGCGCCGATCGAGGTTTTAAACATGGTATTAAAACTTTTCCCGTCTGCCATAGGGTCGGCAAACCCGGCGACATGTCCCGAAGCTTCCCATGCTTTTGGATTCATGAGAATCGCCGCATCAAGTGGGTACATGTCGTCGCG
This sequence comes from Candidatus Kaiserbacteria bacterium RIFCSPLOWO2_01_FULL_51_21, assembly GCA_001781435.1. Lineage (GTDB taxonomy): Bacteria > Patescibacteriota > Minisyncoccia > Phycocordibacterales > 2-01-FULL-51-21 > 2-01-FULL-51-21. The sequence goes on from MFLV01000011.1 coordinate 5,872, forward strand.
AGAGTTCACGAAAAGATGACACCACAGTTGTTTAACATTTTCTTGAAGCAAGACACCGAAAGGCCCGTAGTCCCAGGTGCCGGCAAGCCCTCCATAGATTTCGGAGCCGGGAAACACAAATCCTCTCCGTTTGCAAAGTGATATGATTTTCTCCATTGTTCCATTCATAACCATGAGAGTGAGCGGCGCCCTGCCCCGTAGCCAACACGGAGTGTTGTGGTACTGGGGTTTGAGAGCGACACAATTTTTTCCATCCCGTTAGAAGTCTCCATAAATACAATAATTTTTACCTGACAATCTTAACCTGGGTTCAATCATTTCTCATACCACTGTGCATTTGTCGCGGACTTCTAACGGGATCCATCAGATTTTCTTCGTATAAAGCCATAGGAGTTATTTCACCACAATTCCTTGCTCACTGCGGAACGTCGGGTCGGTTCTGAGAAGCGTCGTGAGCGCCGGCCGAGTATCGCCGACCAAGGTATCGGTAAATTGATCGAGGCCTTGAAGCCGTTGGTCGCCGATGAGTGCGGGACTCGTCCCGACTTGACTTAGGCTCGGCGTAAACCCAATCTGGAATGCAATTTGTTTTGGAGAAGCGGTATCGCCGACTCCCGCGGGGACACTGCCAAGCGACCAAGTGACTGTTCCTCCTATCTTATTGAAGTCTAGGTTCTCTCCTGTCGGGAAAGCCGCCGGACTTATATTGCCGACCCAGCGAACATAGGACGGGAGTGAGGCAGTCACCGTGACATTCGATGCGGTATTCGACGAATTCGTGAGTGTCCAGATAATCGTATACGTCGTTTCAACTTCCGTCTTTGGAGGCAGAGGACCAGTATTCGTGAAAGGACCGGAAAAATAGACTGCCTGGGAAGCGAGCAGAAGATCCGAGGCAACTTTTATCTCGCGACTTTCCGAGGACGTGACTTTTTCGGGCACGTTTGCTTCAGAAGACCGCGTGCCGGAAACATCAACCGTAATAAGAATGGTTGGGTTGCGAAGTACTCCCGCGTCAAGCCGGAGCGGCGCGAAGGTAAAGCTTACTATGCCGCTTTGGCCGGGCTCAATGAAAGAGAGTTCCGGCTCGGAATTTTTATCCCAAAGAATCGTGGTGTCGATGGAACGATAAAAACCGCGGTCCGGGGACACTGATTCCTTATCAAGCGCCGCTCCTTTAAAAGTGACTTTGATTTCTGCGTCGGTCACCGCAGCAGAAGTGTTATTGGTCCAGGTAAGATCGGCGCGAACCGTGCGTCCTCGTGCGGCGGTAAAATCTGACCCTACCTCGCCATTAAGCGCGATACTGGTCGAAAGAAAAGGACGTTTAATGGTAATCGTGTTGGCACTTGTGACAAATGCGGTAATCAGTGTTTTCTCATCGGTGTCACTTGGCACACCCGCGGAAAACCGCAGTACCCGCTCTTCGTCCGCTTGACCGCTCAGGACTCCATGAATAGTGATACTTCGTTTGCCCTTCACCGGGATATCCCCAAGCGACCACGCAGAATTACCGAACGAAGGTTTCGGGTCTGCCCCTTTGTAGGTAAAGCCGGCGGGATACTCGGCGACGAGAAGAATGTTTTTGAGCACGGACGTAGTATTTGATTCCACCGTAACGGTAAAATCAGCCGGCTGGCCTGAGGTGGTTTCCTTGAGAGCCTTCACTGAAAGCCGGAGCGGTGCTGAAGAGAGCAGGATAGAGTGCTTTGTCTCTTTGTAGAAGATGGCGTTTGAACCTTGCAAACGATATTCAACGGTTATCGAAATTTCTGCAGGCTTATTTTCTTCTCCGAAGAGAACCGCTTGAAATGTTTTATGCACGCTTTCGCGGCTTAGTATTGTGCCAAGCGACTCTCGCGTGCGCGGCAAAGGGGTTTTAAGGTCTTCGGCTGAGCGGGTACCGGCTGGATATTCAACCAAGATATCGGCAAGTTCAAGGGAAACGGCATTTTTGTTTGTCACCGCAACTTCAAGTTGAAGCGCTTCCCCGCCGCCAATCGTCGAGGGTCCTTGAACCTCAATATCGATGTTTTGCGAGGAGACACTGGTCGCTCCCCCGAAAAAGAAAAATGCGGAAATACCTGCTGAAACAACAAAAAAAAGCACTGAGAAAAGAAAAATTCTATTAACGAGCGTACTGCTCTCCCGCGGCGGACCGGAAAATTTTTCAAGGTGGGACTCCTCGGTCCACGTCGGGGGGACATTCTCCTGCTGACTATGTAGCACTCGCCGACGAAGACGCAACGATTCAGCACCGCGCACATAGAGGCGCTTTTTCATATCCTCAATTCTGCTTCGCTCTTCTCCAGGCATGAAAAAAGTATACCCCGTGAGATAATTATTCTCCATATCTCATAGGAAGTTTTGGATATTTTTTATCTCAACCAGGTGCCTATACTATACATGCGTAGTGATATCTCACGGGGTATAGAACTAGAGCTGTGTGGCGCTAAGAAGCATATTGATTTCAGAAACCGCCTGAGATTCCTTCATGCGTATATGAGCAAGCGCCGAAGGTTCTAGAGAGGCATCGTGAAGCACTGACCCAAACGTTTCGGGGGTGGAATGATAGCCGAGTGCGGCAAGAATCCGGAGTACGGTAAGCTGTTCGGCGGCGGAAAGTTCCTTCTGAATTTCTGATTCACGGGCAAGATAGACAAGCAGAGCCATGACAACCTCAAACAGCCGTTCGTTTCTCTCTTCTCCTTGGGCAAGCCGACGGACGAGAAGAAAGACGCGCGCAACAAGTTGTCTTGCTTCACGCGTTTGCACGGTATTTCCCAATTCACCGAGAAAAACAGCGCCAGTGATTCTCCATAGGTCGCGGCCGCGGACGAGTGAAATACGGGCATGTGAGCCGTCTTGGAGGCAGTAGCGTAATTTCGAACGTTCTACGCGAACAGAGCGTGCGAAAGCGCGCACAAGACCGAATTCTTTGGTTAAGAGCGTGAGAAATCGGTTATTTTCACCGACCGGAACGCCGCCAAGGACGAGACTTTCCGTATCGTAATGAAAATGGCTCATGGGGAGCGGACAATAGAAATCGAAAACGAGTGCCCATCAACTTCGACGACAGCCTCTGCGGCTTCTCCGAAAGAGATGGCCGAGGCGTGTACGGTTTGTCGGATTGTCTCCGAAAAGCGCTCAAGCAATTCTTTTCCTTCCTGGTCCGCCTGGACCACAAGGTTTATCGGGTCGGATGGATGAAGATTGTGTTTTTTACGAAGCTCTTGTACAAAACGGATAAAGCCGCGCGCCACCCCCTCTTCGCGTAATCCGGAGGTGATGTCAGTGACAAGCATTACATCTTCTGCAATGGTCTCGTCCACCCCGACTTCTTTGACGTTAACTTCATCGAGAATGAGTGGGAGAAGGGCCGGGTCAGGAAGCACTTTTTTGAGAAAAAGCCGAGAAAGCGGTTGTCGTATTTTAAGGGAAGCTCTCGCGCGAGCTTCGAGCGCCTTCGAAACAACCGTGCGCGCCGCGGCCATGTGTTCAACGGCTTTTGCGTCTCCCGAACCTTTTTGAAACGTCGGCCAGGAAGCCAAATGAACGCTTTCGGGGTCACGGGTTTCTTTCACTGCAATAAAAAGTTCCTCAGCAAAAAAGGGCATGAAGGGAGCAAGAAGTTTGGAAAGCTCGCGCAGTACAAACCGAGTGGTACCAAGCGCCAAATGTTTTTCAGAAGAATCGTTACTCTTGAAACGTTCCCGAGAACGGCGCACATACCACGTTGAGAGATCGTCAATGAAAAGAGCGATTGGGCGCGTTGCCTTGTCAAGCTCGTATGATTCCATGGCCTCAGTTATATCGGCCGAAAGCTCCCGCAGACGTGCGAGAATCCAGCGGTCGAGAATATGGGGGCTGTCGTCCCGAAGAGATGCCTCAGAAGCCGGTGCGTAGAGAGCGTAAAATGCCCGCACATTATCAAGTCTCCCGATGAGTTTCTTGCTTATCTCGTCAACATGTTTTTCCGAGAAGACTAGCTCTTCGCCTCGGATGACCGGAGAGGAAAGCAGGTAGTAGCGCAGTGCGTCAGCGCCGTAGGAAGCAACAAGTTCAAGCGGGTCGGGATAATTCTTGAGCCGCTTGCTCATCTTGCGCCCATCCTCGCCAAGGATGAGACCGTTCGTAATAACGCTTCGATAAGGAGCACGGCCAAAGAGAGCGACTGAAAGAACCAGCAGAGAATAAAACCAGCCGCGCGTCTGATCCATGCTCTCTGAAATAAAATCGGCGGGAAAACCGCGCGCCGGACGCAGTATCCCGCGCTTCGGTTCAAATACATCAGTGTGTTCAAAGGGGTAGTGATTCGAGGCAAAGGGCATAGAACCCGACTCGAACCAGCAGTCAAAAACGTCCGAAACCCTCTTCAAAGGCTGTCCTTCCTCATCGAAAAGAGGGAGCTCGTCGATATACGGGCGATGCAAGTCAAGCTCGTATTCTTCATTGTGCGGAAACGCCGTAAAATCAAGATTCCGTACTTCAGCTTGCTGGATAGAACTCCGGCCTCCTTGCATTGCAATACTTTGCTCTGGGTCTAACCCTTGCGCCGCAGCGAAAAGCAAGAGGGCAGGTGCTTCGTGGGTAACAATCAGGATGCTTTTGCCTTCATATTGAGATTCAATGTCATAGATGAACGCTCCGACTCTTTTTTTTACTTCAGCGTAATTCTCACCTCCTTTCGGTGTTTTTTCAAAACGGATAATGGTTTTGGGAAACTCCTCTTTAAACCGCTCAATGGGGCGCCCGTTCCACTCGCCGGTATTCCATTCTTGCAATCGAGCATCGAGCTTTATTGCATTGTCATGAAGCTGGAGCACCTGCATTACTATTTCGGCAGTCTGCCGCGTCCGGACAAACGGAGAAACAAAAACAAGGTCAACCTTCTCTTTTTTCAGTTTCTCTGCGGCGGCTCTCACTTGTTCTCTTCCCTTTTCAGTCAAAGAATGCGGAGTGTCAGCGAGAGCGCTTAGAATGTCCTTGGTATTACTCTCCGCCTCCCCATGTCGCATGACCAGATAGCGGTTGCCGGATTTTCTGACACGCTCTTTGAGTTCAGCGATAGAACCGATGGCAACAACTGAACCATTTTTGCCGCGCCACACCGGAATGGGAGCGCCCCAGAAACGCGAACGGGAAATCGCCCAGTCGCGCGCGTTTCGAAGCCAGTTGCCGAAACGCCCTTCTTTAACCCCCTCCGGCACCCAAAGAATTTTTTCGTTCTCCGCAACCAGCTTGTCGCGAAAATCGGTGACTTTCACAAACCACGAAGAAGCCGCGTAATTAAGGAGCGGCGTCTCACAGCGCCAGCAGTGCGGGTAGCTGTGGATAATCTTTTCCTTCTTGAAGAGGAAATTTTTTTGCGCCAAGAGTTTCAGTACCTCAACGTCGATGCGTGTCGGGTCGTCTTTAGGTTTTGCCTGCATACCGGCAAGTTCGTGCACAAAGGGTTTCATTGCCCCATCCATTCCCACATGATGAATAATGGGAATGGCATTCGCTTGCGCGAGCGCGAGGTCGTCTTCCCCGAACGCCGGAGCAATGTGTACGATGCCGGTTCCTTCCGCCATGGTGACAAAATCGGCGGTGTAAATTTTCCAAGCATTCTCTTTATTCACAAACGACTCGTTGACAAAGTAATCAAATACCGGCCGGTAACGCTTTCCCGCAAGTTCAGAACCCAAAAACTCCGTCACAATCGTGTACACTCCCTCGAGGGTTCTGAGGCGATCGCGTGCCAGAATAAACCGCTCATCGCCAATTTGCACGAGCACGTAGCTTGCGCCGGCCGCTACGGCAAGCGCCATGTTCCCCGGCAGAGTCCACGGCGTTGTGGTCCACGCCAAAAGATAGGTTCGGGGGCCTGCCCCATCAGAAGCGGACACTTGAGCATCGCCAGCTCCACCAGTTCCAATAGGGTCAAGCAATTCGAATTTAACGGTGATGGCAAGATCAGTAACATCTTTATACCCCTGGCTTACTTCAAAATTCGAGAGTGTCGTCCCGCAACGCGGGCACAACTGCATCGCTTTAAATCCTTCGTAAATGAGTTTTCTGTCGAAGAGCGTTTTAAATGCCCACCACACCGATTCGGTATAGGAAGTGTCCATCGTCTTATAATCGCGCTCCATATCCACGAATCGTCCCATCCGCGGCACGATACGTTTCCAGTCAGCGACATACCTAAGCACCCTCTCGCGTGCCGCTTTGTTGAAACGACCAACGCCAAGTATTTCAATATCTTTTTTTGTTTTGATATTGAGCTCCTCTTCGATCTGGTTTTCCAAAGGAAGGCCGTGGCAATCCCAACCCCAGCGTCGGCGCACCCGGAAGCCTCGCATCGTTTTGTAGCGCGGAATAGCGTCCTTAATGGTGCCTGCAAGTATGTGCCCATAATGCGGCAATCCCGTGGCGAATGGGGGGCCATCATAGAAAATAAACTCCCCCAGAGAGGCTTTCTTCCCTTCGGATTTTTGGAAAATATTGTTTTTATTCCAGAATTCCAAAACCGCCTCTTCTCTCCTCGCCCGCTCGCTCTTTTCCTTCTGTTTCTCCATGTCCATAAAAACCTTTATATTGTAACATTTTTGAAACCCGCCCAAAAAATCTACCCCAGCAAGAATTTTCGCCCCGGGTTTCCCATTTTCTTGATTTATTTTTTATATATGATATAATAAAAATTAGATTAGGCCATGGGAGGGCCGAACAATGACTACCATTTCACAGCGAGTCGAAGACCCGCTGCTTGCGGTGTTGCTTCGTCTCTTTCCACACCCGACAGTCAAGGATGCAATGAACTGTCTGAAGATTGAACAGGTCCAAGATGCCGCGGTCAGGGTGGCAGAAAGAGCACGTCAGTTCGCCATCGACGAAGACGAAAGACGCCGAACGAAAGGGGGGAAGGACCTCATCAACTATCGCGGATTTTACGTCGGCGCCGTTGGTATCGGGCTGATCTTAAGTCCCTGGCAAGGTCCCTATCCGTATACCTGGTTTGCTTTTGCCGCGTTTAACACCAAGCCTTCCAAAAAGGCTCGCAAATATTGCGCTGAAAAGCGACTCATGCGTGGCGCACGCAAGAACAGATGCACGTGTTTGGGTGGTCTTGCGGTATCAGGAGAGCTACAGCCTGATGGCCGTAGTGGCATCCAGGGCTTGAATCTCGACCCCTGCGGGGCATGCCGGGATGATGCGGCAGGTGAATACCGTTCGCTTTTCCGCAACGGCACCCTCCTCCTCACCGCTCAACCGGGTAGTCAGTTTCGGGAAGTGAAAACAATGTCGCAGCTCATGGAGGCCCACGGCGAGAAATGGCCTCAACTGAGTAAGCATCGTGCGGGTCGTCCTTAGAGAATGGAACTGGAACATCGGATGTTCTAGTTTACGAGGCATCGTCTTGGTAATCTCTCAGTAAGAATATTCGCGTCAACCTGCGACCTCGAGTTATGCTCGAGGCGCATTTTTTTTATAACTCCTCACATCCGCTCGGGGGTTTTGATGCCAAGGAGAAAAAGACCATTCATCATGGTTTGGTGAAATGCTTTGGTGAGTGCAAGTTTGTAGGGAGATTCGGGGGTATCGTCAATTATTTTTTCTTTTGCGTACCAGCTGTTGAACGTGCCGGCAAGCTCGGTGAGAAACGTGGCGACATAGTGCGGCTCGTATTCCCGCGCCGCGCGCTCAACAATTTCAGGAAAACGATATAAGAGTCGTTCAATTTCAATAACCTCTTTCGGCACACGCTCGACGTTATCCGCGCTTCCCGCTCTTCCAAGAATGGAGTGAGCACGCGTTGCCGCGTATTGAAGATAAGGACCACTGTCGCCCTCAAACGAAACAGATTTTTCAAAATCAAAAACGATATCGCTCCCCATTCCTTGCTTGAGAATGGAATACTTGATGGCGCCAATTGCGATTGCCTCGATAGTCTCCTGCTCCTTCCCCGTCGCCCGTTCGCTCATTTTCTCCTTCACTCTTTTTGAAACTTCATCGATAAGCGACTCGGCAGTAACAATGTCACCAGTGCGCGAGGACATTTTCCCAGACGGGAGCCGCAGCATCCCATGCGGAATATGCACGATTTTTTCCGCGAGTTTCGCGTTAATGCGGCGAAGCGCGGCAAGAACTACCTTGAAGTACTCGACTATCTCATTGCCCGTGATGGAAACAAAAATGTCAGCCGGGTGACGCTCCTCTTTTAGAAACGCCAGACCGATTTCTTTTGCTTCATAGGTTGGCAGTCCTTCGGAATTCAGAAACACGCGGGTATGGAGTCCTTCTTTTCCCCCACGAAAAACTATAGCCCCCTCACTTTGTTCAAAAACTTCTGGGTGTTCTTCGACAATTCTTTTTCCATATACTCCGCTATAAGATTCAAAATAATAATAATCAAATCCTGTTCCAGTTTTTTCATTAAATGTTCCCAGTTTTTTATAAATTTTTTCAAATTCCCTGAATGATTCGGCTTTCCCTTCAGAATAAAGTTCTAATAAATCCTTTTTTTTACTACCTTTTCCATAGAGGCTTTCATATATTTCTTTATTAATTTCTCGAATTTCTTTTTTGGCTTCCTCCTCTTCTTCATATTTAGCAGCACCCCATCCGTAAGCCTCTCCCCATTTAACATTTGGTTTCTTCATTTTCCCCCAAAGCGCCTTTGCAACATGAAGCCCGACATCACCCTGATAGCTTGCCCGCTTCACTTCCGCGCCGGAAAACTCAATGAGCCGCGCAATAGATTCACCAATCGCATTACTCATAAGATGCCCAATGTGAAATTCCTTGAATGGGTTCGGGTCGGTGTATTCCACCATTACCTTCTTTCCAAGAAGCATCTTGTTCTTTCCCCACTCTTCCCCCGATTCGAGAATTTTCCTTACATTACCGGCAAAAAAATCCCTTGAGAGAAAAAAGTTGATGAAACCGGCCCCCGCCACGTCAACTTTTTCCACCTCCTCCAGCTGCTGTTGTACGATATATCGTACAACTTTCTCGGCAAGCTCCCGTGGATTGCCGCCCTGCGATTTCGCCAGTACTAGCGCAACATTGCTCGCATAATCTCCGTGCAAGATATCGGCCGGATGCTCCAGATAAATGTCGGGGATGGAGAGACCGAGACTTTTGAGCGCCTCCATTATCGACTGCTTGATTTTCTCAACAATCATTGCGGCCATTGTAGCACGCACCGAGAGCCCAATTCAGAGCTTGAGGCGACGGCTGACTGCCTGCCGAATCTCCTTGCGGATTGATTCAACTGAACGCATCTTGCCGCGAGGAGCACAGGTGATTTCAATCCAGTCAGGCCGCGTTGCGGCAAGAGAGCGGTATTGCCGTATCGCCGCCCGCTGGAGAGAAGGGTTGCGTTCGTGGTAATCTTTTCGCCACTTTGTGTTATTCAAGTAGGGGCGTTTTTTCTTTTCGGCGATAAATTTCTGCGAGACGGCAAGGAGCACATGTAAATAAATTACGAGCGACGGTCGCGGTATGCCGAGCTCCCGGTACTCAAGCTTTTCAAGCCACTTGATAAAAGCACTCCGCTTCCTCCCGGACGAAAATTTTGCCGACTGGTATGCCGCATTGCTCGGCGTGTAGCGGTTGCAAACCACGACGCCACGGGAAAGCGCCTTGGTAATTTTAGGAATGGCGCTCACGCGGTCGAGTATATAGGGCAACGATGCAATTTCAGGAAACATTGCCACAAAATCGCCGAATTCTCCCGCGAGCGCTCTCCCAACGAGCGCCCCGGCAAGTGATTCCCGGTAGCGGGGAAAATCGAAGTACGCAACGCGGTGCTTTTTTGAGAGCTCCTTCACGAGCGCTTTCGCTTGAGTCTTCTTGCCGGCTCCGTCGGAGCCCTCAATGACGATAAGACTTCCTTTCTTCATTGTCGACAATTTCTCTTACAAAAATTGCTCGGGAATCGGAAATTGTTTGCATAGAGTTCTCACTTCTTCCCGAATTTCTTTTTTCTTTGCGTCGTTGTCCTTGTTTTTGAGCGTCTCAACCAGGAGTTCAGCCACTCGAGCGGACTCTTTCTCCTTGAAACCGCGGGTCGTTATCGCCGGCGTACCAAAGCGGATACCGGAAGGGTCCATCGGTTTCCTCGGGTCATCGGCAATCATGTTCTTGTTAAGGGTAATGCCCACCTCGTCAAGCACCGTCTCCGCTTCTTTGCCCGAAATACCGAGCGAGCCATGCACGTCGGCAAGAATCAGATGGTTGGATGTCCCCCCACCGATCATGCGGATACTGTGGCGGTGCAGCACTTCCTCCATCGCTTTGGCATTCTTAAGTATCTGCGCTGCATACGTTTTGAATGAAGGATGCAGGGCTTCACCAAAGGCAACCGCTTTTGCTGCAATGTTGTTCATATGCGGACCCCCTTGAAAGCCAGGAAAGACCGTTTTGTCTATTTTTTTGGCAATATCTTCGCTCTCTCTCGTCAAAATCATGCCTCCGCGGGGGCCTCGTAGTGTCTTATGCGTGGTGGTCGTAAGCACATCAAAACCAGAATCAAAGGGGTTCTTCGCGGCACGCCCGGCAATGAGACCGGCGATATGGGCGATGTCCATAACCGCATATGCTCCGACTTCTCGAGCGATGGAAACAAATTTTTTGTAATCGAGTTCCCGCGAGTATGCCGAAAAGCCCGCGAGTACAATTTTCGGCTTTGCTTCTTTGGCAACGCGCAACATTTCGTCGTAATCAATTTCTCCCGTGTCAGGATCTTTCATTTTGTACCGTACAAAGTTGAAGAACTTGGTGATGTAGGTCACGGGATGCCCGTGCGTAAGATGCCCTCCGTGAGAGAGATCCATGCCGAGCACCGTGTCCCCTGGTTCAAGAAGAGCAAAGTAGAGAGCAACGTTGGCAGGGGCGCCAGAGAGCGGCTGCACATTGGCAAACTGGCAGTTGAATAATTTTTTAGCCCGCTCGATGGCAATTGTTTCAACAACATCAGTGAACTCCTGCCCACCGTAGTAGCGCTTACCGGGATACCCTTCGGAATATTTATTGGTAAGGACCGAGCCCATCGCTTCGCGAACGGCTCGGGATACGTAATTTTCCGAAGGGATAAGCTCCAGCCCTTCCGCCTCTCGTTGTTCTTCGCCTTCAAGAGCATCAAAAACCTCCTTATCCTGTTTTTGTATGTGTTCGTAGAAATTCATACAACAGCATACTACCCGTGGAGCGCTTTATTGTAACCGCCGGCAACCGTAAGTTCCGCTTTTATGGAGCCATGTGGTTCATAGTCGACCAGTTCCACGTACTCCGGCTTGAAGCTTTCAAGAGAGTTAAAGGACTCCGTGAAGCGGAGCTTCGGAAATGGTTTGGGTTCGCGCCCGAGTTGTTCCTCGACTTGTGCGCGGTGATTTTCATACATATGCACGTCTCCAAAAGTATGGATAAATTCTCCCGGTTCTCGCCCGAGAATCTGCGCCACAATGACAGCCAAAAGCGCATAACTTGCAATGTTGAAGGGAACGCCGAGAAAGACATCGGCGCTACGCTGATAGAGCTGTAAGCATACTTTCCCTTTTTTTATATTGAGTTGGTAAAGATTGTGGCAAATGGGAAAGCGGGCACCTTCTCCAGGACGCGCCATGGCATAGAGGTATTCCGGATTCCACGAGGTAACGAGGGTATTGTGTGCATCGGCGTCCTTGCGGAGTTCATCAATAGTCCATTGCAGCTGATCTACCGTTCTGCCGTCAGACGCCGGCCAGCGCCTCCAAAGTTCACCATAAATATGTCTAAGCTCCCCATGTTCCTTCGCAAATGATGCATCGGTTTTAATCCTCTCAATAAAAGCATCTTTTCCCATGGCAGCCACAAGACCTTTTTCGACTTTTTCGACATAGAGTTTATACGGATAGTCGTCCCATATGTGCACGTCTTGGTCAACGAGATATTTGATGTTCGATTGGCCGGAGAGAAACCAAAAGAGTTCATGAAGAACCCCCTTCCAATAGACTCGCTTCGTGGTGAGCATCGGAAAACCATCTGAGATATCAAAACGGATTTGTCTGCCGAATACGCTGTATGTTTTGACTCCCGTACCTTTATCAACCTGCTCTTCTCCCGTGAGCGTTTCGCGCAAAAGATCAAGATATTGGTATTCGGGGTGTCTCTTTTCCATGCTAGCGTTTTTTCTTTGCCTTCCGCGGCGCGACGTAGCCCCGAACGTTGTTGCCTTGATACCTTCCAACTTGGCGATAATTTTTCGCCGTCCGGGACGAAATGGTGGAAAAGGTCAACTGGGCAATCTGCATGCCGGGGCGGAGGATGATGGGCACACTGTTAAGATTGCAAAGCTCAAGCGTCACCTGCAAGAAATGCCCGGGATTGATGAGCGATGCTGAGTTATGGACCAAAAGCCCGATACGGGCAAGGGAGCTTTTTCCGTTCATTTCAATGAGATACACATCCGAACCGAAGTGTTCTTTTGAGCAACCGAGGATTGAGACGCCAGGGTGGAGCACAAATGTTCCGCCATTCTTTACGGTCACTGTGTGAGTTTTTGGGAAAATCTTTTTTACCGGGTCGATGATGCTTGTGGTATGCGGTTCGGTGATGATGAAGGTGTTGCCAAGTGAAATATCATAACTCACTGGCTGGAGTCGCTTGCGGTCGAAAGGTTTGAGGACAATCGTGCCATGCTTCACTTCTTTCGCAATGTCGATATCAGAGAGAAACATACTTGTGGGTTTATTGTCTTTAATATTCTAGCGTAATTCGTGATTCGTAATTCGTAATTCGGTTCTTATTGAACCACGAATATTTTGTCCGTGCCATAATACTCCGGCCAGTGACTATTGTAGTAGGCAAACATTCGCTCAAGCCGCTCCTGTGGAAGCTCCTCAACGCCGAGCTCGCGCATAAACCCCTCGAGGGATTGCTTCGCCAAAGGAATCTCCGCGGTGTCATCCACGACTTTCTCAAACTCCGCCAGGTAGCCATAACCGGCGTTTTTATCAAGGCAGACCGTCGCACTCTTATAAGAATACTCCTCCCGCTCCCGCGACCACTTCGCCTGATAGCGAAAGCCGGCGTCAAGGAGAAGCTGGTCAAGCTCTTCAATTCTCATGCCGGTGACTGGCGCTTCGAACTCAAGCCGCGAAATCGTATTGTGACTTGAACCTTCATCGAGTGACGCTTTCACAACAAAAAGAAGATTGCGGTCGTCAATAAGGCGGGTGCGAATTGAAAAATCTTTCCCTCGTTCCAACATATCCGAAAGTTTTTTTTGATCCTCCGGCGAGAATGTGTGTGCAAGTGTCGCGCGAAGTTTTGAGATATCACCACCGACAAAATAGTGGTTAAGCTGTTTGCTTCGAGTGTGGCAGATAGCGGAAGGATCGAGTGTTTGCATGTCTCTACGCAACTTCTCTGCGCGTTCGCGATTTCCAAGAAGCGATTTGATTTCGATTTCGCAGGATGGCATGTTCCCAATTATACGCTTCCCCATGAACCCGAGAGAAGCTTACTCTCGCGAGAGTCCCGTGGTATAACACGAGAAATGCAAAAGCCTCGGGTAAGCACGGTCGTCGCAATAGGCTCTGGCAATCGCGCCATTGGGGAAGGTGGGAAGCTTCTGTGGCATATCCCTGAAGACCTTAAGCGCTTTAAGGCAATCACCTTGGGACACCCTGTCGTCATGGGACGCAAGACTTTTGATTCTATCGTTGCCATCCTCGGCAAACCCTTACCAGGAAGAGTCAGCATCGTGATAACCCGCGATGCCACATGGCACTATCCGGAGGTGATTGTTGTCCATTCGCTTGAAGAGGGGCTCGCGAAAGCCCGCGAGCTCGACCAAAAAGAAATCTTCATAGGCGGTGGCGGACAAATCTACGAGCAGGCGCTTCCTTTCCTCGATCGCCTGTATCTCACGCTTATCGACGAGGAAAAAGAAGGCGATTCTTTTTTTCCGCCCTACGAACATCTCTTTACTAAAAAAATTTCAGAGGAAGCGCGTGAATGGAAAGGTGTTTCTTATCGATGGGTTACCCTTGAGCGCGACTAGCGAGTTTGCTCTCCTCGCATTCACCCGCGGCCGTGGGGCTTCACTCTCCGCCCTTTTTCCATCGGACCCTCCGCCAGAACGGCGCGAATATGTCGTCTTTGAGCGAAACACGGAATTCACTCCAGCCGCGCCTCGTACGCCGACCCTGCCATATCGTTTTCGGCACCTCACGAATAACTGCAAGGGGTGTTTGTTCGTTTCCTTCTCCCATGACGAGCACTGCCGCCGCGGCAAGTGCGTCAGCCAGGTTTGCTTGCTCCATTTTAAGACGCCGCCCGAAGATATCGGGAAGTCCTCGGTAATCGTAGAGCGGCTGAAATCCGGAGTAGCCAAGAGCAAAGCCAATAGCCCCGCGGCGAAGTGGTGTTGACGTCGAGTCGGTGATAATGACTCCAAGATGTTTTAAACGAAAATGGAGCTTGAGTGCGCGGCGCAGGCGCGAAGCCGAAGCGTCGGGATTCTTCGGCCAGAGGATGTAGTGCCCTTTGCCGTTGCTCTCATCAATGCCGGCATTTCGAATAAGGACGCCGCGTGCGATCGTGTGAAAAACGTTGCGTCCAGCAGCGCGCGCATTCGGAAGAAAGAGTGAAGATTCCTTCCGAGCAAGCGCCTTTTTATCATTTGCCTCAACCGGGAGACAAAGTCCTTCATGAATACTTACGACTTTTGAGGCAACGGCGAGCACATCTCCCTCTCGAAGTCGGAGGTCCGAATGAAAAATCGCCGCGAGGAGGTCATCGTGTGGCGGAATGAGCGCGTGGAGTTTGACTGGTCTAACGTACACTTATTTTACTTCAATCCCTTACAGGGACAAGTCACGAATAGTTTTTTGCTAAAAACTTCCTCGACCCCGCCTCGGATACCTTTGTATCCTGCGGCTCTGAATCCTCTAAGTATCGGATTCAGCACCTTGTGGATATTTGTGCGAATTGCATTCTCAAAATATCTCACAAGGTCGATTGATGTTTCCTACTTCACATCGATCCCCATTGACCGGGCGGTACCGGCAATAATCTTAATCGCTTGTTCCATGTCGTTGGCGTTTAAGTCAGGCATTTTCTTTTCGGCAATTTGACGAAGTTGCTCTTTAGTGACCACTCCCGCCTTTACCGTCGGCGTCTTGCCGGAACCTTTTTCAATACCAAGCGCCTTGAGAAGAAGCCGCGAGGCGGGTGGAGTTTTTAAAATAAAATCGAATGTGCGATCCTCATAGACAGAAATTTCAACTGGCACGATATCGCCACCCATATTTTTGGTGCGTTCGTTGAACTTCGTCACAAACTCGCCGATGTTCACTCCTGCGGGACCGAGCGCCGTGCCGATCGGCGGCGCCGGAGTCGCTTTGCCCGCGGGCGCCTGAAGTTTGATTTTTTTGACTATTTTTTTGGCCATGAAATTAACTTACAACTTACAACACACAACCTACAACAGAAGCAAACAAAACACAAATTAATTGCTTATCCCTGTTGTCAGTAGTAGGTTGTTGGTTGTGGGTCGAATTAGATTTTTTTTACTTGTAAAAAATCTAGTTCGACCGGCGTTTCCCGCCCGAACATCGGCACGAGAACCTTTACCTTACCGCGCTCCTCGTCAATCTCTCCGATACGCCCCTCAAGATCTTTAAACGGCCCATCAACGATGATGACTGCGTCGTTTGGCGAAAGATCGATGGTGTGTTTCACAATATCCTCTCCCATACGTCTGAAGAGCTCTTCTATTTCAGCTTTTTCAAGCGGTACTGGATGAACGCCGGAGCCGACAAAGCCGGTCACCCGCGGCGTGTTGCGGACCACATACCAAGAGTCGTCGGTTACCGTCATATCAACGAGTACGTAACCAGGGTAGATTTTTTCCTCTTCCATGACCCGTTTGCCTCCCTTGATTTTTATTTTCTTTTCAGTCGGCACCACAACGCTGAAAATTTTGTCCTCCATGCCAAGCGACTCAATGCGCTGCTTCAAGTTTCGTGCAACCGCATTTTCATATCCCGCGTAGGTGTGGATGGCGTACCAGTTGCGCTCTGTATGTAATCCCTGTTTCGCCATATTTTCTATGCGCCGATAATGAGCTTAAGAATCGTTGTAAAAAAGAAATCGAAGACGCCCAAGAAAAATGCGGTGAAAAGCGAGATGCCGATAACAAAGGCCGAGAGCACCAGCGCCTGCCGGCGGGTGGGCCAACTCACATGCTTGAGCTCTCCGCGTGTCTCCTTAAGATAATCCGTTATGCGCATATATTGGCAATTTTAAAAGCCCTCGCGGGCTTCGTATGGGGGCAGTATACACTACGGTCGGAAACGTGCAATCCCCGTACTAGATTTGGCATTGTCTCCCTGTTGCAACCGTCATCATAAGAGAGGACGATGAACCGTGTTTCGAGCACAGCTGATTCAGCTGAACGAGAGAGACAAAGCAACTATGCCAAAATTCAGTGACGGGGCAAGCGGCAGAAAAATGAACGGCGCCGGGGTCGCGGCGCCGTTTTTTGCGTTGAGGACATTGAGGACTAGGCCTGCGCCGTCCTCCCGCCCGTAGGTTTCTTTTTCTTATTGTTCTCGTTGGACGACCGGGGGAACGGCAGAGACCTTTCTGCCCGAGCCGTTCGTCCGAATTCCGGCGAGTGTGAAGGCCTGTGCATCAGTCTCGACGTGAAGCACACCAATCCTCCTCAGCTCCCTCTTGTCCCGAAGATGGTAGCACACCACCCTCACGGACTCTTCTTTCTTCACTACGCCCTCAACACGCAGAAGGTCGTGGGACGGGGTCTCGCCGATTAAGGTGTACTTGAAAGGCGAGAGTGAAAGATTCTGCTGTTCCGACTGGCGATGCTCCTTCTTCCAGTCTTTCCGGGTCTTCTTGGACATGTGCTTCTCCCGTAAAAGTTGTACGCGCCAAACGCTACGTGTACGCTATTTTTAACTATAGTACTTCGTAACGAAAAAGTCAAGGAATACCCCTTTAAAGCGAGCGGTCTTTATCTAATCTCGTAGGTAATGGAGACGTTCGAGACAATTTTATTCTCACCAACCGGCACTTCCGGCGCTATTCTATCCCCGCCCATACCAAGCCCTTCGGCCTTACCGTAGAAAATCGGGTAGGGCTGCTGCCCCGACTCGCTGAAGCTCACGATGCGAACCAAGGTAACATCGAGGTCTTTGGCTAGAGCCGCAGCTTTTTCCTTTGCGTCACTGATTGCTTTCTTGCGAGCCTCCTGCTGGAGAGCATCTTCATCGTCAATGGTAAAATCAAGTCCGCTCACGTTGGTGACACCGAACTCCCCGACTCCCGTGAGAAGCTCCCCGGCTTTTTTTGTGTTGCGCACCTTAACCGACAGCGTCTGATTCACGCGATATCCTTTGAGTATCTGCTTCCCGGGCGGACAACCGTACTGCGTACATACTTGGTTTTGGTACTCGTATTCCGGATAGACTGAATAGTTCACGGTCTTAAGATCTCTCTCCTCCACCCCCTGGGCTTTAAGATAGCTAATGACTTTATTGATTTTGCCTGTCGCAACTTCCTGTGCCTCCGCAACCGTGGCTTTCAGTTCATCGACGGAAACCATAAAGGTCGCTATGTCCGGCACCGCAAATACCTCGCCCTCGCCGTTAACCGAAATGGTATTGGAGATTGGCACACCTCCGCCGATAAAACGGTAGCCTTTAAGCTCAGTAACCGTCTTTGAAAGCACAAAAAGGGAAAGTAGCCCGACGAGCAAAAGAACTGCGGCAGACATGTAGGAACGATTGAGCAAGTCTTGCATAGTAGCGAATGCGAGTAGTTATCGGTTACTAATACTATTAAAAAAGCAGTATACCCTGTAGTAGATTTTTCGCAAGAAAAACTCACTACAGGGTATACCCGAAGAGCCCATGGGTTCTAATTAAGGGTATCAGCAAGCTTGTGGTTAACGTCGCGGTGATGCATCTCGTCGTTGCGGGTCGCAATAATGACTTCCCTGAGGCGCGCGGCAGGAGCAAGAGACCAATAGCGGATAGCGAGTGCGGGAGCAGGGATGTTTTTTCGCTCATTCGCCTCCACTTCCGCCAAATACTCGCTATAGCTGTGGACCGCGGCCTCTTCGAGATATCCGGCGAGACGATGAGCCGTGTGCGGAGAAAAAAGATAGATGCAGAAATAGCTCAAACCAAACACCCATTGCGCGACAAATATCAGCAAACGCTCCAGAGACGTCGGCTGAGCGATATGAATAAACACCATCAAATGCATCCGCTCGTTTTCAGCCTCCGCAAGGAGGGTGCGTATCCATCCACCATCGTCGCGAAGGTGGCGAAGCGCCTTGAAATGCTGCATCATCCCGCCGACCATCCCCGGCACCGCCGCAACCGTCTCAAGCACCACGGCACGGTGTCCGTACCGCTCTCGAAAAAATGTATCCGCAACCCACAGGGCGAATCGCACCAGCCCATAGGCAACCGTGTCACGGAGACCGTGGGGTTTGTAGTGAAAGAAGAGCTGGTGCTCTGACACTATTATATTGTCCGGGGTAGCGTGTAGATGCATAGATTATGCCTTGAAGAGAGTATAGCAAACAGCCCTAGAAATGGGCGAGCTGAATCGCCGCAAACAGTACGCCAACTCCGAGAACGGTCATGAAGGTGGTAAGAATTTTCGGGTGAGCATGGTGACTTTCAGGTATAAGGTCACTCGCGCCGATGTAGAGAAAGAATCCTGTAAAGAGTGCGAGGATGATGCTTAGATATTTTTCCGGCAGGGTAAAAAAAAGAGTTGAGCCCGCGCCAAGAACCGGCGTAACTGCGTCCACCAAGAGCCAGCGAAATGCACTGCTACGGCGTCCTGCGTTTTTGAGAACTAAATTGACCGTGTTGATGCCGTCGGAGAAGTCGTGGACAAGAACTGCGGCTGTTACTACTGCGCCAATCGCCGCAGAGACTTGGAATGCCAGGCCAATTGCCACACCGTCGAGGAAGCTATGGAAACAGAGGCTCCCCGCTCCAAGAATCCCGCGGTGAGTCGAGGCGTGCTCAACCCCCTCTTCCCCACTGTGGGAATGAAAAAAAATTGTTCTATCAAGTAAAAGATAGAGGAGAAAACCAACGGTAACAAACTGTGTGACGGTTGCGACGTCAAAAAATTGCTGTCCAAGCTCAATCGATTCTGGCAGTAAATCGAAAAAGGCAACGCCAATGACCGCTCCGGCGCTAAATCCCAAAATCAAGTGCAACTTGTCGCGGAAACGAAGCGCAAAAAGACCGCCGACGAGTGTTGAGACAAACGCAGCAAAAGCAATGGCAAGTATCATACGAATGTAAGTTAGCGAGTACTTTTTTTGGGTGCCTACTGGGATTCGAACCCAGTCTGGCTCCTCCACAGGGAGCAGTGCTGACCATTACACCATAGGCACCATCTGTTCAAACTAACAAAGTCTGGATAGGCCAATCGTGTTAGTTTTGGTGCGCGGGAGAGGATTTGAACCTCCAAGCCCTTACGGGCACCACCACCTCAAGATGGCGTGTCTACCGATTTCACCACCCGCGCGCATTTTTGTCAAGTTTAAGCGCTTTATATATCTTTTCCTTCTTCCGCGCTAGACAGACAGCGGTATCGCTATAATACATTTTTTTAATAATTTTCAAAGACTCTTTCTTAGCATACTTAAGCTGGTAGGTAGAACCTTTACCGTCCTTTGTAATATGCCCTATTACTTCTGACCTCACCCGGAGCGATTGCCGGATCCAATCAATAAAACTCTTACTTGCAGAAGCTAACTGTAAGTAGTACATGAAACTTGAACGCCACCGTGGATCCCAATAAGAATAAAAAGATCCGTCACCGTCAAAACATCCGCGCAGAAAATCAAAAAAATACTGCTGAGGAACATCGACTGCTCCAATGGTCTTTGACTTGGCAGGCGTTAATCCAATACCAAGTAGAAACTGATAAAACAAAATATCCCCGAATTGAACACGGAAGTAATCTCGTTTTTTATGTCCACTGGAGTGTTTGGCCAATTTAGAGTCAAGACCGAGACAATGTTTGAATGTTTTAAGCTGTTCAATGTCTTTTGACACAAGAACGATATGGTATCCATCAATTGAAAGACACCCATCGGTCGCAATAAGTCCAATTGCATAGGCAAATTCCGGCGACCATTTAATTTTTACTTTTCCCTTTGGCTTTACCCCTCTTGCTCCCACATATCTATTTTACCTCAAGGCCATAGCGTATACCAAATAAATTATACACGAAATCCTCGTTGGCTTGAGAGGTCTTAGCAATCACTTTTCCTATACCGCCGCTACTTCTGCGGGAGATTCTTTATTGTCAGGGGTTTTTAAAACTACCTGTTGCGACCGGCGCATTTGTTTGCGGATTTCTTTTGCCGCTTTGTTGCGAATATAGTAGAGCTTCGCGCGCCGCACGCGGCTCCGAGACACCTTTTCAATCTTATCGATTGCCGGAGAATAGAGCGGAAATACCCGTTCAACTCCTACCCCATCAATAACCCGACGTATGGTAAATGTCGCGCCTGCCTCACTGCCATGCTTGCGTGCAAGCACGAGCCCCTCAAATGCCTGGAGGCGCGCATTCTTCGTCGTTACCTCTTTTTTGTTGGCAGCTTTGGTGTGTTTCAATTCCTCAATTTTTTGCCACACACGCACGGTGTCGCCGGGGCGAACATCGAGTTTTTTGCGCTCTTCCATATTTACCGGAGAGATTTTGATTTCTGGCATTTTCATGACGCGAATACTCTAACACGAGCATCACCGCTCCGCAAGAATCTTTGGTAATGTGCAAGCACATATGGCGGTTGACGTTGACATTCCACCTGCCGTCATTGCGATTCGCGTTGACAACCGAGACGTTTGCGTGCCTCGCGCCACCCATACCACCATCCATTGAATTCTCTCCGGATTGTATCGGATTCGGAGTCGGAACTCCTTAGTGTGCGGCACCAACTCGTTTCTTTTTTACGGGATTTGCACCCGAAACCTCGCCACCCGAAGCTTGCGCCGCGGATGCCAGCGTGTTCACATAAAAATATACCTCTCCTTTCGCCGAAGCGAAAGGAGAGGTAGTGACCAAGGGTCACAGAGTCGCAGCGTCCGAGTTGCGGACAAAGAGGCGGTAGTCGGCATCCCAGCGATAGCCGTAGTCGAGCCGGTAGACGTCGACATCCCACCCGCCGTCACGGCGACCCGCGAAGACAACCGAGACGAGATCGTTCTTGTCGATGACGAAAAAGAAGTTCGCCCAGCTATCGGTACGCAGACCGACATTCGTGCCCTTCTCTTGGCGCTCGATGAGCGATTCGATTTGGGGCAAAGCGAAAACGTGGTTTCGTTCGACGAGGAACGAAACCAGTTCGCCGACGTCTCGTGTCGAGACCTTAAGGACGGCTTGCGCCATCTCAATGAAGGTCAGCTCTTGGCCCAGTGCATAGATTGAGGCCGGGCTGGGAACTTCTGCTCCCTGTTTGGTCGACAGCCAGCGATCGATGTTGCCGTCGCGATAGCCGTAGAGGTTTTCGCGGAAGCAGTCCTCCGTCTTCTTTTCGGCGGTTGCCGGAAGTTGCACCAGTCCCCCGATGCGGTTGAGCACCGCGGCAGGAGGAGCGGTGGAAACGGAGTGCGGCTCGGGCACCACCCTATTGAAGCGCCCCTCGATTGCGTCTTGCAGATACGCCTTTAGCTCTTCTGGGTTGAACGGATAGCCGTTCGGCTGCCGTAACTGCCTTCCAAGCTCGAAGAGCTGGCCGGTGATGGATTCGTACAAATCGCCTGCGACCTGTGCGGCCATGACGATATCTCCTTTAGTTTGAAAAGAGCTGTCCCGGGGAGCGGAAACCCACACCCGTCAGCTGAATATAATTATACATCACTGGACGCCATATTGTCAAGCTGTCGTCTGGGTAAGTATTTTTTCGGCTTTTTCGAAATCTTCCGGAAGCGGTGTCTCAAGTTTTATGCGGGCGCCGGAGGGCAAGCTAAGTTCGAGCGAAAGGGCATGGAGTGCGAGGCGAGTAAACCCGAGCGCACAGGGGCGATTTGGCGCGTAGAGCTTATCACAGACAATTGGATGCCGAAGTGCTTTAAAGTGCACGCGGATTTGATGGGTACGGCCGGATTTGGGAGAAACTTCAACAAACGAAAACTGCGGCGTCGAAGAAAGCACGCGATACTCGGTCACCGCTTCACGCAAGGTACCGCGTGCATCGCGCTCGGCGGACCAGAGCGGAAAATCCTTGCGGCTTTTGCCGATGGGAAGATTGATTGTCCCCTGTTTTTCAGGAAGCGCGCCGTATACAAACGCATTGTAGATTTTTTTGACGCGGCGGTTTTTGAACTCGTTTTTGAGATACTCAAATGCTTTCTGATTTTTCGCAAGAATCATGATGCCCGAAGTGTCGCGGTCAAGCCGATGCACGATGCCCGGCCTCAAGATTTCACGTCCATCAGAAAGAGAGCCACGCTCACCGATTTCCGCGAGCGCCGGATAGCGCCGTAAAATCCAGTCCACAAGAGTAGGTTCCTCTGTCTTCCCCCCTGCATGAACCGCAAGACCACTCGACTTATTGACCGCGAGCACATCAGCGTCTTCGTAGACAACCGTGACATCACTTTCCGAAATTTCGTTTGCGTTTTGAGAATTCATCAAGTATGGCAAAAAATTCTTGCTTGCTGAACGCCGGCCAGTAGGTTTTGGTGAAAAAAAGTTCGCTGTAAACACTTTGCCACGGCAAGAACCCCGAGAGACGCTGTTCCCCGCCGGTGCGGATGATAATGTCCGGGTCCGGCATTGGGTAAGTGAATAAATTCTTTGCAATAAGTGCTTCCGTGATTTCTTCCGGTTCCAGCTGTTGAGCAACAATCCGCTGTACGGTTCTCACAATTTCAACACGTCCTCCGTAGGCAAGTGCGATATAAAAGTGGATCCCCTCGTTATCCATTGTTTCCGCCTCCGTCTTTGTTATCAACTTCTGGATATCGAGAGGCAAGAGAGCCAAATCGCCGACACATTTAAGAACGCCCCCTTCCTTTTTAAAATCCGTCATGAAGTCCCGGAGTGACAAACGAATCAGCTTAAAGAGGTGGGAAACTTCTTCCTCTGTCCGTTTAAGGTTTTCCGTAGAGAGTGCGTATACAATAAGATTTTTTACTCCAACTTCCTTTGCCCACCGAATCACCTCTCTGACTTTATCGAGGCCCGCTCGATGCCCTTCAAGCTGCGGGAGATTGCGCTCACGCGCAAAACGACGATTGCCGTCCATAATAATGCCGACGCAGGCCGGCGCATTTGCGGTGGTTGTGGTCATTGTCAGTACACAATACTAAAACCCTCGTATGCTGTCGTCGGTTTCCTCCACACAACGACGATATCCTTTACATTCGCGAGAATCGGTCCTCTTTTAAGATCTTTCAACAATAGTTCAAGCTTTTCGCGCGTACCTTGTGCGATAATGTGCACCGACCCGTCGAGGAGATTTTCCACTGTTCCAACAATGCCAAACCGCCGCGCATGCCGCAGAGCAAAATCCCGATACATCACAAGCTGGACTCGTCCCGTTACAAGGCACTCAATCTCCTCAATCATCAATCATCCTATTGAAACACAGCAAAACATAGGAAAGAAACGATTTTGATACACGCTGTAGGATTCGGACGGTCTTCGGTTTTCTGTGGGCGGTGCAAGACTCGAACTTGCGACCTACCCGGTGTAAACGGGTTGCTCTACCAACTGAGCTAACCGCCCACAGAAAACCGAACGCTACTTGGTCACAGGTATTTTTCTGCTGAAAAATCCTGCGACCCGAGAAACAGTGCCTGTGCACTGTCTCTCCGCGCCGTCGCGCTACGGCCGGCAAAAGTACCCCATACTTTTGCCCCCGGTAGGAATCGGACCTACATCAGCGGCTTAGAAGTCCGCGGTTCTGTCCATTGAACTACGGGGGCAGATAATCCCAATCCTGCCATAAAAATACGTATCCTGCTATTTCGAGGGATCGGTGTAAGAAGCCGGTCTTCCTGTTTTTAGTTCTTGGAATTGAGCTGCTTTCTCACGGTACAAAGCGGTTACGGTATCTAACATCTTTTGATCGAGCTGTGTAACCGCCCCCTCAGTCGTTTTTTTCACTACAAATAACTCACCCTGCTCGACTTCATAAAAAAGATACCCGGCCCACAGGAGAAGTATAAGCGTGAAAATGAAAAAAAGGCCTGCACCCGCTGTCCAGTCGCGCCCTGGGTTAAAAAGGGCGTCCCGCCGCCGCAGGCGGAAAGAAGGTTCTTTCTTAAATAGACGCCGAATGAGATTTTGAAACTTCATATAATCATCTAAACTTTTGGACAACAAAGGTTATGGTCTCTTGCCAATACACCGTTTTTCCTTTTCCTCCGCCACCGAGTTTATGCAATCCGACATTGGTAATGCGAACTGAATACGGCAGGGTTTCAATAATAGAGAGAAGATGCATGACTTGGTTCCAGCTCCCTTCGGCATTGAGCGTAAGGGTGAGTCCCTCGGTTGTGGAGCTTGCGGTCCCGGAAGCGGCAACATTCACGGTGACTACCTGCACCACGGCGCCCGTTATCGTTTTAAGTCCTTCCAAGTCTTCAATAAAATCCACCACGGCGTCATTTGAAAGTATGTAGCGATCAAGCTCCTCGCGCTCTCTCAGTGTCAGAGCAAAAACTTCTTTAGCGGATTCGAGCTTCGCTTGCTGATCTGCTGCAGTATCAATCGTTACTTGAAGCATCGCTATCTCTGTATTTTCATCCTTAATCCGGACAAACATAAATGCATACAGTACTCCCGCAAGAATGCACCCCGCAACCACCGCGACGAGAATGCCAACTGTCCGTGGAATACGCATATCAGAAAGAGCCCGTTATGGTAAGGGAAAATTCAAGATTTTCATTCGCCGTAAAATCCGATACGGGGAAAGACACGCTGGTAAATTCTTTTTCTTCCCCGAGTTTCTTCGCGAAAGCGGCTAAATCCGCCCGCCGGGGCGCAATACCTCGTATCCTGACAACGGGCACTTTCGCGGAACGATCAAAAACAAATTCGGTTAATTGCATGCCTGGGGAGCGTGCGGCAGTCACCTTCGACAATCCTCCTTCAAGGGTAAGGTTGTCGCGGTTATCGAAGAGCGCATCAAGCCTCTGTTTTGCCTCAGTAAGAAGTACCAAAGCATTATTTTTTTTACCCGCTTCAAGTGCTTGTTTAAGAATCAAGGCGTTGTTTTCAAGAGCTTTTTTCTTAACAAGCGAAAGAGAGAGGGACGGCACCAATGCCGCAGCGCCAATAAGAATGGCCACATCAGCAAGAATAAATCCGACGGTTGCCAGCCTTAAAAAATATTCTCGACGTAGGATTCTTTGTTCTTGTGGCGGAAGAAGATTCATCCCGTTAGAGATAGGAAACGCTCAACTGACTATAATATTGCGTTTCGTTATGATTATGCGCACTAAATGATTCCTTCGGTCGAAGGCTATTTCGAAAGCGTTTCCGTAAAAAAATCATACCTTCCGGAGTCCTCTCACCATGAGCCGCTTTCTGATACTCACCACTATACCGCTTTTTGTAATCTCTAACGGGATTCATTGCTTTTTATGTGTCCCTGCGGAGTGCAAGACCGACGGTCGTCGCAAACCCAAGCGAGTGAGGACGATCAAGTTCGGGAATCACATCGTCAAAAGAAAAGGCGTTTATCCAAACATTTGCGATGGTGACTGGCAGACGCAAGTTTGTGGCAAGATACTCGGAAAGCCCCGCCAAATTTGAACTGCCGCCGCAAAGAATTATTTTATCAATGGGTGGCATAGAATCACCACGTTCGTCTTTGTGCGTATCCCAGTAAATAAGGTGCTTATTGATTTCGTCCTTAAGAACAGTAATAGCGCCAAGAAGGGCCAGGGTAAGGTCTTTGTCGTCTTTCTGTCTCAGGCCTTGTTCATTTTTTACCCGATCCACCTCTAAGTCTGTTCCGTCGGTATAGCGCCGTACCGCTGCGGACAGCGGCTCTCCCCCAATGGGTACCGTCGACGTGAAGCAGAGAGCACCGCGGGCGAAAATCGCAATGCCAGTCCGCGATGATCCAAAGTCTACAATCATATATGTACTGGCATCGTGTTCTTTTATGACTGCCCGCGCAACCGCTTGCGCCTCCACTTCAAACGAAAGCGGCGTAAATTTCGCTTTATGAAAGACGTCGAGGTAGCCAGCAACAATTCCTTTTGAATAGACACTTACCGTAACGTCGTTCTGTCCGCGAGGAACCAACGGAGAGGGCAGAAGGAATTCATAATCAAAAATTGCATCCTTGGCGGGAATAGGAACATACTCCTCGAGTTTAAACTCCAGCGTGGTGCGAATTTCCTCAAGCGGTGTTTCTTCAGGAATAGAGGTTTGAAAAATGTAGGCATGCTCCTCGGGAAGTGAAGCCCGGATGAGCGTCGCGCCGCTCTCTTTTTTGAGGTCGCATAGAATTTCCACAAGCTTGTCCGCCTGCTGAATGGTTCCTCTCTCAATAACCCCTTTTGGAATGGGGCGTCCGCCGAAACTTCTCAGTAGATGCCTGCCGTTGCGGTCTGTGAGCTTGGCATATTTTACCGACCGATCAGAAATATCAACACCAATGGCAGACATTTTGAGGAGTCGGGGCGGAGGAAAAAATTTGGTGAAGAGCCCCCACGCGCTTTTCTTTTCTCCGGTTCTCATAGAAAGGACGATTGCACTGTAAGTATACACCCTGACCGCACGGCCTCGAAACAGCGCGGCATGACAACTTCCTCTTTCGTCCTATGTAAGACGCGTACCGACTGGAAGCTCGGCAGTCGGGCGAAGGAATGCAAACACGCCATCCTTCGTCCTTGCCGCAAGTAGCATGCCGCTACTTACCAGTCCGCGCAGCTCCCGCGGCGCCATGTTGGCTACAAAAACACACTGGGTGCCGACAAGCGTCGCGGGATCGGGAATAAATGGCGCGATACCCGCAATAATCTGCCGCGGTTCTTCTTCACCGAGATCAACGAGGAGACGAAGTAACTTGTCTGTATTCGGGACAAGCTCGGCGGTGCGGATAGTGCCGATCCGTAAATCCACTTTTTTGAAATCCTCAAGTGTTATGAGGTCCTTCTTTTCTTGTTCCATTCGTAATTCTTAATTCGTACTTCGTAATTCTTTCTTCTTGTGTCTCTTATCAAGAAAACTCTGAAGTATCAGGGCGGCGGCGGAAGCATCTATCATTTTCCCCTCGCTTCCGTATTTCGCGGCAACCGTGGTAAAAAATTCCGGCTCGAAGGTAATCGGCACGGTAAAAGTTTTCTTAAGCTCGTCTGCAAAAACATGTATCCTCTTCATGAGCGGGTTGTCCTGCCACTTGAGATTCTTCGACTCGCCGATGACAATACCCACTATCCCGCGCTGCGCCACCACTTTCCCGATTGCGCCAAGAAGCGCCGGGCTGTTCGGAAGCACGGCAAGCGGCATCGCTATCGTTTCAGTCTCATCCGAAACCGCAAGGCCGACCTTTTTTGTGCCGTAGTCAATTCCTAAAAGCGACATGCCAAATCTTCAGCCGATTAAGATGATCGCGAGGGTAAGCGCTGCAGTGAGAAACAGGACAACTTCAAGAATAATTCCCATAGGTATACCGTACAACAAACCGCTTGGGGTTGCTACCATAACGTTGTCCCACTCCCTTTCTTGCGCTACGATCACTATATGGAAGTTATTATCCCCACAAATCTGTTTTGGCTCTTAGTGCTACTTGCCCTCTGGAGCTTACCGTGGAAAGGGGTAGCGCTTTGGACCGCAACAAAGCGCGCTGAAAAATGGTGGTTTATCCTCCTGCTCATCACGAACAGCGTTGCAATCCTTGAGATCATCTATTTGTTCTTTATAGTGCCACGCAAAGATGCGAAGCGAGAACAACGAAGTACGAATGAATGAGGAGGGGTCGGATAGTGGTTTATTCCAGCGGTCTTGAAAACCGCCACACCGCAAGGTGTCGTGAGTTCGAATCTCACCCCCTCCGTCGTCAAAATAAAACGCCCCTAGGGGCGTTTTATTTTGTGCGATTCGGTGAGATTCGAACTAGGAAGGGGTCGGGAAACGGGAGTTTCCCGTACTGGAAAGCAGACGAAGTCGCTGAGAACCGAGGGTTTTCAGAGCGCAGTCCTGAGCTTGTCGAAGGACGAGCTGTGAGATTCTCACCCCCTCCGCCAGTTAGAAATAAAAACGTACTGTGTTAAAATAAAAAGACCGTGGACAACAATACTTCCATAGTGTGGGACGGGTATGAATACGAATTTCGACGCCGATCATCCGATTGGTATTGGGCGCTCCTTATCCTCACCTTCGCCGGAGCAGCGACGGCATTTATTTTAGACGATCCTCTCTTCGCCCTTATTATTCTTATCGGCGCCTTTGCTCTTGCTCTTTTCGCCGCGAAGAAACCTGTTTTGACACAATTCGCTATTCAGGAGCGCGGAATTAAAATTGACACCACCTTATACCCTTATGAAACACTCGAGTCTTTTTGGATTGCCGGCGAAGAACGTGCCGCACCGCGGCTCATCATTAAATCTAAAAAGGTTATTATGCCCTTTCTCATTATCCCGCTTGATGAAGCTCTTGTGGAAAACGTTGATCGTTACCTGAAAGACAAGCTTCCGCGTGAAGAACATGAGGAGCCGATGTCCCACCGAGTCATGGAAATGTTCGGCTTTTGACTTCTTTGAAGAAAAGCCTTACCGCAAGTCGTGGGGCTCTGCGTTTAGATTAGAAAGGCGTAATAATGGGGGTAACCCGGACCGTCACTTGACTGCTGACAGTCCCCGTACTCGTTGAGCAGGTAAGGGTATAGGTGCTTTCTGAAGTAATGGGACCGGTGGACTGAGTGCCACTTTCTCCACTTGCCGAAAAGCCGTTCGGGCCGGTGACAGAGCAGGAACCGGAAATGACATTGGTCGCTGTCCAGGTAATCGACACAGAATCACCGGGACGGATAAGTGAGGGGGTCGCAACAATTGAGAGGGAGGGTGGAGATGACAGATTGGCTTCATTATTGTCATTCGGATTGTAGGGATTCGTTAAAACATCGTCAGTGTGGCAGCCCGGGTCATTGGTGTCTACCAAGCCATCGCCATCGTTGTCGCTACCGTCGCTACAGGCAGCCACTACGTTTGATTCGTTGTCGTCATTCGGATTGTAGGGATTCGTCAGAATATCGTCAGTGTGGCAACCGGGGTCATTGGTGTCTGCTAAGCCATCGCCATCGTTGTCGATGCCGTCGCTACAGGCAGGTGTGTCTGATTCGTTGTCGTCGTTCGGGTTGAAGCTTCCATCATTCGAAGGATTGCCGTCGGTGTGGCAACCAGGGTCATTGGTATCCACCAAGCCGTCCCCGTCGTTGTCGATGCCGTCGCTACAGGCCGGAAATTCGTTATCGTCGCTCGGATCATAGCTTCCATCATTCGAAGGGTTGCCGTCGGTGTGACAGTTCGGGTCAAGACTATCCACTAAGCCATCGCCATCGTTGTCGATGCCGTCACTGCAGGCAGGGTTCGAAACAGTGACAAGGACGCCGCCACCCGGAGGATTGAATTGCAGCCACCCGATGCCGATGTTTCCCCCAAAGACAATATCCATGTCGGCATCCCACGCAAATTGTTCAAACGCATTTCCGTTCAACACGACGCCATATGGATGTCCGGTGCAAGCATCGCCCGGGGCGCTCGTACAATTCAAACTAATCCAGCCACTCCAGCCTCCCGAACCTGCCGTTCCTCCGGCAAGCGCCCGCGCCCAGCCGGTAAGCGCCGTGCCGACAAGTTGCGCCTTACAGGGAGCTAATGGGCAGCCGCTCAGATCGCTCGCATTAAAACTAATCCAACCGATGTTTGAGCTCCACGCATAGCCGGTCATGAGACCCGCACCATCCAGGTTGACGCCATAATTTGACGAAGCACAAACATCGATACCTCCGTTCCCTCCGTCAGTACAATTAAAACTCACCCAGCCGATGTTTGAGCTCCATGCCCAACCATGGACGTTGTCAGCGCTTGCCGCTTCAACGGCCGTGCCTAAAGTGTCTTTGCCCGCTCCCCCAACCAACGAAAAAAGGACGACGATGATAAATACGGTAGCGAGAGAGAAGAAGCGAGTTTTGTTTTGGAGAGACATTTCAGTGGGGACGGTATAAAAGAAGTATATATCCAATTGTACGAAGAAAAAAGGCGGCTGTGGACAATACACAAAAAAATACCTAGAGTAGGTGGAATAACCGGTCCCCGTAGTTCAACGGATAGAACGCGAGCTTGCGGAGCTCGTAATCGAGGTTCGATTCCTCGCGGGGGCAAAAGCGAAGCTTTTGCCGGCCGCAGTCTGCGTAGGCAGACGAGGCGGGGTCGCAGAACTTTCCAGCAGGAAAGTATCCGTGACCAAAAAGAAAGGATTTGCCGGGTGGAGCGAGCGTGGGTGAGTGAGCTAGGATTGCAACTTGCGCCAGTAGGCGAAAAGTTGTGACCAAAAACGAGGCTTTCGCCGATTTGTATATACAATCCCTCTCGTCGTTCAATGGATAGGATGCTTCCCTCCGAAGGAAGCGATGCAGGTTCGATTCCTGCCGAGAGGATTATTAACGAAGTAAATAATCCTCGAGAGTCGTGCTGGGAGCACGACATGCAGGAATCGAAGCCTGTTTGAGATATTTTCGAGCCGAGCGGCGGCGAAGAAAATATCCAAACACGGGTACTGTTCCCGTAGGAAAAGATTCCTGCCGAGAGGAGAGGAGCAAAAAATCCGCCTTGAGCGGATTTTTTGCTAATTGCTTTTTTTAATGAGTGCCGTAAGACGAGACTTCTTTCGTGCAACTGTGTTCTTCGAAAGATAATGTGTTTTTGCCGCCTTATCAAGCGCTTGATAGGCCTTCGGAAGAAGCGCCGTCGCCTCGTTTCCTTTGCCAGACGCAATGAGCTTCCGAACCTCTTTCGTGACCTCTTCGATCGCATGTTTGCGGCGCAAGTTGAAAATACGCTTGCGCGCAGTGCTACGAATAGCTTTTTTTGCGGATTTTGTAATTGCCATATACTAGCGGTTAGTTGTTAGCTTCATTAGCTGTTAGAAACGCAAAAAGAAATATAGCAGAATGTGATTCCCACCGCAACTAGAAACTAAGGACTAAAGACTATAGACTATAGTATATGATTGGCCAATTATCCGGAACCATCGCCCGCCATGCCGACGGATTCGTGATGCTTGATGTCGGCGGCGTCGGCTACAAAATACGGGTTACTGCCACCGTATACCAATCGCTTGCGCATGAGCGGGAACAAGTGACACTCTTCACCCACTTGGCAGTCCGAGAGAACGCTCTCGACCTGTATGGTTTCCAGGACATGCGAGAACTTCGTTTTTTTGAGCTCTTGATTTCCGTATCGGGTATCGGACCAAAGACGGCCATCGCGATCTTAAGCATCGCCGACGTCGGCACTATTGTCGCGGCGGTAAGCGAAGGGAACAGCGCCTATCTCACCAAGGTCGCCGGCATCGGAAGAAAAATCGCCGAGAAAATCGTTCTCGAACTTCGAGATAAGTTGGGCGCTGTCGAGCCGGGCGAAGGAACCTTGGGAATTAAGGACGATGCTGATGTGCTTGAGGCGCTTCGCTCCCTCGGCTACCAGAGCGCCGAAGCGCGGGAGGCCCTCAAGCGCATACCGAAAGAAACGATGGGTGCGGGAGGCCGCTTGAAAGCGGCTCTTAAAACACTCAGTGCAAAATAGCATGCGCTACGCCCGAAGGCTCATACCGGATTTCTTTTTCAATTACTATCATTATGCCCTCGCTTTTCTCGGGGCACTCATCTATCGCTTTCCCTCCTCCAAGCTTACCGTTATCGCCGTAACCGGCACCAAGGGGAAGTCGACAACCGTTGAGCTCGTAAATGCCATCCTTGAAGAGAGCGGGTTCAAAACCGCGATCGCGGGAACCATTCGCTTTAAAATAGGAAACAAATCAAGGCCAAATCTTTACAAGATGACTATGCCGGGGCGCTTTTTTCTCCAAAAATTCCTCCGGCAGGCAGTTGATAGCGGCTGCCGTTATGCAGTCCTTGAGATGACGTCGGAGGGCGTAAGGCAGTTTCGGCACAAATATATCGAGCTTGACGCGCTCATTTTCACAAATATCGCGCCCGAGCATATCGAGTCGCACGGCTCGTTCGAAAAATATCTCGAGGCGAAATTGAAGCTTGTTGGATCGCTCGCCCGCTCCACAAAAAAGCGCCGTATCATGGTTGCAAATGCCGATGATGCACAGGGAAAAACATTTCTCGCGGCCGCCGGCGCTTCAGAGAAATTTCCCTTTCGCCTTGCAGATGCGAAACCCTTTTCCCTGACAGAGAAGGGCATCGATTTCACCTTCGCCAGCCATGCCATGCACTCGCCGCTTATCGGAGAGTTCAATCTTATGAACATTCTCGCCGCTACGACCCTCGCCAATTCATATGATATATCCTCTGGAACCATTGCACGCGCGCTTGGAAAGGTCCGGCACATTCCCGGACGAGTCGAGTTTGTCAGCGAAGGACAGCCGTTTAAAGTCGTTGTCGATTATGCCCACACACCCGATTCGCTGCACGCACTCTTCGAGGCGTTTAAAAACAAACGCTTGGTCTGCATTATCGGCTCGACTGGCGGTGGCCGCGACACGTGGAACCGCCCGCAAAAAGGCACAATCGCTGACCAGTACTGTGATGTCTCAATCATCACTGACGAAGACCCCTATGATGAAGACCCCGAGAAAATTGTCGCAGAGATAGCAAAAGGTTTTTCAAAACACAAGCCAGAGATTATCATGGACCGCCGCGAGGCAATTCGAAAAGCAATTTCACTCGCCAAAGCGGACGACGCGGTTCTTATTACCGGGAAAGGCACTGACCCCTACATGATGACTGCCCGCGGTAGGAAAATCCCCTGGAGCGACACGAAAATCGCGCGAGAAGAGTTACGCGCTATGTCTGGACACGGATAGCGATGTGGAAAAACATATTACTTCTTAACAGAACGGGTATGAGAGCATACAATAGAGACGTCCCTAACCCAAAAAGATGAACGCTAAAAACGATTTATTTTTCTTTCTTTTTATACTCTTTGTCGTCGGCATTGCCTGGCTTTTAACCGGGGGTCCAGAGAAGCTTACCAGCCGAAACCCTTTCCTCTTCCCTCCTCCACCCTTGGGAACCGGAACTACCTACGGATCAGGCGAAGGATGGTTGTCTTTCCTCAAAGGCAGTGGTAAAGAGAAGCCCTCAACAACCTCGAAAACTCCGGGCGCTACCTCTGCCAGCGCCACAGTCCAACTGCGCAGCAGCTCAGCAAAAGCGACAAAACCTTCTGAAGAATACGTAACGATTGAGGTAAAGGGGGGAGCTGTCGATATCACCGGCTGGCGCCTGAAAAGCCAAATTACCGGGAGAGAAACAACAATCGGGAAAGGGGCGGCGCTTGCATACTCCGCGCAGGTAAACCCAGAAAGCGACATCGTGCTTCAGCCGGGCGAAAAGGCAGTGATTGTAACGGGCCGCTCTCCAATCGGAGTGTCTTTTCGGCTCAACAAATGTAGCGGCTATTTCGCGCAATTTCAAAAGTTCACCCCTTCGCTTCCCAAACATTGTCCGGCGCCAGATGAAGAACTAGACCTCTTCGGTCCAAAAAACCTTCCTGATGCGTGTATTGACTTCATTGAACGAGCACCGAGATGCCAAATGGTGGTCTCCATGCCAACCACTCTTCCACCGGAATGTGTGCCATTTATCACCGAAAAACTAAACTATAACCAATGCGTCAGCGCTCATCGCAGTGACAGCGACTTCATCGAACACGAGTGGCGTGTCTACCTCAATCGTCCCGAGGAACTCTGGAAAGCGCAGCGCGAGGTTATCGACCTCATTGATACCTCCGGCAAAGTGATCTCAACCGTTACGTACTAGCGGCCGAGCACTTGAAACAAAAATACGCCTGCGGCAACGCTGACATTGAGCGACTCTTTTTTACCGCGCATGGAAATCTCGGCAATCGTGCCGCATAAAGCAAGAAGGCGGGGCGAAATGCCCCTCTTCTCGTTGCCGAAAAGGACGGCGAGAGGAAATCGCGGTTTGAATTTTTTGTAATCAATCGCCTTCGGTGACTGTTCAACCGCCACGATATGAAACCTCCCTTCCCCCAGGCGCTTGAGAAGCGCCTGGGGGGATTTCACCTGCTCCCACGGAACAAAATCCTCCGCGCCGAGCGCCGTTTTATGGAAATCTTTGCGTTTTCTCCCGAAGCGATCAAGCGGTGCCGGCGTGTAGCCGGTGAGATATATCTTCGAGACCCCCACCGCATCGGCGGTGCGAAAAATCGAGCCCACATTATGGACGCTTCGGATGTTATGGAGAATGAGGGCTGTTTCTTTTTTCATCCCGTTACTGTAGTACACTATACCCTATGATTCTCAATCCCTTCCCCGACCTTTTCTCTCTAAGTTTCTTCGCCCCCTTTCTTTTGCGGCTTATGCTCGGAGTATGGCTTCTCTCTTCGGCTTATCGGCATGTTCAGAGCCGACACGGCCTGGAAAACAGGCGGTTTTTTCTCTGGTGCACGGTACTCTCAAAAACGATTGTCGGAATTCTTCTCATTGCCGGTCTTTGGACGCAAATTGCCGCGCTCCTCGCCGCCCTCATCGCACTTGAAGCACTCTTTGTTCGGAGACGCGTTCCTTTGCTCGCCGAAGAGAGTCCGTGGTTTTATCTCTTTATCCTCGCCATCTCCTTCTCCCTCCTCGTTCTCGGCGCCGGCGCGTTCGCTTTTGATGTGCCATTGTAGAACAAACAACTAACAACTCACCACCAACAATAGAAAACCACTCAGTTGTGCGTGATTGGTTGTTTGTTGTATGTTGTGTGTTATAAGTTTACATACCGCCCATAGCTCAGTTGGTAGAGCGGCTCCCTTTTAAGGAGAAGGTCGCAGGTTCGAATCCTGCTGGGCGGACTTGTGGGACAAGTCCGCCGACCGGACTGAGTGCAGGCGAAGGAGGTGGGGTCGCGCAAAAATTCAACAGAATTTTATGCGTGACCGGATGCGGGGCGAATCCGCCGACCGCAGTGCGACGGCGCGAGGTGGGGTCGCGGAAATTTCTAGCAAGAAATTATCCGTGACCGGGCTAAATACTAAGCACAAACCGCTCGAGCGCGGTTTCGAGGTCGTGGATACCGCGGCGGGAATCGTGGACCAGGGCGACCAGTTTTGACGAAAGGCTTTTAACTTCCTCAAGCGAATAATTTTTGAGGGACTGCTTTGCTTTTTGAAACGGAAACGGCTTCATGCTCGCCGCCTCCGCCGTCGCGGCGGAGGCGGCGAGAAGCATACTTTTTACCTGCCAGAAAAGCATGGAGGAAATGTAAGAGAGGGTGTCTTCTCCTTCGCCTTCGCTTAAAAGCGCTTTGTGAAAGAGTACCCAAAGCCTTTTGCGGTCGCGACGGCCGAGCGCATCGGTAAGCGCAAAAACATTGAACTTCTGGCCTTCCGCCGCCGGAAAATGCAAAATTTCTGCATCTGTTTTTTCGGCCCCTTCGAGAATGTCCAGCGAAACTTTCTCCTCAAAAAGAATAAACGTGTTATGCGACTCCTGCATGTCGGAAAGAAGCCCCGACACCCGCTCGATTGTCCCCTTTTCAGAAAGCACCTGGTCAAGCACTGCGATGCGCGACACTTCAAAGAGCCCCTGGCTCGCGATGAGTCCCGCGAGCTCTTCAGGAACGAACGACTCGCTGTCAAGCATGGTTACCACTGTCTCGGGCCGCTTCGCCACCACGGCGTCAACGAGCGCGTGCAGTTTCCTGCGCGCCTTTATGTGGTCCCCGCCGTGGATAAGAAAAAGCATGATAGTGATTAGGTTTTAGTG
The DNA here is from genome assembly GCA_001781435.1 of Candidatus Kaiserbacteria bacterium RIFCSPLOWO2_01_FULL_51_21. Taxonomy (GTDB): domain Bacteria; phylum Patescibacteriota; class Minisyncoccia; order Phycocordibacterales; family 2-01-FULL-51-21; genus 2-01-FULL-51-21. The sequence continues at coordinate 41,836 of MFLV01000011.1, forward strand.
ATTAGTTTTAAAGCATTTCTGTAACCTACAACCTACTCACTAATCACTAGCCTTTCCGCTTCCCCCCAATTCTTCCCCGCCGAGGCGGTAGCCGCAAACGGCACGCCCGCTGTTTCCGAAAGCGGCAAGATGCTTTCCATGATTTTTTTAATTTCCGGCACGAGTTTCTGAAGAAGTGCCGTGCGGACCTCATAGACAAGCTCATCGTGCACCTGAAGAAGAAGACGACAGTCGTTTTCGAGCTTTTCTTTTTGCAGATGCTCGTCGATTCGAATCATTGCGAGCTTGATGATATCAGCGGATGTCCCTTGGAGGGGAGCATTAATCGCCATGCGCTCGGCAGAAGCGCGCACGTAGGGAATCGAGGAGCGGATACCCTCGAAATAGCGGCGTCTGCCGAAAAGAGTTTCGGTATAGCCGCGACGCGCTACCGCAGACTTTATTTTCTCGAGATACTCCGCAAGCCCGGAAAAATTTTTGAAATACTCATTGTAGTAGACTTGCGCTTCAGCGCGCGACGTGCCGAGGTTCGCCTTCAGCGCGTTTACGCCCATGCCATAGAGAATTCCAAAATTGATAACTTTGGCGCGGCGGCGCATTTCCCGATCCACCTGCTCTGGCGGCACCTTAAAAACCTCTGCCGCCACTGCCGCGTGGACATCGCCGCCGCTTCGAAAAATGCCGATGAGTTTGCTGTCGCCGCTCATAATTGCCGCAAGTCTGAGTTCTATCTGAGAATAATCAAGCGTAGCGATTGAAAACCCTTCGTCAGCGACAAAGGCGTTGCGAATTGCTCGTCCTAAGTCAGTACGAATGGGAATATTCTGGAGGTTCGGACTTGAGGAGGACATGCGCCCTGTCGTCGTCCCGCATTGCTCGAAATGCGCATGGAGTCGGCCACGCTCATCAACCATGAGCGGAATGTTGTCGATGTAGGTTGAGAGTAATTTTTGGAGTTCCCGGTATTGTAAAATATCGCCGATAACCGGATGGAGGTTGCGGAGTTTCTCAAGCTCCGACTCGCGGGTTGATTTTTGCCCGGTACTCGTTAACTTCTGATTTTTAGAAGCAAGCGCCAGTTTGTCAAAAAGCACCTCGCCAAGCTGGCGCGGGGAATTAATGTTGAAAGTCGCTCCTGCCTGCTCGTATATTTTCTTCTCGAGTTTCGCGAGTTCGCGATGGTACTTTTCTGAAAGCTCTCGGAGGTATCCGGTGTCAATTTTCACGCCCCGCGCTTGCATTTTTTCGATAATCGGCATAAGCGGCAGTTCGATCTCGCGGTAGACTCGCTCCAGGCCTTCCTTTTTGATAGCCAAGAGAAGCGCCTCCTCTGAAGCCTTAAACGAATGCTTTTTGGTGAAGTGAAGAATGTCTTCAAGCGACGGGTTCGTGGTATCGGAATGCAAGAGCCACAAGGCTATGCCCGCTCCTTTGAGTTCCCGCGGGTCAACCGCCTCTTCGAGAGCCTCCTTCTTCTCCGCTCGAGCAAGCGTTTCTCCGAAGAGCGCGCGCACGCGCACGGCGAGCGTCCGAAAACTCAAATCGGAAAAAAGTGCGAGAATAGCGCCGACATCAAGCGATTCCCGCCAGGTTTTTTTGGGAAGCGCAAAAATAATCGGTGCATCACGGCGAATCTCCGCAAGCATCTTGCTAAAGAGCGCCTCCTCCTCCCCTTCTTTGAGTATCTCGATGATGCGCGGCGAGCAACCCACTTTTTCAAAATGCTTCGGGCCATACTTTAGCGCCTTATACATTTCTTCAATCGTGCCGAATTCCTTGATGAGCGTGCTCGCCGTTTTCTCACCGATTCCCTTAATGCCAATGATATTATCCGATGGGTCGCCGCGGAGCCCTTTGTAATCCGGAAGCGAGCGCGGCTTAAAGCCAAAGCGTTCCTTCACCGCCTTTTCATCGTAGAGAATGGTGTCATTGATTCCTCTCCTCAGCGTATAGACGCGCACCTTCCTGTCGTCGACAAGCTGGAGTGTGTCCATGTCGCCGGAGGCAATAATGATGTCGGTGTTTTTATCTTTTTTTAATTTCTCGACAATAGTGCCGAGCATATCATCAGCCTCAAAACCCGGCGCTTCATAGATTTGAATATTGAACGCCTTAAAAATGTCGCGGGAGCGGTTGATTTGGGCCACCAAGTCGCCTTCAAGCTCGACTCGTTTTGCTTTATATCCCTCGTACGCTTCATGCCGATAGGTGGGACCGGGCAAATCGTAGCACGCGGCAAGGTAATCGGGTTTCAAGTCATTAATGATCTTGAGAAGCATCGCTGAGAGTCCATAGAGAGCGCCGGTCGGCTCCCCCTTCGCCGAGGTGAACTGCGGAAGCGCGTGGTACGCGCGATGAATGATCGCATGCGCGTCAAGGAGCACCAATCGCTTTTTCATACCACCACCTTTCTTCGTTGATAACTTTTCTTTTGTTGCAACTTTTTTGACCATGTTGCGTACGCGAATTACGAAGTACGAATTAAGAATTACGGAAATGCCTCAAGCTATTCGTACTTCTTACTTCGTAATTCATACTTCGATTGTTATTTCCCGCGTTGTCTCGTCAACGAACGCAAAATGTATCTTCACCGCGTCGCGCGGTAGCGATTCTTTGACCCGGTCCGCCCACTCTACCACAATAAGGTTTTTCGGATCTTTCGCTGTTTTCTCAAAGCGAAGCTGGCGCAGTTCCTTGGGGCTTTCAAGCCGATATGCATCAATGTGTATGAGCCGCTCAAATTTTTGGTTTTGAAGAGGGTAGATTTTCTGGAGCACAAAGGTCGGACTTGTTACGATACCGGAAACCCCAAGCGCCTTCGCGAGCGCTTTTACAAACGCGCTCTTGCCGGCGCCAAGGTCACCGTAGAGCGCCATAACCACGGCAGTGTGTCCGCGGGGTGCAAGCGCTGCGGTCACTTCTTTTGCGAAGACTTCAAGTTCGAAAATACTGCGAACAAGTGCCATGCACGTATTCTAGCAAAATTCAAAATTAAACACGCCGCGATTCCTAGGAGTCGCGGCGTGCAACTTCGTACACCTTGCGGCAGCCCCAATACATGTACAGTCCGCGCATGGCGCTCTCTTGCCGGTCTTCTCCCTGAAGATAGGCAAGGGTGCCATAACTTCCGCACTGCAATGTTTCGCAGCCGGAAAGCGCAAGCAGGGCAAGCATAAGTAAAAAACGAAAGACCATGACCTTCTCCTTCCGCTTCTAGTGTAGCAGTGCCAAATAAAAATCCGCTCGTCCTATTCCCGCCGCAAGCGGACGGGGTATTCGGCGAGCGGATCTTTATTTTGAGAACCTCACGGTTCTCAACGCTTCACTGCTCTCCCCCACGGGGAAACTCCCGTGTTCCACCTGCGCTTCGCTTCGGATTCCTGCTTCACTAACTCGCAGGCATCCCCTCCCCCTTTCCTCTCTCCGCATTCACCTCCGTAGTAAGAGCTATGGAGGTGAATGCGGATAGAAAAGAAAACGAATTCAGGCCAGAGTGTTGTGACACCCTGGCCTGTTTGCCGCTTTTCAACGGCAGTAGCGTTCTCGGTCGGCGCGATTCCGGCAGAACTCCCGCCGGAGGTCCCAGGACCTGATCTTGGTCCCGGACCGGTCAGAGATCCGGAACGTCCGCACGGTGGACGTTCCGATACTCTCCCCGTCCTCGTTTACGAGGACGGCGACGAGTGCAATCTCGTCGGACCGACCCCGGAATATCTTCCGGACCGAGATCCCCATTGGCGCCCCGAGAGGCGAGATGGTCCCCGCCTCGTAGTAGAGGCCACCAGTCCCGACCTGGTAGATTTTCGCCGCATAGCGGGTCGGATTGATGACGGGAATTTCGGTATAGGACCCGAACTCCCACCTCCACCCTGGAGATGTCGTCCTCGGCTGGGACGCTACGCCAGACGAGGCGTTCACGGCAGGAGCCGCTTGGACGTGTGAGCCCTGCACCACCTCAGTACTGGTGCAAGCACCGAGCGCAAGGAGCAGAAACGCGGTGGAAAGAGCGGAAAGCATTTGACGAATGCGCATGGGATCCTCCCTGTTTGCGCCAGGTTTGTGCACTATGCACAGACCTCATTTGATACTCTATAACAAGCATAACATGTACAGGACAAAAAGTCAATGCTTTTCACGGCTTAAACCAAGGACAAATTGTGGAGTATTGAAAAACAAGCTACCATTGATACATGCCCGAATTCCACGAAGACAAGCAGGAGCACAAGCTTTTTGAGCTTCGAAAAAAAGAAGAGGAAGAGCTTGCCGAAATGCTCTCCCAAAAATACGGCGTCGGGTACCTCGACCTCTCCCGCATGTCCATCAATACCGACGGTCTGCGGCTTGTCGAAGAGACGAAAGCCCGCGAGGCCGCCCTTGCGGTCTTTGGTATGATCGGCAAGAAACTCGCCGTCGCCATTCGCACTCCAAATAATCCGAAAGTTTCGGAAATTCTTGAAGAGCTCGGAAAGCGCGGATACCAGCTGACGCTCTACATGGTCTCCGAAGCGTCTCTCAACCGAGCTTGGGAGCGCTACAAAGACCTTTCGTTCGCCGTTGAAACAAAGGCCGGCGTACTTGATATCTCCGGAGGAGAGATCGAGAAGCTTCTGGTGAAATTCAAAACGCTCAAGGATATCGAGGCGGAGATAATGGAGGTCATTAAAATGAAAAAAGCGTATCGAATCTCGCGGATCCTCGAGACCGTACTCGCGGGCGCCTTCGCCTCAAATGCTTCCGATGTACACGTCGAGCCGGAGGAAGGCTACGTACGCCTGCGGTACCGCCTCGACGGCGTCCTCACTGACGTCCTCACCTTTGATCGCGATACCTACACGCTTCTTCTTGCGCGCATCAAACTGCTCTCGGGATTGAAACTCAATGTGAAGAGTGAAGCGCAGGACGGGCGCTTCAGCGTCTCCATCAATGACCGCGACACTGAAATTCGCACCTCAATTATTCCCGGAGCATATGGCGAGTCAATCGTGCTGAGAGTGCTCAGCCCCGAGATGATCGCGCTTCCTATGGAGGAACTCGGCGTTGAAGAGCGGCTTTTTAAAATTCTTGAACACGAAATCAGAAAGCCAAACGGCATGATTCTCACGACTGGTCCAACCGGCTCGGGAAAAACCACGACACTCTATGCTTTCATGAAACGCATCCACACCCCGCAGGTAAAAATCATTACGATTGAAGACCCGATTGAATATCACCTCCCCGGCGTCGTCCAAACACAGGTGGAAAAAGAATATACTTTTGCGCAGGGGCTACGCAGTGCACTTCGGCAGGACCCGGATGTGATTATGGTCGGCGAGATCCGCGATACCGACGTTGCCGAAACCGCCATTAACGCTGCACTTACCGGACATTTGGTATTTTCAACGCTCCACACCAATAACGCTGCGGGTGCATTCCCAAGGCTTATCGACCTCGGAGTCAATCCGAAGATCATGAGCTCGGCAGTTTCAATCGTTCTTGCCCAACGCCTTGTCAGGAAACTATGCTTGGCGTGCCGTAAGGAGGTCATCCTTGTGGGTGATGAGAAAAAAACCGTTGAGCGGGTGCTTAGGAGCATTTACGTCAAGAGTCTAATTCCGGCTGAAGTGACAAAAATGTGGGAGCCGGTTGGATGCAAAGCCTGCTCCGGCTTGGGCTACAAAGGAAGGATCGGCGTCTTTGAAGCAATAACCATGGACCACGCGATTGAGACCTTGATCAATGAGAATCCGAGTGAGCGGGAAATCTGGAACGCGGCACGCAAACAAGGAATTCTCACGATGCAGCAGGACGGCGTACGCAAAGTGCTTGCGGGAGTTACTTCTCTTGCCGAACTTGCGCGTGTGGTTGATTTAAGCGATTTGGAAGAAGCGGGAGACTCTGTTATAACAACCGAAGAAGCACCTTCAAACCCATAAATCTCTAAGCAACACTTTTCATGCGAGAAGCTGAGCGTCAAGTCTGGAGATAACTCCAGCACTCCCTTACGGGCGCCAGAGTGTCTCCGACAATAGCCCACATAGGTCGCGAGGACCTCAGTTGCTTAGAGATGTATGGGTTGGACAGAAAAAATCTGAGAAGAACCACAAAAAGCTCACAAACATGCTATCACAAAAAGAAATATATGTCAACCCCCTCCTCTGAGGCTATTGCCGAAGCAGAAGATGTTTTTCTTGACCAGGCGCTGCGTCCGTCCCGTTTCGACGAATATGTCGGACAGGAAAGCGTCAAAGAGAACCTCCGCATACTTCTCACTGCGGCAAGGGAACGGCATCATCCTCCGGAGCATCTTCTTTTTTACGGACCACCGGGCTTAGGAAAAACCACTCTCGCCTATCTCGTTGCAAAGGAGATGGGAGTTTCAATCAAGGTAACCGCCGGACCAGTCATCGAAAAAGTCGGCGACTTGGCGGCAATTATCACGAACCTCGGCAACGGAGATATCCTGTTCATCGACGAAATTCATCGCTTGCACAAGACGGTTGAGGAGGTGCTGTATCCGGCGATGGAATCCGGACACCTCGATATCATCTTGGGTAAAGGCCCATCGGCGCGCACCATACAGCTCGAACTGCCTCCTTTCACCCTCGTCGCCGCAACAACCCGCATCGCACTGCTTTCCGCGCCGCTTCGCTCTCGCTTCGGGGGCGGAACCTTCAGACTCGACTACTATTCCAACGAGGAAATCGAAAAGATACTTCTCCGTTCGGCGAAAATTCTCGGGACGGATATTAATCGCGAAGCGCTCCGTGAGATTGCGCGACGGAGTCGCGCAACGCCGCGCACCGCAAATTTTCTCTTGAAACGCGCGCGCGACTTTGCGCAGGTGCACCGGAGAGCTCTCGACCGGGAAGCCGTCATGGAGGCGCTCAAACTTCTCGGCATCGATGAACTCGGCCTCTCTTCTGCCGACCGTGCCATTCTTAGGGTGATTATTGAAAAATTTGGAGGAGGTCCCACCGGTCTCAACACGCTCGCCGCGGCAACCTCAGAAGAAGAAGCAACGATTGAGGAAGTGTACGAGCCGTATCTTATACAGCTTGGGCTCTTAGAGCGTACTCCCCGGGGCCGCACCGCGACCGTGAGGGCCTACGAGCACATCGGCGCACAAGCGCCAAAAACGCCGCAGGAGAAACTTCTATGAAAATCAATGTCGGCTCAAAAAACGAAGTGAAAGTCGAGGCCGTTCGGGAAATTCTTCAAGACTATCCGCACCTAGCGCTGGCGCAGGTTGAGGGATTTGAGGCTGATTCAAAGGTATCAGCACAGCCGAGGTCGCTTGAAGAAACAATACAAGGAGCAATGGCCCGGGCACAAAATGTTTTCGTCAATTGCGACTATGCGATTGGGCTCGAATCTGGCCTCATGCATGTTCCAAACAGCAAGAGCGGGTACATGGATGTGTGCGTGTGCTCTATTTATGATGGCAAAGAATTCCATCTTGGGCTTTCCTCCGCATGGGAATTTCCCGATCCAGGAATCGTACGCCTCATGACTGAGGAGGGACTTGATATGTCTCAAGCAGTTGTCAAAGCTGGACTCACAAAAAATACGAATATCGGAGCAGAAAACGGAGCAATCGGGATTATGACAAAAGGCAGGGTGGACAGGAAAGAATATACGAAACAGGCTCTTCGCACCGCTCTCATTCATCTGGAAGAGTTTGATTGTTAATTTTCGTTGCAGAATAATGATTCAATTCATACTTAATAGTCCTTATACTCTTGTGGGCTTAATTGTTGGAATAATTTCGCTACCAAAAAAGGTAAAGGCTGTGGAATCCCCGCGTGCGATAGTCTTGGAAGTAAAAAGCTTCTGGTGGACTTTCGGTTACTTCAAAAACGCGCGAGCCGTAACTATTGGCCATTGCGTCCTCCTATCACTCACCATAAGGCCAAGGGACTTGGAGCACGAACTTATTCATGTCTTGCAATTCGCGCGAGCACCAATAATTTATCCAGCATTGTATTATGTTGAACTCATACGCAAAGGATATAAAAACAATAAATACGAAGAAGAAGCGCATCGAATTGCCGGTAATGTATACAAGGAGAAATGATTCGGCTAATTCATGCTTCCTGATTCATAATTCATTCCTATGGCAGGACACAGTAAATGGGCGCAAATTAAACGAAAAAAAGAAGCAACTGACGCAAAAAAGAGCCAGATATTTTCTAAATTTGCAAAATTAATCGCCTCTGAATCAAAGAAAGCAAAGGGGGACCGTTCGGCTCCGGGGCTCCGTCTCGCAATTATGCGCGCGAAAGTGGTAAATATGCCAAACGACAACATTGACCGCGCCATTGAGAAAGGCAAAGGAGACGGAGGCACCGCAATGGACGAAGTGCTCTATGAAGCATATGGTCCTGGCGGCGTTGCCGTCCTTATTGTCGGCCTTACCGACAATCGAAATCGCACGGCGCAGGAGATAAAACACCTGCTTTCAAAAAATAATCTTTCACTTGCGGCACCAGGCGCAGCTTCGTGGGCTTTTACAAAAACTGCCGAGGGATACACGCCGCAAACCACGCTCGATCTGTCAGACACGGACCTCGCCGCGCTTGAAACAATGGTAACCGCCCTTGAAGAGCATGACGATGTCCAAGAAGTATTCACCAATGCCGCATAAAAACAAACAACCGGCAACGGAGAGAGCGCGCCGAAGTCGTTTGATATATCAAACGACTCGGGTTTTAGCGATTGATCCGGGATTTGGCCGCTGCGGTGTTGCGATCCTAAATCGAGAAAATAATACTGACACCCTAGTATATTCGTCGTGTGTTGTTACCAGATCTTCAGACTCCTTCCCTGCCCGGCTCAAGACGGTTACCGATGCGGTAACCGAACTCGCTGATCGTTTCTCTCCCTCCCTCATTGCCCTTGAGCGCCTCTATCTTTCGACAAACCAGAAAACCGCTATGCAGGTGGCTGAGGTTCGCGGCGCGCTTATTTCGCTTGCCGTTAATCGCGGTATTCCTATGGTTGAATACACGCCGCTCCAAGTCAAAATTGCGATCACTGGCTATGGGAAAAGTGGCAAGCGTGAAGTGGCGCGCATGATTTCTCTACTGGTATCTCTCCCTCCTAAAAAAGGACGCCTCGACGATGAATACGACGCCATCGCCATCGCGCTGACCGCCCTTGCCTCCTATCGACTCAAGTGAACTATCCACAGGCACACGCTTTCCATATTGCAAAAAAAACTTGTTCTGCTACAACTATGACATTAATTCCATTAATTAATTTCCGCGATCGTATGCCGTACTTTGAAGAAGAAAAATTCGGTCTTGTAGACGAGGAAGAGGAGGAAGTAGGGGGAGTTGATTTTGGGGAGAAAGAGGAGGAAGAGGAGAGTGTGGAAGAAGAGGAAGAGGAGGAGTCAGACTCTGAGGAGGTGTAATAGCAAAACACTCCCGACATTACGTCGGGAGTGTTTTGCTATTAAGTTACGTCAATGCGAAGAAAACGGTGTTTGCCGACGCGAACCGTCATAGGACTCTGTATCATATACGACACATCCAAAATTTTACCTTTCCCTACCTCTTCGATGGCTCCGCTTATAATTAATCGGCGCAGTTGAGTGCGTGATTCGCTTATATTGCGGGTAAGCGCTTCAATGAGCGAAGTCCCCTTCGAAACCTCAATCTTTGAAACGGAATCGGGGATCGCTCCTTCACGGAAAGTCTTTTCAAAAGACCTTTTAGCCTTCTCCACTTCCGCGGCAGTATAAAAATACATACTAATTTTCTCTGCAAGCCGAGCTTTTGCGTCACGCGGATTAAGCGACCCTGCTTCCATCCCCGTTTTCATTGACTCAATATCAGCGCGAGGCACTTTTGTGAGAAGCTCGAACGCCGGCAGAATTTGTGTGTCCGACCAACTCATAACTTTGCCGAACATATCAGAGGAAGAGTCGCCAAAGGTAAGCATGTTTCCTTCCGTTTTCCCCATTTTCTTTCCCGATGGGTCAATGAGAAGCTTCACCGCAAGTACGAATTTTTCCTTGTTCTTGAGCTGCTTCATAAGAGTGCGCCCCGCAAGCATATTGAAGGTTTGGTCATTCCCGCCGATTTCCCCATCGACATTCATCGCTGCCGAATCGTAGCCTTGCAGCAGTGGGTACAGAAACTCGTGCAGATAAATCGGTTTCTGTTCTTTTTGGCGTACCTGGAACATATCCCGTTCCATGAGCTGTTGTACCGTAAAGTGTGCCGCGAGGTTAAGCACTGCCTCAAAATTTAATTTTGAAAGCCACGCGGAGTTATGCAGCAGTTTCGCAGGACTTTTGCCGGAAAAAGAAAGAAAGGCGCTCGCTTGTTTTTTATATCGCTTTGCGTTTGCGAGAACTTGTTTGCGCGTGAGACGCTGCCTCGCCGCTGTCTTGTCAGTTGGGTCGCCAACCATCCCGGTAAAATCACCGATAAGAAGAATGACCTCGTGCCCAAATGCCTGCAGTGTCTGGAGTTTCAGAAGCGCCACGATGTGGCCAAGGTGGAGCGTTGGTCCGGTCGGGTCAATACCGAAATAAATACGCACACGCTCTCCTCTCGCAAGCTTGTCCCGTAAAAAGTCTTCAGACGGGTAGATGCGCTCGATGCCCCGCGTCAAAAATTCTTGCAGCTCTGCGGCATCCATGGATCGGGCCTTTGCCATAGCTCCTACTGTATCATGAGTGCCTGCTCCGTTAGAAGCCACAAATGCGGTGATTTCTATTCTTAAAAAACCACAATTGTCGTCGAAAGAGTTATGATATAGGATACTGCTTCGTGTCCCGCGGCTCATCGAGTCTGAAGACTCATCAGAGCCTGAACGACCTCCTTTCTCGCGGAGTGCGCAGTATCAGAAAATCGATGTTTAGAAATTCTAAAGACCAAAACAAAAGACGGCATCGCCTCGTTCTTTTAATAAGTGTTGCCCTGCTTATCTTAGGTTCCCTAGCGCTTTGGGCTGCGAGCCTGCGTGTGCCTGACCTTGCCTCATTTGAGGAGCGTAAGGTTGAGCAGTCAACAAAAATCTACGACCGAACGGGCAACGTTCTCCTCTACGACCTCCACAAAAACGCCGAGCGCACCGTGATTCCCTACGAGGAAATGCCTCGGTATATCAAAAACGCGACTGTTGCAATCGAGGACGAGGACTTCTATCAGCACCGCGGCATTAAAATCTCTTCCGTTCTCCGCGCGGTCCTTGCAAACCTCACCTCTCTCGGTTTTGCCCAAGGAGGTTCGACGATTACCCAGCAAGTGGTAAAAAACTCCCTTCTCACGAACGAAAAAACAATCACCCGCAAACTCAAAGAGTGGATCCTCGCGCTTAAGCTTGAACGCCTTCTGAGTAAGGAGGAAATTTTGGAGCTCTATCTCAACGAAACTCCTTACGGGGGAAGCCTGTATGGCGTTGAGGCGGCGACTGAGTCCTATTTCGGCAAGGGGGCGGCAGAACTTACTCTTGCTGAATCTGCGTACCTTGCCGCTCTTCCTCAGGCGCCGACCTACTATTCACCCTATGGGTCGCATCGCGACAAATTAGAAGAGCGAAGGGAGCTCGTGCTTAAGCAAATGCTTAAAAACGGGTTCGTCACTGATGCAGAGTACAAGGCCGCTCTTACTGAAAAAGTTGACTTCAAGCTGCCTGAGAGCGGCAGCATTAAGGCGCCGCATTTTGTGTTCTATGTCCGAGAATACCTTGAGCAAAAGTACGGTGGGGAAGCTCTTGAAAACCGCGGGCTTAAAGTGATCACCACTCTCGATTACGAGCTTCAGCGCGAGGCTGAGGAAATCATCGCCAAGGGAGTAGCAAGCAACGAAAAAAATTTCAACGCGTCAAACGCCGGCATGGTCGCAATTGACCCGACGACGGGACAGATTCTTGTCATGGTGGGCTCCCGCAACTATTTTGACCCGGGTATCGACGGCAACTTTAATGTAACGCTCGCAAAACGCCAGCCGGGTTCTTCGTTCAAACCTTTCGTGTATGCTGAGGCGCTCATGAAGGGCTACACCCCGGATACAATTGTATTCGATCTTAAAACCCAATTTTCAACCGCATGCCGTCCGGACGATTTTTCCAAAGAACCGCCCTGTTTTTCTCCCAACAACTACGACGAAAAATTCCGCGGTCCCGTCACTTTCCGTGAAGCGCTTGCGCAGTCGCTTAACGTGCCTTCAGTCCAGGTACTCTATCTCGCCGGGATTACCGATTCGCTCCGGCTTGCAAAAAATCTCGGCATTACCACCCTCACTGACGAGGGCCGGTATGGCCTCACGCTCGTGCTCGGCGGCGGTGAAGTCAGGCTTCTTGACATGACCGGCTCCTACGCCGTATTTGCTAACGACGGGGTGCGCAACACCCCGACCGGCATTCTCAAAGTTGAGGACGGGAGCGGAGCGCCCCTAGAAGAGTATCGGTCAAGTGCTGCTCAAGTGCTTGACCCGCAGATCGCCCGGCAGATAAACGACATCCTCTCCGACAACGTCGCTCGGACTCCCGAATTTGGCGAGGACTCCGCACTCTATTTTCCCGGCTACGAGGTCGCGGACAAAACAGGAACAACAAACGACTCTCGAGATGCGTGGGTAATTGGCTACACTCCTTCGATTGCTGTCGGGGCTTGGGCGGGCAATAACGACAACAGCCCTATGGTAAAAAAAATCGCCGGATTTATTGTGGCTCCCCTGTGGCATGAGTTTATGATAAAGGCGCTCGAAAAATTTCCGAACGAGACTTTTAAAAAACCGGAATCTGAAGATACTGAAAACCTCAAACCGATTTTAAAAGGCCTGTGGCAAGGAGGAGAACAATACATTATTGACAGTATCTCCGGAAAGCTCGCCACCCCCGATACGCCACCCGAACTCCGCAAAACAAAAGTAATCACCGACGTGCACTCGACCCTTTACTGGGTTGACAAAGACAATCCAAGGGGCCCGAAGCCGGAAACCCCCGAGGCAGATCCTCAATTCCCGTACTGGGAATACCCCGTAGCGCTTTGGAAGCAGTCGAGAGGCATCGTAAGCGGCGGGACTAAGCCGACTGACTATGACAATATCCACGGACCGGCCCTTGCGCCGCACGTCCAGATAACAAGCCCCTCCTCAAACGCGACTCTTGCGATGGGCGGGAGGGTTACGGCACAAATCACAAGCCAGGGAGCATACCCACTTTCCAAAGTCGACTTCTTTGTAAACGGCACGTTTCTCGGCTCGGCGAACCGTGCCCCGTTCTCTTTCTCATTCGTTCCCGCCGAACTTAGTTCAGTGAGGGACGAGAACACCCTGCGGGTCGTTGCGTACGACTCGGTTTTAAACAACGGAAGTGATATGGTGAACTTTTATCTCCGCTGAGATTAGCGTAAATCTTTCACGGTGCCGGGAAGCTCCTCATGAAGCCGCTTGAGAATCGACTCTTTTTTAAGAAGAATTTCTCCGCGCACGAGCGGCGGGACGGCAAGATACACGGTGCCTCTTTGGTAACGAAGTGCCTCGTTTGAAGTGGGGAATCCAGTCACCGCAGTAATATGCGCCGCTACCCGCTCTCGAACGTGGCGTGTGGAAGAGAGAGAGGAAAAGCGTCCAAGGAGTGTTTTAATGTGCTGAAGCATACTTTGTTACCACAACGTAGCGTGAGCGAGGTAATTTTGCAGCACCGCGAATATTTTTCGCGAACATGGTTTTTTCAGCTTTTTCATAATGCAAATCTTGTAAAAATTATAGGGGGCATTACCGGTTCATTGGCATGACGAGGTAGAGAAAGGAGGTGTCTGAAACGTCCCGAATCACCATCGGCTTTCCCGAACCGTTAAAGGTAAGAGAGACGCTGTCTCCGGTAATTGCCTGGAAACAATCGGTGAGATATTTGAGATTGAAGTTAATCGTGACGTCCTCGCCCATGATTGCCGCAGTAACCGTGTCGGTTGTTTCCCCGATATCGCTTTTCGCTGAAATGATGAACTGTTTCTTTTTAGGGTAAACCGTGATGCCAACTTGGTTGAATTTACCTGAAAACACCATCGCCTTCTTAAAGATGAGAAGGAGGTCTTGTTTCAAGAGTACCACTTCAGTCGCTTTCTCCTTCGGGATAATCTGGCGGTAGTCGGGAAAGGTTCCTTCCACGGTTCGTGAGGTAAGGTACAGGTCGTTGAAAATAAAGGAGATTTGATGTTCACCGACACGGACCGTCATGTCCCCTCTCGTGCGCTCAAGAACTCGAAGCACCTCCGGCACCGCCCGCACAGGAAGGAGAAAAGGCTTAAATTCATACGGTTGTTTTGTCGGGATTATTCTTTCAGCGAGACGGAATGAATCAGTGGCAACAAAAACTAACTTATTTCCCTCGGGGTATACGTATACACTCCCAAGTTCAGGCTTTACGGTTGATAACGATGCACTGTACCACACTGATTTTATTCCCTTTAGAAAATCTCCTTCATTGAAACGGAGTGGTTTAGTGGTAATGGTAGGGAGGGTCGGAAAGTCGTCGGGTGAAACGGTGGTAATGAGTGTTTCACTTGTCGGTGTTTTGAGAGAGAAAGTGTTACCTTTTACTTCCAAAGAAACCGAGGTGTTGTAGGTATTGATGAGTGTGTTAAGAAGAATTTCAGCCGGAACCGCAACAATTCCCTCAGAAGTTGCTTTTACTGGTATTGTTGCTTCGATGCCAAGCTCAAGATTTGTTGAGCGTATAACAAGAGAGTTGTTTTTAACTGAAAGCAGAAGATAGTTGAGGATGGGAAGTGTTGGATGACGTTTAGCAATCCGTTCAGTGATTGAAACAGCCTCAGTAAGTTGTTCACGTACACATTCAAGCTTCATAGAAGTATTATTTTATTTCTCTATATAAATCTTTTACTATTATTAGTGGTGTGGATAGGGTGAAAAGTGATTAAAATCACTTATTTAAAGAACATTTTCTATTTCAAGTTGTTCTTAATGGTGTGAATAAGTTTTGTTTTTTATCGGATAACTCCTTTTTATTTTTTTCCATACACATTTGAGACACACATTCTCACTTCTTATCCGCGGCTAATAAAGGGGTTATCCACTACTTTAACAAAGCTCTGATCTGCTCCAACTCTTCAGTAAGGGTGGAGTTTAGTTTTATTTCGTTTCTCATTTTTTCGCAAGAGTGGATGACGGTGGTATGGTCGCGCCCCCCGAGCTTTTGGCCGATGGTCGGATAAGAAACACGGAAGTCTTCTCGTAAAAGGTACATAATAATCTGCCGTGGGCGCACGACTTCCTTCCGCCGCGTTTTTTCGTAGATGTTCGATTCATCAATCTCATAAAAGTCGGCGACCTTTTTGATGACGTCTTTCACGGAAATAAGCTTTTTAGGGCGCGAAGTGTCTCGGATAAGATTTTTTACCTCAAGAAGGTCCAATGTTTTTCCTTTAAGTTGTGTTTGACAGATAATTGAGTTCAGCACCCCTTCCAACTCTCGGATATTTCCTTGGATATTCTCCGCAAGGTGCTCAACAATACTTTTCTCAAGAACAAAATTATTATGGCTTGCCTTTGCTTGGAGAATGGCAACCCGCGATTCGTAATCCGGTTCTGCGATATCCGCAACCATGCCTGCCGCAAAGCGGGATTTTAAGCGCTCGTCGATATTTTGTATGTAGTTGGGATGTTTGTCGGAGGAAAAAACAATCTGCTTGTTGTTGTCGTAGAGAGCGTTAAAAAGATGGAACAGTTCCTCCTGGGTTTTCTCGGTTTTTGAAAAAAACTGTACGTCGTCCATAATAAACACATCGTAGACGCGGTACTTCTCTTTAAATTGATTCATTTTGTTTTCCTGCAGGGAGTTCATGTAATCGACTGCGAATTTTTCCGATGTCATGTAGTAAACTTTCTTACTCGGACTTGTTTTTTTAATATGGTTGCCGATTGCCTGCATAAGGTGCGTCTTGCCGCGCCCGGTGCCTCCGTAAATAAAGAACGGGTTGTATGCAATGCCGGGTTTTTGAATAATCGCCTGAGCCGCAGCGTAGGCAAGGTTATTGAATGGACCCACGACAAAGGTATCGAAGGTGTACCGCGGATTGAGGTTGTCGCTTTTATTGATATTGAAGTCGAAGGGAAGCTCGGAGAGGGGGGTCAGTGTTTTCAGCGATTCCTCTTTTTGTTTCCGACGATCTCTGGCAATAACATACTCAAGACCGCGTACCCCGTCTGAAAAACCACGCAGGGTTTTGAGGATGAATTTGTGGTACTTTGTGGAAAGCCAGTCTTTAACAAATTGATTTGGGACTCCAACATACACCACCCCCTCCTCTTGTTTGACGACGTGGGTATCTTTAAACCAAGTGCTGAAGTTCGCTTTCGATATTGAAAGCTCAATATCAACAAGAGCGTTTTCCCAAAGTTGTTTTGGGTCGAGAGTTTTTCCCACCACGTGACTTCTGCTGTTTGTTGTGTACACTTCCATATTTTCAAAGGTGAGTGGCGATGAGGTTGCAAAGGCAGTACTTAGTATAGGCAGGCTTTCGTTTTTGTAAAACTTCCTCAAAAAGCCCGAATGTGTTCATAAGGTGTGCATAACGTGTGAACACTGTGAAAAGCGCTTACTGGGGTTTACCCCGTTAGAAGTAGGGCGCGAACATGGTTTTGTGGGTAAAGAAAACAGGTAGACCTCCCCGGGTAACAAAGAGATTCGCTGTTAAAACTAACTGCGTCCGCGACTTCTAATGGGGTTTACGCGATACGCTAAATACGGTATGGTATCTTTGTATGTCAACCACCTATAGACCAAAAAAGCGAAAACGCGGCCGCACGCACGGATTTCTCGCTCGCTCGAGAACTCCTGCCGGGCGGCGAGTGCTTGCCCGCCGACGCAGAAAAAATAGAAAACGCCTTTCAGTGTAAAAGTATGCCCTTGACGCGGGTTACCCGCATGGACAAGGAGCTTTTTTCACGAGTTCTCCGGCAGGGAGCAGTGGTAAGGGGTAACTCCTTTTCTCTTCACTACCAAGCTCTTTCACCTAAAGAAAAGAGCCGCATTGCTGTGGTGGTCTCAAAGCGCGTCGCACGGACAGCTACCGCAAGGAATCAGCTGAAACGGCGGGGTCGGGAATTTCTAAGAAATCACCTGTCTCAAGGGGGCACTCCCTATGCGGTTATTCTCAGACTCACCCCTACTGCCGCATCTCGCACGCACGCGCAATTTCGTGAAGAGCTGGGGGTGCTTCTTTACTCTCGCGGCATTGCTACGGCGGAAACCAAGCGTTAGACTCCGCACTTTCTGTACAGATAAGAAAGTGCGGGGTAAAATGGCGCAATGTGGAGTAGTCTCTATCATGCTGTTTTCTACGACCCAATGTACAACGGGCTCATTTTTCTTGTCTCGGTTGTTCCGGGCGGTGATGTTGGCATCGCCATTATCCTTCTTACGATAGTCGTTCGGTTCGCTCTTTTCCCTCTCTCGTTAAAAGCAACCCGCACCCAGCTTCTTATGCGGGAGCTTGAACCGGAGCTTCGCCGTCTTCGCGAAGAGCTTCCGAAAAACAAAGAGGAGCTTGCTCGGCGCACAATGGCGCTCTATAAGGAACACCGCGTCAATCCTTTCTCGAGTTTTCTCTTTTTGCTTGTCCAGATTTTTTTTATCTTCACGCTCTACCTTGTCTTTTGGAAGGGAGGTCTCCCCAATATCCAAGACGACCTTCTGTACTCCTTTACTCCCTCTCCCGGAGCGGTCAGCACGATGCTCTTTGGCGTTTTAGATATTGCCGGCAAGAGCTTTTTTCTCGCCGCGATTGCCGGCATTACCCAATACTTCCAAACCAAACTCTCCATCCCCCCGCCCCTTCCCCTTCCGAAAGACAAGAAACCTTCCTTTAAAGACGATATGGCGCGCAGCTTCAATTTGCAGATGCGCTACGCACTCCCGGTCATTATTCTTGTCGTTTCGTACACCACCTCGATCGTGGTTGCTCTTTACTTTATCGTGAGTAATATGGTGTCCATAGGTCAGGAAGCTTACGTGCGGCGCACGCTAAAGAGGCCCACCGAAGCGCCCCCTACGGGCAATGCACACTGAAGAAATCAAAAGCATAATCAGGGAATTTCTTGAACGTCTCACGGTTGCCGTCGAGGATGTTTCGGTTCGCGAGGAGGAAAACCCGCCGCTTTTTCACGTCACCACAAAAGATTCCGGTGTGCTTATCGGCATTAACGGGGATAACCTTCGCGCTCTTAATGTTGTGGTGAAGAAAATCGTAGAACGTCGCCTTGGCGCCGAGGCTGCGGCACAGTTTTTTCTCGATGTGAACGGCTACCAAAGCCGGCATATCGCCGAGGTGAGGAGCAAGGTGCGGATGCTTGCGGAGCGCGCGAGGACATTTAAATATGACGTTGAGATGAGCCCGATGAACGCCTATGAACGAATGATAGTGCATGCGACTTTCACGAACGACCCGGACATCGCCACTGAATCGGTTGGAGAAGGCAAATTTCGTCGGGTAGTGTTGAAATATATGCCGAATAAACAACCGGCAACTCACAACTCGCAACCGCTTGAAAGAGACATAGAACTTTTTGGTACCGTATAGTCCGGCTGTCGGTCGGTTGCTTGTCCCGAGCTTTGTCGAGGGTGATTATACCTTTCTAAAAGACTCGAGGTACGAATAGTTCTATTCGTAATTCTTAATTCGTGCTTCGCTATTCGCTTCCAAGCTCAAGGCTCCAGAGGGTGCCGTCGTTTTTATTTTTGAAAAACACGTACCGGTCATCAGGACTTATACTTGGGTCGACGACATCAATGGTTGTGTTGCTTTGGTCGCTAAGTATCCCGAGGAGCGTTGAGTTTCCTGAATCAAGCTCAATTTTCCAAAGATTGTCAACGAAGGAAACAGATCCTTGATACCACAAATCAGGATACGTGCCCTCGGGAATTTCTGCCGGGACGGCGCAAAACAGAACCGTGTCCGATAACGTGCTCCACGCGCACTTTTCGAGAGGGAGGGTGTTAAGGGGCAAGGCAGCTATCTCTTTTGTTTTTGTGTTGAGATTTTTAAGACTTATGCCGCCATATCCGCTCTCCGCAAACACGACGCGAGAAAGGCTTCGGTTGGCGATTGCTGTAAGTCCCGGAACGTTTCCTAGTACCGAGGTAAGCGTCTTTGAAGTGGTGTTTATGAAATAGAGAAAGCCCGGTGTCTCCCCCGATGGTTTTGAGGAGAGCATGATCGTACTGGTTGCCGGCCAGCTTACGAGCCATTCTTTTAAAGGTGAAGAAAAAAGAAGCGTTTTCTTTGCCCCGTTTGGCTGCGATGTTGTGACATCCCCGCCTTCCCCGTTCTCTAAAACATACGCAAGGGTTCCTCCGGGCGAAAGTGTAACGCTTAGGATATTGCGAGGCAAAAAAGTGCCCGCAAGCTCCCTCTCGGTTGTCCCCGTGGCGATAGCCCCCGAAAAAGTGACGATACTCTCTTCATCAGTATCCAAATATTGCAATACTGCCCCGCTTCCACCGGGAAGCCACAGCGCGCTTTGAACTTTGGGTATTGTGGTGTTGCTTATCCGCTTTGCTTCTCCAGAAGAGACTGAAACACTATACACATGCCCGGTGGCCCTCTCCATATAGAGAACCTGGTATTCCTGGGAATCTTTGAGAGGGAGAAACCCCGCAACGGGTACGGATGTCAGTTGGCGCAGTTTCTGGACAGAAGAAAAAGAAGTCTCTTCGGTTGTTGAAGAGCCCTGTGTCGAGGAGGTGTCAGAGGAAAAGATGTTTGGCCCTTGGCCAAAAGGGAAGAAGTCAAAACGGCTTCCGGAGGTTCCTGGCGTGGTGGTTTTGTTCGTTTGCAAATAATAGATGCCAACTATCCCAAGCACAAGGAGGAAAAAAACAACAGCTATAATAATTATGGTTTGACGTGACATATTAAAAACCAACTCCTCCAGTTTTTGGGTCGACGCATGTCTGGCTCCCTCCTTTAATATTTACCTGTACAGTACCACCAGCCTCGTCACAGTTTTTTTTAAGAGTATCTAGTTTGAGAATATTGTTGTTTTGGGTATCTAGGGGTTTCGCGGGTTCTAGGTTAAGCGGCACGCTTCCTATACTTAAGTTGAGGATTGATGGATTAATGGCATTGAGTAACAGAAAAGAGCCCAGAAGCAGAAGAAGTCCTAGAATCGCAGAGACAATTTTATCTCGCCCTTCGCTTTTACTGCTAATGGATTCCCCTCCCATATACTGAAATCCCCCGATGCCGATCATAATAACCGCGAGAAAGGCCGCGACACCGATGGAAATCTGGAACAGGCTTTGTACAAACCCGCCGACGTTGTCGTTTGTGTAAGTGACGCCGGGAAGTCGCTCAAGCGGAACATACTCTGTTTGAGCTTGCGCATAAAGAGCGGTGGTAAGAAGCAGAAGCACAATTATTAAGAATGGACGAGCGTATTTCATTTCTTTGAACCAAAGGAAACGGTGAGACTCCTGCTTGCCGATTGTAGAATTTGTTTGAGATTTTGGACGACAAGAGCAAGGGTTGCCGTGCCGCTTCCTTCAGCGGTTTGCCGAAGGGTCACGCTTCCTTTTTTACCCTCCTCTGTGGCAACGGGCATTCCGTTGAGTGTCCACTGATAACGGAGTGCGCCGCTTGTCCTTTCTTTTGCGCTCATAAAATAAGGGACTGCAACAATGCGGCTCTCCGAGCCACTTAAGAAAAACTCTTTTTGAAGAGCGGTATTAAATTGAATACCCAAAAGAGGGTCATCTTCGTATAAAACCACCTCTGGAGCCGCGGCTCCGATAATCGCCGCGCCGCTCCCCCTCACCGCGCCGTCGGCAGTCGCGATGTCGACGAAAACGCGTACCGAATCGTTAAGTTTTGGCCCGTCAATGGTAACGGAGCTTCTCCCGCGTCCCGACTGATTGCCCAAGACCGTAGTGTTGCGCCGCCACGTGTAGATAAGCGTTCCCGGGGAAGCTTCTTTTCCGGAACTTACCACAAGATGAGGAATCGCCGTCACCATAACCGGTGCGTCCGAAGCGGCAAGCGCCTTGCCTTGGTAGAAAGGCGGCGTGTAAGAGATTGCTTGCCAAAGGACGTCAACTGTGGAGATAGTAAGTGTCACCGCGGCAGAAACAGGCGCGCCGCTTGGCTCTGTCACCGCGACCGATATGAGAAGTCGTGTGCCTACCACGCCGGCCACGGCCGTGGTGTTTTTAACACCAACTCCTGAGGCGCCGCGCTTGCCGTTTATGGTCCAGATGATGGTGGAGCGGTCAAGGTCAATCGAAGCGCTCTGCAGATGAATGAGGACCTGCGCTCCCGGTGTTGGATTTTCTGGACTTGCGACAATCTCAACCGGGCTCAAGCCCGTCGTTTGCGCTTGCGTTACCGTGCCCGGAGCAAAAGCGCCGCAGGCCGCGAGCATAACAAGGAGAAAAAAGTTTTGCATTTGGCGTCTGGTCATAATTTTTGAGGCAAGGGGTTTGCAATGATGGGCTTGACCGGAAGTTCTTTCCCCTGTGAAAAATCAAGTTCGGTTTTTGCTTTTTTGATGGCGAGGAGCTGTGAGGGGTCGGACGTGATGATTTGATCTTCAGTATACGAGGCGATGACTTTAATTGCCACATGTTTAAGACCGGCGAAGAAGATTCCCTCCCCGACGTCTGATTCCAAGAGAAGATATTTTTCTTCATCAGTGAGATTGAACGTGTGCTGGATAACGTCAATGGAGGAAGGCGATTGTTTGAGCAGAAGTTGCAGCGAAGAGTTCGAAATCATTGGAAGGCCGTAGGGCGATTTCAAAAAGTCGTCAACGTCCTGCGTTATTGTCGCGAGCCCGAGATAGTATTTGCGTCCGCGTTTCGCCATGCTGTAGAGAAAGTTTGCCGTATCCTCCGCTTTCATCATCCACCATGCCTCGTCAATCACCAAAAGGCGTTTTTTGAGCTCTTTGCGAATCGCCGTCCAGATAAAATGCGTGACAATGTACATGGCGACGGGTTTCAGTTCGTCTTCCATATCGCGCACCGAAAACACCACGAATTGCTTGTTAATATCAACATTTGTCGGGCGGTTGATGAATCCCGCCCATGTGCCTTTGGTGTATTTAGAAAGTCGCTGAACAAGCGATTCCCCGCCCTCCATGCCGGCAAGCACGAGTTCAAAATCAGATATAAGCGGCGGCTCAACCGAGGTAAAGTCACTGTCGCCGGTAATGTCTTTGAGCGCGTAGGTTTCGGTGATTGCCCGGTCGATGATAGCGTCTTCTTCCGGCGTGAGCCCCCCGAGCATGATACGAAAGAGCCCCACAAGATTCACAATGTTTGAGCGCAAAACGTCCGTGGCGGATTCGTCTTCCCGCGGAATAGGAAGGTCAAACGGGTTGATATGGTGCTCCGAGGAGAGCGAAATGTTGAAATATCTCCCGCCAACCGCCTCAGCGAGGTAATCGTATTCCCGCTCCGGGTCGATCACGATGACCTCGGTGTCGAACATAAGCGAGCGTAGAATTTCCAACTTCATCGCATAGGATTTCCCGGAACCGGATTTAGCGAACACCACCGAGTTGTAATTCTCAAGCGAGAAGCGGTCGAAGAGGACAAGCGAAGAGTTGTGCCTATTAATGCCGTAGAGAATACCGCGGTCGGCAGTGAGGTCGAAGGAAATAAAAGGGAAGACGCTTGAAAGGGGCGAGGAGTTGAGTTTCGAATGCACCCCGAGTATGTCGGTCGCCGTCGGCAGGACGCTTTTGTACCCTTGCTCTTGCTGAAAGAGCGCCGGCTTTACATACACGAGCTTTGATTCGAGCATAGAGCGGATTTCAGACTCCGCTTTGTCGAGCTCCTCCAGATTAGAGGCGTAAATGGAAACGTATATTCCCACTTCAAAAATACGCTCCTGCGCCTGCTGAAGCTGGTCGCGCAGCTGCTCAAGGTCGCGATACGCGGTGTCAAGTTTCGGGTCGCGCACCATTCCCTTCTCTTCCCGAAGGCTGATTTGGCTTTGCACCTCGGCTACCTTTTTCTGAAATTGCCGCAGTATTGTCGCGGTATCAATAGGGTGGATAAAGATAGAAATGTCGAAGACTTTTTCAAGATTGATAATCGGCGAAAACCAGTTATCGGTGAGAAAGCGCGGATACGAGATGACAAAGAACGTGCGGACAACCTTGTCGCCGAGGTTCATTTCTCGCGGGGAAACTTTCAGCGCCGAGGGGGCAATGATGTCTTTCAGTTCAAGCACTCCCGCTTTATAAATTTCTTCGGGGAGAATTGGCGAAAGGCTCGGCACCGTCGTTGTTTTTTTTGATTTGAAAATATCTAAGAGTGCCATAGAATTAGAAGTACGAATAACGAATAACGAATAACGAACAGATGCTTGGAGCGATTCTTAACTTGGCTTGTTTTTTTTCGTAATTCATACTTCGTAATTCGTACTTCATTGAGCCTCCGGGAGGCTCAAGGGCCGTTCCAGTTCGCCGGGATTAAAAATTTTGTAATAGAGCTCGATAATTTCTTCCGTCCCAAGAACGACACTGCGAATACCACAACGCGTGAGTCCCTGCTCGACAATTGAGGCGCGCTGTTCAAGCTGGGTGCGGTGTTCCTCGAATGCGGCACTTTCGTCTGCCGCGGCTGTTTTTGACGGCTTTCCAAAAGGCAAAAGGTTTCCGAGCCCCCCTTTTTTAACGGAAATGAGCGGCGGCGTATAGGGAACGATAACAAAGAAACTCTTCGACATAATGTTCGCCTCTTCAGTAAAGGCTTTTATAAAGTCGATGTATTCCCGCACCTGGATTTTCATGAGGTCGCTCCCCTGGGCGCGATGCCGCTCTTCGAGGAGCGCGATATAGGGGCGGATGTCGAGTTCCCGCGACTGGATGAAAATTTGAATGGAAAACTCGAGCGAGTTAAGAAAGTTCTGAAACTGCAGAAGTATGGCGGATTGCTCGTCCTGGGATTTAAGCGCGAAGTTTAAAGAAGAGGTCATCAACATCATCCGCAGTCCCCCGTCTTTGAGCACCACGACGCCGTCTCGCACCTCGCGAATCGGAACGAATTCCTGGGTTGTGTTTGTTTTGGCAGTAGCCATGAAGTACGAATAACGAGTTACGAATTACGAATAGGAAAAAAGGTGCGGGACTTTTTAATTAAACCATTACAGATTTTACTTACTACCGTTGTTTGATTTTCAATGGCCAGATACTCTGCTTCTAAAAGGTATCCAATATCTTTTGCAATGAGTAATTGATTTTGTACTTCAGTAAGAGAACCGAGCGCCACGGCGTAAAATTGGGTTTTCTCTTTATAAGAAGAGCGGCTGAATCCTTCCGCAAGGTTTGAAGTAATAGAAACAACAGCTCGACGTAACTGGCTCGTTAATCCAAACTGCTCTTCTTTGGGAAAGTTTTTTGTAATTTTGTAAACCATAATAACGAGACGATGCCCCTCTCGCCATACGCGAAGGTCTTTAAACGATTCTATTTTTTGCTCCTTCTCGTAATTCATTTTCGTAATTCTTAATTCGTTCTTCGTAATTCGTTTTCCTTCGTTCCCGCGTACATGCTTTCCTGAATATCGAGGCTCCAGGAAAGGTCTTTCAACTTATTCTGCGAAAGCCGCGGTATCGAAAGGAGGGGGGGAATGTTTTTTTCTTGGCCGGCTTTTTGGGGAAGCGTCTTTTGTTCATGTTTCCAGAGATATAATTTTTTTGAAAAAGCGTAGTAAAATGCCGCTTCAAGCGCATAGATGAACGGACGATTGTTTATTTTATAAAAGGCAAGGGCGGCGCCGAAAAGAATAATCGGAGCTCCAAGGAGAAGGGCAAGATAGAGTCCGAGGAAGGTGTAGAGGATTACCACAAAACCGCCTGCGCCGGCGAGGTAGACAAACTGCCGGAATGTTAACGGTCCGATGATTTTATCTTCAATCTCAATAAATTGTGGTACTTGGAATTGCATATTGGTCAGAAGTACGAAGTACGAGTTACGAAGTACGAGTGAAGAAAGAATCGGATGTTTTTTTGAGGTTTCATTTTTATTCGTAATTCGTACTTCTTAATTCGCTATTCGATAGGTTCTTTGTACGGGTCCACGGTATATGTTTGGGGTTGCTTTGGCTTCTGCGCGGTCTCCATTGCCTGATTCCCTATTCCTGATTCCTGCTTCACTTGGACATTCTCTCTCGGTAATCGAAACATTTCCAGTAGCTTCGTTTCGGCAATCGTACCGGTCGGCAAATTCGCCGGCACCTCCGCTTTTTTCTGTTCAATTCGTAATTCTGGTACCTGCGGTTCTGCTGCGGTGGACAGTTCTTCAATCTCCCGGAGTAATTTTTTTCGCTCGATAGTTAGTTCGGGCGGCACTTCGGGTATTTTTGATATTTGAGGAATATCCTTTGTGCGCCCAAGCGCTCCAACGGTTGTCTGCGGCGCGAAGACCTCCGGCGCGTTCGCAAGCTCTTGTTCAGCATCCACTTTTGCATCTTCCTCAAACATACGACGCAGGGCCTCCCGAATAGGCAAGAAGATTTCCTCATTAACGCTTCCCGTGATAAGTTGCGCTTGCGCGGGCGGAATGTCGAGCTCACGAGTGAGAGTCTTTGTGAAATCATTTGGTGATTCAAGCCCGAGCATGACGAAGAGCGTTTCGTTCTCAAGTGCCCCCGCCTGGTCAACGTGGAGCTGATACTTTTTAGCAATGTTTTGGAGCCGCGGTCGCAGGTCGACCGCATTAATGGCATCTTTTATTTCTTTTGGAACCTGCGCGAGTCGTTCTTTTATGAGCTGTTGTGTTTCATCCATAGTTATGTGGTTTTAGGTTCTTCTTTTGGTTCTTCGTTTGCTTTTTCTTCGTCCGCAGCTTGTTTTGAGGCTTCAGTGACGGCATCAAAAACTTTATCCTTCGGGCTTTTCTTTAGGTTTGCCCGTATTCTAGCGGCGGCGGCACGTTTGGTTGGATTGACGAAGCGGGTGGAGCCAAACATATTGGTCTCTACGATTCGGGCATCTGCCTCTTGTCGTGCCCTGCCGCGGCTCTTGATTGCATCCTCAATATTTTTAAGAATAGTGTTGCTTTCTTCTCTTTTCTTCTTAGCCTCGTCGTATTCCTTTGTTCGCTCGTCCACTTTTTGGTTTGCGCCTTGAAGTTCAGTGTATTCTTTTCTTTGCCGTGCGGCCATTTCGCCGATGTCCGTTCTTACCGCATTGAATGCCTCTTGAGCCGCTTTCTGTGTTTCCCTTGCAGTTTTCAGTTCTTCCGTAGCCACTTTTTCAAGTCGTAGTAATTCTGGCAGTTCTGAACGTTTATCTTCTGCTTTCTGCCGGTCTTCTCTCTCTTCTTTTGTTTCTGTCTCTTCGCCGATATATTTGCTGAATTTCAGGGCCGCCTTCACGTCATCTTCCTTGATCTTGGCGTACCCGCCAGCTACGCCTCCACCTAGAGTAAGCCCCGATATTTTTGCCGCCTCTTTTGTTACGCCGAGACGGCGTGCATCCATACTTCCTCCCGCAACCTTGAGAAGCCCTTTCGCGGTTGGGCGGGCAATAATCTGCGAGATGTCTTTTGCAAGTCCGCTACGCATCGGCTTCCCTTCTTTATTTTCGCCAAGAGCAAGGCGTTTAACCAATCGGCTCTGAGAGAGCGCACTTGCTCCGAGACCGAGCGTGTGTCGCCCAACGAATCCGGCAGTGCCCAAAACCTTGTTGAATCCAAAGCTTGTAACCGCGGCACCAAGCTCTCCGCTAAGATCTTTTGTTACCCTGACAGCAATGTATAAAAGGCCTACGATAACTGCCCAGTTGAAAAAAGCATTTACCGCAAAACCTTGTTCACCTTGTTCGTTAAAGCCGGGAATCTTAGATTGTGCGCCCACAATAAAACCGCTGTTTGCCACAATAACGATAACCGTAATGAGGAATACGAAGAGGGGTGCCACCGCCGCCTGGCTAACGAGAGTCGTCAGCCACCGGTCGAAGTGTTTTCTTGTTTTGGGGAGAATGGCGAAGAAAAAAGCTGCGGGAGAGAGAACCATGAGAAAAACAAAAGCGATGAGTCGAGCGATAAGAACAAACGCTCCCATGAAGAATACCCATGCCGTGATGAGATTGAGGGTGATTTGGAGAATAAGAATTATTGCGGTATTTCCCCTATCGAGCTTCGCGGTAGGAATACTGCCAAACATGTCTTTTACTCCCATTCTGCTAAGAAGTGTCGTGCCAACGCTTGGCCTTGTGCCGGCAGTGGCGTTAGTTGCCGCGATCATGCTGTTGTTGAACTGGTTTGCCACCAAATTTGACGCGTCAATAACAACCCTGGTGATAGGCAGACTGAAGTTAATGAGGAGAGCGACGATAATGAGGCGCGGCAGGAGTGCTTTCATGCCATAGCCCGAAACCCGCAGGATGGTGGCAATGGCAATCGTAAGGAGCGCAAAGATGAAGAAGAGATTGGTGGTGTCCCGGACGATCTTCCAGCCGTTTTCTATGGCAAGGACGGCTCCAGGGTCTGCGAGAAAATTGTTTCCGACGGTGAAGGCAATGACGTAGTCAAAAACATAGATGGCAATATAAACAAGGGAAGCGGAGGCTACCTGGAGTAGCCATAAGATTCCGTTTAAAATGTTTAAACCAGCCCAGCTAAAGAATCCAGTCATACCTGTACCTATGCCTAGCGACTCTGCTCCCCCCAGAACTGCTATTGCGGCAATAAAAGGAAACCAAAAGACTGCCTCAGCATGTTTGGTCGGGGTGAAAATACCGCCAACAACCACCGCTACACACACCGCAATAAGAATTGGGCGGCGGTACACGAGGAAACGTGCACTAAGCCATAAAGAGACTTCACGGTACCGCTCTGACGTTTTTTCGAAAAAGTGTGTCATGGCGTGGGGGGAAATGCTTGGCATTCATTGAGCTGTTGAACAGTGGTTGGGTCGAGCGCGCTCGTCGTTGATTGAATGTCTGCGCTGGCTTGCTGAGCGTCGGCGACATCGGCCTGCGTGTGGATGAAGTGGCCGCTCAAGAGCCCTGCGTACTGGTTCGCCACCTGATTGAGGGTCGTCGGGTCGTTTGTGCTTGCCGCGACGCTATCGAGCTGCTGGAGAAGTGCGATATTAGTATCGGCGCGGGTGATGGCGTCTTTAAGCGCCGTAAGGGTTGGGGTAAGCGCCGCAAGGGTGCCTGACGCCGCGATAATACGGTCGTTCGCCACAGAGAGGTCGGAGTCTGAGAGCAGTCCCGATTGGATTTTGTTGTTGTAGCAAGAAATGACGTTTTCAATGAGCCGCGTTGAATTCGAGAGCACGGCAAGCGAGAATCCTTGAACCGCCTGGTAGTCCTGCTCAATTGCGATTGAAGCCTGAATGTTTGCTCGGAGTGCCGTTCTCGTTGAGCTAAGGACTTGGTCGGTGGAGACAGTCGTCGCCGAGCCGAGCCGGGAGGTGTAGGAAGAGCGTCCTCCGGTGCCTGAACTGCTTAAGCCGAAAAGTCCCTGGGCTCCCGTAAGCGCTTGCTTGGCGATCTGGCCCATGAGCGCACTGATGATCTCGTCGATTTCGTCGGCAAGCTCGAGCTGGCGCTGGCCGCTCCCAAGCGTATTGTTAAGTTGCTCCTCAATGACTGCCCCGGGAGTTTGGGTCACAATGTCGCAGACGCGAACCGAAGACCCGTCGCCGATTTCCGTGACACTCGTGCCCGTGTTTGCTGACGGCGCTTGTTGAGACGGGAATACCTGGCAGTTTTTTTCTTGGCTGAAAGAAAGGAACCCTCTGCCAAAATCAAGTTTTGCTTTCTCGAGGAATCCAGCGCCTGATATCCGGGCATCGAGCGCCGCTTGAGTCATGACATAGGTGCCATAAGGGTTTGAGAAAGGGTCCATAGTGAGGGTAGACCACTGTTCAAGGGTGGTGAGACGAACGTTGCTGTCGGTTAAAAATCCCTCTATGTTGCTGACCACCGTAGTCAAGCGGCACTTGACTCTCTCTCGCGACCGCGAGGTCAAAAGAGAAATCTGGATTTGGAGCTTGAACGGACTGCACAGAAATGCCAGATCGGAGCCGAAAATATAGGCTCCCGCCGCCTTGTCAGCGACGTCGAGAAGAAATCCTTCAAGGTCGGTAACGAACGCCGGGTTACCCTGAAATCCGGAATTGATCCAATCGACGATGCTTTGCGTGATGGATCGAAGGAGCATTTTCTCGATTCCATATAAAATGCCGTCAAGAATATTTTCTTTAGTATCAAGAGCGGTCGTAGCTTTTAATATCCCGGCAGTTGGAGGTGAAAGGACGGTTTTCTGAACATCGGTCGGGACGAGATTCCCCCCGCCTCCGATACCAGGGATACTTTGTGCCAAAACAAGCTGGGGTGCGGCTAAAAGCAGGGCGAGGAGGAGTGAAAGGGCCTTACTGTGCCAGGAGTTTTGCATGATTAATATATCTGGTTTGCAAAAAAGTCAGTACCCGACTCTCCTTCTAGAAAAGTGACTCCTCGGCTTTTGGCGTAGGCATACAATGTCTCGAGGGAGACTCCGAGCTCGGAGGAGGCGGTTTTGTATAGTTCGAGTCCTGCAAGCGCAGCCACGGGGTCGCTGAATAACAAACGCATTTCATCAATGGCGGTTGCAATCGCTTCGGCGTTGTTGATGAGCGAAAGGTGCGCTTGGGCTGCGCCTTTAGGTACGGGCATTTTTAAAAGAGCGCCGATAACTTTGGTGTAGCTTTCAACGATAATCGAAAGGTCGTCGAGTCTTTTTCCGTCGTTATTTGAAAGAGCTTCAGCGACAATAACTATTTCGTGGTCAACGTTCGGTTTTCCGTATCGATTCACAATATCGCCGAGCGCATTGGCATACGCATGAATCGCGGCAGTACTTTCGTCGTTTTGGATAATAAGATTGCTTGCCGCGTACGTTTTTGGTTGAGGAACGGATACTCTTTGAAGAGCGGCGGTTGCAAGTGAAGTGGAGGTTTCTGAATCGACAGGAGTGCCTTGCTGTCGAAGGCTTAAATATTTTGCGAATACATCGCGAGCAAGTTTATCTGTTATGGTGGGGGACACTCCCGCGCCCTCTCCTTGCACAGCTCCCTCAGTGACATCAAGTTTATCGTTCGGTCCTTTTACCAGTGGGTCTCTACCCTCCCGCACCTCCGCACCATCGTCGGTGCCGTCTCCATCAGTGTCTCCTGCCTGCGGATTAGTGCTCCAGAGCGTTTCTTCCCAGTCGGGGAGGCCGTCAGCGTCTGTGTCCTTTAGAGTATCTTGGCCGATAGAAACACCCTGAGTGTCGCTTCCGATAAGTGCTAGTCGGAATGTTTCCTTCGGCGCATACTGTGTGCGGTAGAACACAAAACCGATGAGGCATATTGCCGCAAACGCAAAAAGCGCAAGGGTCCAATTTTTGCTCGGTAAAAAGTTCAAGGTAATATTCGGCTGTCTATAAAGTATAGCAGTAGCGCGGGCTATTCTATAGGTTTTTTGTGTGTATACGATTCTTTGTTGCGGGGTTCTATAAGGGTGTATACTTTGTAGGCATGAGAGTCTCTTTCATTTTTTGTCTTATAACGGCGCTCGTGGTACTTTCTGTTCCTTTCTCTGCCCTTGCCCTTATCAGTGGAAGAGCCTTAAGTGGAGGAGTCTTACCTTTTGGCGGTTTTGTTACCTCAATTACCTATTGTAATCAGGGGGTACTGGAGACCATCAGGCCTGCCGGAAGTTCCCCAAGCACTATTATGTGGCTCTACCCAAGCCCCTTGTATCTTTACAATATGAGTGCCCCACCACATGTTGGTCAATGGCAACTCGGCCTTTTGGGTGGGATTGCCTCATGCTATGTTGGTAAAATTTATAGAGGATCTGGTCCAACAATCAAATTTTACGGCTCAAGTAAATGATTTTTTTCTAATGATGGACCTCGTAGATCCATCATTTAAGGGAAATGCCCAGTTTAAACCACTTTTTGAGAGAAAGTTCCTCTGCGCGGGCTTTTGGAGATATACCGAGGGTCTGAAATACCTGCTGGACTTTCCCTTTACCAAAGAAACCGCCTAGATTGCCGGAGAGGAGCTTGCGTTTGTGGGCAAATCCTATTCGAAGTACCTCGAAAAAGTGCTTCTCGGAGAATCGGGTAAAGTTTTTCTTGGAAATACCATCAATTCGCAAGATGGCCGAATCAACGGCAGGCACGGGGCTGAAGCTTCCCCTTTTTACCGTAGCTACATAGTATGGTGTTCCGTATGCTTTTATAGAAAGCGAGAGCAAGGATTCTTTTCTATCGCGGGCGATCCGTTCAGCGACTTCTTTTTGTACCAGGAGAACCATCTGCTTCGGATACACTGAACTTTCTAAAAGTTTTCGTATGAGTGCTCCCGTGATGTAGTACGGAATATTTGCAACGACACTATACTTCCCCGCCGACAGTCCCATTGTAGCTTGGTCAATTTGAAGTGCGTCGCCGTGTATGATAACCAACTGTTTCGCGGAAATTTCTTTTGCGAATTGTTTTGTAAGCGGCTCGATAAGACGGTCGTCTTTTTCAATGGCGATAACTTTTCCCATACGTTTCAAAAGTTCTCTCGTGAGTATTCCGCCACCCGGTCCCACTTCAAGCACGATATCTTTATTGGTGAGACGCGCGGCATCGGCAATTTTTCCCGCGATGGTGGACGACGTAAGAAAATGCTGCCCCAACGATTTTTTCTTTATAAACAACACACTTTTAGCTATTATGATATATCATAATAATTTTATTCGAGATAGATTATTTTCTTTTTCTCTACACGCTCCTCTACTGGCTCGAGATGTTCGTCGCCTAGGTCGATGATGAATTCCGACGGCACGTTGACGCGTGAAGAGCCGAAAATGGTTCGGACGGCGGCAAAAGAGAGGAATATTTTTTTGCGTGCGCGAGTAAGTGCAACATACATAAGACGCCGTTCTTCCTCTTCATCCCGCTCTTCCCCCTCGAACCCTTCATGGGGGAAAAGCCCCTCTTCAAGCCCGGTGATGAAGACAACATCAAACTCCAAGCCCTTCGCGGCATGTACCGTCATAAGTTTAACGCTGTCACGGTCGTCTTTCATCTCATCCTGGTCCGTCGCAAGCGCCGCGTCAGTAAGGAGCGCTTCGATTCCCTCTTCTGGAGCAAGGGAATCGTACTTTGTCGCAAGCGTTACAAGCTCTCGGATATTCTCAAGCCGCTCTAAATCGTCATCACTTCCCGCTTTTAATTTTTCCTCGAGTCCGCTTCGAGCAATAACAAAACGAATTGTATCGGACGGTTTTTTTACCCCGATGGATTCTCGGATGTTCGCCAAAAGCTTCTGAAATTGAGCTACCTTTTGTCGTTGTCCCAGATTCATTTTCTCCTCTTGTTTCGCAAACATCGCGAGGAGCGTTACTTTCCCGATGCCGCGCGGTGGCACATTAATGACGCGCTTCACGTCCGCGAGGCTTCCTGGGTTTAACGCCGCGCGCAAAAAGGCGAGGACATCTTTGATTTCTTTCCGTTCGAAAAATTGGACGCCGAGTACCTGATAGGGCATGCCTTCCGCAAGCATTGCTTCTTCAAGGACGCGCGACTGGAAGTTCGCGCGATAGAGTACCGCGATGTCACTCGCGGCAATCCCTTGTCGCAGGAGTTTGTGTGCGGTGCCCGCGACGAAGTTCGCTTCTTCCGTTTCGTCTGATGCGCCGTAAAGCGATATCCTCTCTCCCGTCGCATTCGAGGTGAAAAGTTTTTTTTCTTTTCGTTTCCGGTTCTTGCGGATGACCTCGTTTGCGGCGGCAAGAATGGATTTCGTCGAGCGGTAATTTTCTTCAAGCATTACGACTTCGGCGCTCGGATGGCGCACTTCAAATTCCAAAAGATTTTCAAGGTCGGCGCCGCGCCATGAATAAATATTTTGGTCGATGTCTCCGACAACACACAAATTTCCTTCTTTCGATGCAAGCAGTTCCGCAAGTTCGTTCTGGACGACGTTGGTGTCCTGGTATTCGTCGATGTGAATATAGCGCCACTGTTTCTGGTACTGCCGGAGGGTCTCCGGATTTTTTCTAAGAAGCACGAGTGTTTTAAGAAGCAAATCATCGAAATCAAGAGCTCCCTCATCAAGCAATACCTTTTCATATTTCTGCCAGACCGCAGCGACGGTGCGCTCGAAAAAATCGTTGCCCACCGTCTCACGGTACTCGGTTTCCGTTACTGCGTTTCCCTTTTGGCGCGAGATGGCATTCAGAATTTTGCGCGGCTCCAGTGTTTTCGGGTCGAGCCCAACTTCCTGCATTGCAGTCTTTATTCCCCGCACGCTGTCGGAGCGGTCATAGATTTTAAAGTGGCGAGTGAGCCCGAACGCCCGGGCGTTCTCCCTAATGATGTGGACGCCGAGCGAGTGAAAGGTGGCAACGAAGGGACGATTGTAGAGGAAAATAGGCAAGTTAAGACCTCGGTCTTCCCCGAGGATGCGCCCCACCCGCTCCCGCATCTCTTTTGCCGCCTTGTTGGTGAAGGTAACCGCGAGGATATTTTCCGGGGCGACTCCCTGGCGAATGAGCTCGGCTATGCGCTCGGTGATGACCCTTGTTTTCCCAGCTCCGGCACCCGCGACAATAAGAAGCGGTCCCTCCTTGTGGAGGACCGCCCGCTTTTGTGCCTCGTTAAGTCCTTCGAGATGTTTCACCCCATTAGAAGTTGTTCCTTCCTTGTTCATCGGCAGTGTATGTTTTGATGACTCATCATTACGACCTTGGAAAAAGTCTCTTTTGCAACTTCTAACGGGGCATGCTTTGCCACTATACCCCGATAGTGAATTTCGGCATCACTTTCCTGTTGAGAGTCTCCATTTCAGCTTCGGCATAAGCCCAACAATGCCAAAATCTACTCAGCTCGCAGAGAGCCACGGCCGTAAGGCCGTGGCTGAACGCGAGGGGAGACGAAGGGGGTCGGGGAAACTGTAGTTTCTCCGTGGAGGAGAACAGTTCTTCCCCAGTTTTGGGGATTTCCTTTTCCAAAACTGGGGAAGAACGTCAGGAACCGAGGGTTCCTGAAGTGAAGATGCCACGGCTGTAAAGCCGTGGCATCTTCACTATGGGGTATACCCTCCTGTGCCCGAAAGCCCAAAAAAGCACTCTAACCGAAGCACACCACGTTTTTTAGATGTGAAAAGAGGTAAAATACCCTTATTTTTAGGTCTAAAAAGTTCCTGCCGTCCGCTGTCCACAGGCTGGTTCGATTTTCATTGACTTCACCCACTTCAGGGCTATAGTTGGACTATCGGCAGAGAGATTGAGATTCTATGGCTCTATAGAGCCATTTTTTCCTGAAACGACTGGATTACCGCATATATTTTGGCTAATTCACAACCTACTCAAGACCCTGGCGGTTTAAAGAAGCTCATACGCCAGGCGACAAAAGGCTCACGTTTTCGCAATGTTTCGGCACTCATTGCCGCAGTTTCCTTTGCACTCATGGTTCCCCTTGCCGCCCATGCGAGCATTGCCTCTTTTCTCTCAGGTATTCTTGAACAAAAAGCGGAAGCGGCGGTTACTCCGGCCTCACACCTTAATTCTCAGAATATTCCCCTACTCAAAGCCGCCATTAACACCAGCCCCTCGCCTCTTAAAGGAGGCGGGGATATTACTATCGTGGGGGGCATGGCGCTTCTTGCCGAGTCAGGCCCTTCGGGCACCCTTGCCGACATTCCCGAGACGCCGGTGTCCGACCAAATCAGCATTTATGTGGTGCGCAAGGGCGATACGCTCTCCGGCATTGGCAAGATGTTCGGCGTCTCGATCAATACGATTGTGTGGGCGAACGACATTCAAAGAGGTGTTATCCGTGAGGGGCAGACCCTCGTGATTTTGCCGGTTACCGGCATTCAGCATACGGTAGTAAAAGGCGAAACGCTTCAGAGCATCGCGAGGAAATACAAAGGCGATGTCAAGGAAATTACCCAATTCAATAACCTTGAACTGAACGTGAAACTTGCAGTCGGGGATATCGTCATTATTCCCGATGGTGAAATTGCAGCCCCGCCGAGCTCCTCCGGCGTTACCTCTCCAATTCGCGGCGGCGGCCCCTCCATCGCTGGCTACTTTGCGGCCCCGCTAACAAACTATCGTAAAACCCAAGGGCTCCATGGCTACAACGGTGTCGACATCGCCGCTTCCTACGGCGCGCCGATTCTGGCGGCTGCTTCCGGACAAGTTATTATCAGCCGCTCAAGCGGTTGGAACGGCGGGTATGGCAATTACATCGTCATCGCGCATAGCAACGGTACCCAGACGCTCTACGCGCACTTAAGCTCTAACATCGTCGGCTCCGGCCAATTCGTCGCCCAAGGGCAGGTCATCGGCTACGAAGGGCAGAGTGGCAAGGCGACCGGCCCACATCTCCACTTCGAAGTCCGCGGAGCTAAGAACCCACTCTAAATCCAATTTGAAAATTGTTTCGTCGAGTCTTCACTAAAGATTATTAGCATAAACCCCTCACCGGTACTCTGGCGGGGGATTTCGCGGCGCTAGGAATTCTTTTTAGATATTACAATACTTTTCTCGGCCGATACTGAAGCGCCTCGAGCACGTGCTCGGGGTTTATTTTTTCGCTTTCGTCAAGGTCGGCGATGGTGCGGGAAAGTTTGATAATGCGGTGATATGCTCGGGGCGAAAGGGAAAGTTGCCGTGTTGCTTTTTCAAGAATATCTTCTACTTCCGGTGAGAGTTCAATAAGCTTCCCGAGGTCTCGCACATTCATTTCGGAGTTCGCGGTAATGTGCCTCCCGCTTTCTTTGAAGCGCTGCAGTTGTTTTTTCCTTGCTTTGCCGACGATTTTGCGGAGCGTCTGCGAAATCCTGTCTGCGGGTGGCGCACTGGTGAGTGTCTCATGCGGCACGGCGCCTACTTCCACCCACATATCAATACGGTCGATGATGGGACCAGAAATTTTCCTGCGGTATTTTTCCAGAGTAATGGCACTGCAGGTGCATTCACGCGAGCTTCCATAATTACCACACGGGCACGGATTCATCGCGGCAATCAAAATGAAATTCGCGGGGAATGTTGCCGAACCCTTTGCGCGTGAGATCGAGACGGTACGTTCCTCAAGCGGCTGTCGAAGTGTTTCAATGACGCGGCGGTCGAATTCCGGAAACTCATCGAGGAACAAAACCCCTCGGTGCGCGAGAGTGATCTCCCCTGGGCGCGGGAAGGTGCCGCCGCCCACGAGCGCGACATAGGAGGAAGTGTGATGCGGAGAGCGAAACGGCGGGTGCGTAATAAGTCCTTCGTTGAGAATCCCGGCGACGGAATAAATGGTTGTCGCTTCGAGAACTTCCTCAATGGGAAGCGGCGGAAGTAGCGCCGTGAGGGCACGCGCAAGCATGGTTTTCCCGGTACCGGGAGGGCCGTACATTACGAGATGATGCCCTCCGGCGGCGGCGATAAGGAGTGCCCGCTTTGCCGTTTCTTGCCCGCGAATGTCGGAAATATCAATTTCCCCTTCCGGCGTCTCGTAAGCAATTTCCGTCGGTTTTTGCGGTTTAATTCGTTGGCCTGCGGGTTGATGCTTGCCCGCCGGGGCTTTAGCGGAGGCGCTCTTTGGGTCGAGGTGTGCGATAAGTTCCGAGAGATTTGCAACTGGAAAAACAATGATGCCTTCAACAAGTGCCGCTTCCGGCGCATTTTCTTTCGGCACGTACGCTTCAACAAATCCTTTTTCTTTC
The DNA here is from genome assembly GCA_001781435.1 of Candidatus Kaiserbacteria bacterium RIFCSPLOWO2_01_FULL_51_21. Classification (GTDB taxonomy): domain Bacteria; phylum Patescibacteriota; class Minisyncoccia; order Phycocordibacterales; family 2-01-FULL-51-21; genus 2-01-FULL-51-21. Next base: position 78,499 of record MFLV01000011.1, read on the forward strand.
GCTTTACGCACCGAAGGAAGCACGCCGCGCACCGGACGCACCCCTCCATCGAGCGAGAGCTCCCCCAAAAACACCTTGCCTTCCGGTTTAAAGGAAATATCGCCACAGGCGAGAAGATAGGAAAGCGCGATCGGCAAATCAAACAGGGGCCCTTCTTTCTTGAGGTCCGCCGGCGCGAGCGAAATAACCACCTTCTGGTTTTTATTCTTCGGCGATTTGAAGCCGGAGTTTTTTATTGCCGCCGAGACGCGGTCTTTGGATTCCTCGACGGCTTTGTCGGGAAGTCCCACGACTGAAAATGCGTGAAGTCCGCGCGTTAAGTCTACTTCGATGGTGATAATCGAGGCGCTAAGGAATGTCGGCTGCGCGCTGTAGACTTTAGCGAAGGGCATCGAAGTACGAATTACGAAGTACGAGATACGAAGTAAGGCAGACTCATTTCCTATTCGTAATTCTTAATTCGTACTTCTTACTTCGGATTCTCCAAGTGTTTCATGCAAGTGGTTGCGGCGGGGTTTGCCTCAAGGCGCTCCGGTTCAATAGGCTCGCCGCCTATGCGGCAAATGCCGTACGTGCCTTTCTCTAATCGCTCAAGAGCGCCCTTCACTTCGTTGTAGCGGATTTCGAGTTCCTTGAGTTCTCCGCTTCGGGTTTCGTATTCTTCAATGCTGTCGGCAACTTCGTTTGGGTCGGCGGCGGGAATATTCATATCCGGCGCTATTGCTTCCCAATCGGCGGGGTTTGAAGGATTGCGCTCCCCGATGCTCGTGAGCTCCCCTTCAAGTTTTTGAAGTTCGGCTTCCAGTTTGTTTTTCAGATGTGAGGTATCCATGGATTCTCAATGTATCAGAGTATATATGTGCAAGCAACTGCGGGGTTGACCTTTTTCGTACCTCGTAATTCTTAATTCGCTTTCTAGCGGTTGCGGCTCGTCGTGAGGCGCGCCGCGACTTCGTTTAACGTTGCTTCACTTGTGGCGATGACGATCGTTTGTTGGTCAGGGAGAGCATACAGGAGGAGCACTGAATTGTCGGGATTAAAAAGAATCCGCACGTCTTTGTTTTTAATAACACGGTCGCGGAACCGGTCGCCTCCAATTGAGGTGGTCTTAGGAGTCGAAGCCGCGGTTGTTGTGGTAGCGGCTTCTCCCGTCGAAACGGCGTTGAATGTAAAGACTGGTGAGAGGTCAAGACGCAGGTACGGCTCCCACGCGAGCATTCCGGCGTATGCTTCCCCATAGGAATCGGTTTTGAAGATGAGGAACGGCTGGTTACCGTTTGCTTCATAGTAGCCGAACATAAAATTATTCCCCAGGGAGCGCAGGAACGATGCAGGGACGCGCGCATCAATGATGCGCAAAAATTCGGCTGCGGCGAGAAGCTCTGTTCCCTCCGGCGCTTCTCTTGTGAGGGACAGGTGGGTGATTGAACCGATTTTTTGCTGAATTGCCGCGCGTTCTCCGGAGAGGCTCGCCAGAAGTTTCTTGCGGTCATAGCCAGTCACGTTTATCTCCACCCGCTCCTCGGCAAATATAAGCGGTAGTACCGCGAGGCCTGTCGGAGTCTCGGTTTCCCCTCCCGGCTTCAGAAAATATACCAAGCTTGCCACCACCAAACCGCCTACAATAAGCCCGATACTTCCAAGAAGAAGCAAATTGCGCCGTGTGGCGGGGAGCGGTATGCCTAAGGCTCCACGGCGAGCATACTCGGCGGTTGCCATGGAAAGATAAGAGACGCCTCCCTTTTGGAGCGTTTTTGAGATATCGTCGCGATACGTGCGAAGCGGTCCCACCGGAGAGTTTCTTTTTGCCGCAGGTTCTGCGGCGGGCGCGGGCTTTTCTCCTTGAGGCGCTTGAGGCAACACTTGCTCCACAGTCGTTTCCTCGTCGAGCATGACCGTTACCGGCTTCTCAACAGGAAGGTGAAGCGGTCCTTTAGGAACTGCTTCAAGGTCTCCCGGCTTTTCAGAAGGTACCGTGCTTTCTTGCGCCGTGGACTTACTTTGCATCGACTCGTTTTCTGCCATGTAATAACTATCTCATACTTTCCGCTCCGAAAAAAAGTCGTGGAAAGTGGGTGGAGAGCGAAAGACTATCGCCGCGGAATTCCGTTGGTTCCAGTTCCCTTTGGGATACCGTGCCGTGTTGCAAATTCCGGGTCAGCGTCTTTGATCGAAAGATTCAAACGCCCCTTCTCATCAACCTCTTTGAGAAGTACCGGCACACGCTCGCCTACTTTGAGCGCCTGGTCAATGCGGTCGACGCGATACGGGGCGATTTCAGAAATGTGCACGAGTCCTTCAGTCGTGGGACCGATCCGCACAAAGGCGCCGAACTGCATGAGCCGCGTTACTTCCCCGATGAACGCCTCTCCCGGTTTATACTCCCTCGTCATGCCGCTTATAATCTCTGCCGCTTTTGCTCCCGTGCCGCCTTTCCCCGTGATATAGACCGTGCCATCGTCCTCAATCGTTATTTCCTGAACGCCGGTATCCGCTTTGATTTTATTGATCACCTTGCCGCCCGGTCCAATGACGCTTCCGATTTTGTCGATTGGAATCGAGAGGATAACGATTTCCGGCGCATTCGGAGAGATGGCCGGCCTCGGCGCAGGAATTTCTTTTTCAATCACGTCGAGAATCGAGGAACGCGCTTCCTTAGCTTTGAGAAGCGCCTCGGCAAGGATCGAAATCGGGACCCCGTCCACTTTTACATCGAGTTGGATGGCGCTGATGCCATTCCTCGTACCGGCGACTTTGAAATCCATGTCGCCGTGATGGTCTTCCGGTCCCTGAATATCCGTCAAAATCTTGTACTCAAGATTTTGACCCTGAGCGGAGGCGAAGGGTAGGTCATTGGCACTTCCCTCGTTTCCTCGGGATCTCGATACTCTCGACATGAGTCCGATGGCGATGCCGGCAACCGGCGCCTTAATCGGTACCCCTCCGTCCATAAGAGCAAGTGTCCCGGCGCACACTGAGCCCATCGAGGTTGAGCCATTTGATGCCATACATTCCGATACGAGGCGGATGGTGTAGGGAAATTGTTCTTTCGGTGGAATTACCGCGAGCAGAGCTTTCTCGGCGAGCGCGCCGTGGCCGATCATCCGGCGGTTAAATCCGCCGAGCCGTCCGGTTTCGCCGGAAGAAAACGGCGGAAAGTTATAGTGATGCATAAAGCGCTTGGTGTCCTCTTGGATTTCAATGTTGTCGATGATCTGCGCTTCGCCGGGTCCTCCTAAGGTGAGCGCGCTGAAGACATGCGTGCCGCCGCGGTAGAAAATACCCGAGCCGTGGAGAATGGGCGATACTTTTCCCGCCTGCGCGTAAAGGGGCCGCAGTTCGTTAAGCTTTCGCCCGTCAGCGCGGCGTTCCCGCTCAATTGCCTCGCGGTGAATTAAAGCGTTTACTTCCTGTTCGAAATAGTCGTCGGCGAAAGGCTTTGATTCGTCGGAGAGTTTTTCTTTGGCGAGGAGGGACCACTCTTCTTGGAGGGCGGAAAGCGTTCCCTTTCCGGCGACTCCCGAAAAAAGCGCCGCATCGAGTTTCCCCTCAACCGTTTGAGCAAACAGTTCGCCAACCTCCTTTGGCGTTTCTGGTTTCGGCATTTCCCGTTTTACTTTCCCGATTTCACGCTGGATGCTCTGCTGGAAATCGTTCAGTTTTTCAATTTCCTCCGAAGCTTTCTCAAGCGCGGCGATGACCGCCGCCTCAGAGACTTCCCGCGCGCCCACCTCAATCATATTGATAGTGCTATCTCTGCCGCATGCCATAAGGTCAAGCTCGAAATGTTCATGCTCGCGCATGGCATAGGTCGGGTTTATCGAAAGTTCGCTTTGCTCGCTCTGTCCTCCGACGCGCACCGCCGATACCGGGCCGTTCCAGGGAATGTCGGAGGTAAGAAGCGCAAGGGATGCGGCGTTGATGGCAAGCACGTCCGGGTCGTCTTCTTTAATAGAGAGAACAGTGATAACGACCTGTACCTCGTTTCTAATATGCTGTGAAAAGAAAGGACGAATGGTGCGATCCACCACGCGGCCGGAGAGGACTGCTTCCTCAGTCGGGCGTCCTTCACGCCGGACAAAACGGCTCCCGAGAATTTGTCCCGCTGCATAAAATTTTTCTTCGTAGTCAACCATGAGCGGGAAATAGTTTAACCCCTCGCGCTTCCCGCCCATGACGGCGGTTGCAAGTACGATGCTATCCCCGTATTGGAGCATCACCGAGCCGTTCGCCTGATCCGCTAAATCGGTGAATCGCGCGGTCAAGGTTTTCCCCCCGACTTCAATTGAATATTCTTTTGTCTGCATTTCTCTTGAGGAGACCTCCGCATTTCCCCGGTAGTAGATTTTGCCGCTGTGCCAAGCACACGCTTCGCGCGGCGGCAAAATTCACTACGGAGCTTCCGCGACTGCCCCAATTACTTGCTAATCTTGCCAGTGTAGCAGATTTGAGGAAAACGAAAATCCCCCAGCTACTACTGCGAGGCTTCTTCGAGAATTAACTTCGCCGGCTGCGCGAGGAGCCGATCAAGAATTTTTTCGGGTCGGCTGACATGTCGATGAAATCGTCCGCTGCCTCTTTGAGTCGAAGCGACGAGGACTTGCCGAAGGAGATGACCTCCACCTGGCAACCCTCTTTAATTTTGAGATATTCGACGAGCGGCACGAAATCACCGTCGCCGGTCGCGAGAATCACGGTGTCGAGTTTCGGCGCGAGAGCCACGGCATCGATCGCCATCCCGACATCCCAGTCGGCCTTTTTGGCTCCGCCGGCGAAAACCTGTAAGTCTTTGGTCTTGATTTCAATACCGACTTTTGCGAGTGCTTCAAAAAAGGATTTTTCTTCAGGTGTCTCAGTCGTAACAACGTACGCCCGAGCGCGAATGAGAACCCTCCCTGCAAGTGCTTCTTTGACAACGGCGCCGAAGTTGACCCGCGCGCCGTAAAGGTTTTTAGCGCTGTGATAGAGATTTTGCGTGTCGATAAAAATGCCGACGCGTTGTTCGGGATGTTTGATTACTGCCATGAAAATACGAAGTACGAATTACGAAGTACGAATAATGAAAATGACCTACGGTACAAAGTATAGCTTCTTCCGCACGTATTGAGAAATCTGCTAAAAGCTAGCGAAGCTATTTTTTGAGGTCGAGTTTCTTGAGAAGGGCGCTGTAGCGGCGCTTGTTTTTCTTTTCGAGATATTTAAGGTGTGTGCGCCGATCCGCCACCATCTGCAGGAGTCCGCGCCGCGAATGTTTGTCACTCGTGTGTTTTTTCAAATGGGCGGCTAAATCACTGATACGCTTGGTTAAAATAGCAATCTGGACTTCCGGAGAGCCCGTGTCTTTTTCGTGTACCTGGGTTTCCACGATCACTTTTTGCTTCTTTTTCTTTGTCAGCATAACATGCACATCATATCACGTATTTAAAATGAGCGCAACCCCCGTACTAAATTTTGCCATGATGCTTTTTGAAATTGAAAAAGAGCGCAGTTTCAAAATAGTTGAAAACTGCCGCTGCTGTCTCGGCCGCTTTCTCCAATTTGCGGAACTCAAGAAACCGAAATAAATTATCGATGAGTGCCTTCGAAAGTATTGCCTTTGGCTTAACCGGCAGCCTGTCGGTTCCGTCTCCGCTAAAGCTTCGGCGGTCTTGCTCTACGTCACCGATAAACATTGGGAAGAAAGTACACAGAGCCTTTCATGGCAAACGGCGGCAATAATTACATAGTCCTGGCACGCATGGTGCCAGGACTATTTTCGGATAGTGGGTGGTGCCTCGTGAGCCGAATTGCATCGACGAGCATCGCGCCTCTTCTCCTCAAGGACTTTGTAAAGCTTTTCGGTTTGGTGTTCTGGCAAAAACTCTTTGAGCTTCTCAAGGGTCAGTATCTCAAGCTCGTAGAAATTGACCTCCTCCCACTCGTCGCAAGCGTCGGTTAACTGCCGCGTTGGGTCGATATGGGCGTTTGCGGGAGCAACGAGAAGCGCGCCCACAATGAATACTGCTGGTATGCGCATGACTGCTCTCCCGGTTTCTTCTCACATTCAATGCCAAAGCTATTGCGGCGTCAGAGCAAAAGTTTTACGCATCGCCCACCTTCCTTTCTTGCTTCATTAAAATGGGCAGGCTTCTTTTCGTCAACTCATCTCCAAGAACTGCTACTATAGGCACATGAAGATACTCTCCTGGAATGTCAACGGTCTGCGCGCGGTGCACAAGAAAGGCGTCTTCGTGTCGTTCGTGCGCGAGGCAAAACCCGACGTTCTGTGTCTCCAAGAGACCAAGGCGGAAAAAGGACAGGCCGTCATCGATCTTCCAGAGTACGAAGAATATTGGAACTCGGCGAAAAAGAAGGGCTACAGCGGCACGGCCATTTTTACGAAAAAAAAACCGATAAGCATCACGCTCGACTTCCCTGCCGCGCTCATAAAAAAATTCAAACTGGAAGGCGACGGCTACGGGAATCCGAACGCCGAAGGACGCGTGCTCACCCTTGAGTTTCCTAATTTTTTTCTTGTCAACGTCTACACGCCGAACGCCAAACCCGATTTAAGTCGTCTGACACTGCGGCATAAGCACTGGGACCCGGCCTTCCTCGCCTACTGCAAGGAGCTTGAAAAAGAAAAGCCGGTTATTTTCTGCGGCGACCTCAATGTCGCGCATACCGAAGAAGACTTGGCGAATCCAAAAGCCAATGAGGGCGAGCACGGCTTCACCAAAGAAGAGCGAGAAGGCATCAACAATGTCATTGAGGCCGGATTTGTCGATACCTTCCGGCACTTTACGCCACACGACAAGGGCCACTACACCTGGTGGAGTCACTGGGCGAATGCCCGCGACCGCAATATCGGCTGGCGCATAGATTATTTTTTCCTAAGCAAGTCCCTCCTCCCTCGCCTTAAAAAGGCCTTCATCCTGCCCGAGGTCATGGGCTCCGACCACTGCCCGGTAGGAATAGAACTTAGCTTGTAGACTGTAGGCCGCATATAAAATACTAGAATAGTAAGCAATTTTTACTTTGCGTGCGAGTTTATAAACTCAAAAAACATTTCCATCTTTTGTTTGGGAAGGATTTTCCTTGCCAATCCCCAAGGAACCTTTATTTTGCGATGCTCCAAAGCACTTCAAACAACGCACGCTGACTTACGACTGCCGCTTCATTCCGCACTCGCACAGTTACGATTTCCGGTTTGTAGATATTAAATGTTACGCTATCGGGGCGAATAGCCACATTCACAATATCTCCAATGCCCAAAATCAACCGCGATTCGTGTTCGATGATGCTTTCTTCTCGGTTATAGCGTACGTCTTCGCCGCTTCCGATGTAGCGCAGTTTTATTTTTTTCTCTTTGCGAAGCGTTTCCCATTCCTCTACCCTATCGCCAAACAATTCCACCCAACGCATACCCGCTCCTCCGATTACATCAAGAAAATCTCCCTCGTTCGCATTGCGTAGTTGCTGAAATTCGCTCTCTATGGTCGCGGTGCTTCCCCGGATAACCTCGACTACTCCTGCGGGGGAGCGATCGTAGAGACGCATAAGATTCTGCACTCCATCAAGCGTGTCAATTCTGTTTTTCTCCGCTTCTTGAAGAAGTTTGTCAGGGCTCCCCGCCATGTATTTGATCCCCCTCCCCTTTCCTTCCATGAGGATGAGTCGCCTCTCCTGCAATTCCCGCAGAGCGTTATATACATACTGCCGGTGGAGCCGACTCCGGCCAATCAGGTTTTTGGGCACCAAAGGAGTCCCCGCCTCGAGAAGGGTCACGTATACTGTCGCGGCTTTACCAGACAATCCTGATTTAAGAGCGCTTTCCAGGTAGTCAGATTTTTTTGGTGCTTTAACTTCAGTCATAAATATATGACTACACTATCAAAAAGCGCTTATTTGTCAATCTGTTAAGTCTTAAAAAGTTAGAATTAAAATCATGACTATCTATTGACAAACAGCTCTTTAAAGCGCATAATTACATTTAGAGTACATTGAGGCACCCTTCAAAAAGGATAAAACCAATGGTCACCAAAACCTCGAAAGTCATGCCATGGCAAATCAAACTTGCTCAGGGGATGGCTCGCTACATGCTCGATGAATACCGCATTACGCTAGGACAGGTGTTGGATTGCATGGATAGAGAATGGGCCTACAGTTGGCAAGAGATCGCTGAAAAAGCGGCCAAGGCGGATGATCGCGCCGCTATCTTTAGCCACTGCATCGAAAACATGGACGAGGCCCATGTCGATGAGATGTTCAAGCCCATACTGGCCGAGTACCTCGCAAAGGTGCTTGGTGCAAAGGAGGTGAAAATCAAATGGTAAACGCCGATCGGGAGCACGGCAAAATGCTCCCCTCTATTGAGCACATCATTTACAGTGGTGCGTTCATCGAGATGGTTCTTTCAAACTCAAACTCTACAGGAGAAATGCCGTGGCAAATGAAAACTTTACCCTTTCCGTCAGCTTGGCCCACGAGCTGGAAAAGGCCTTCAAGCGGAATAACTGGACTGTTGAGGAAGTCGAAAAACTCGTCGGCGGAACTGTACTCGGAGAGATGCTTCATATTGTGAATAACTCTACGGTTAAAGCACAACTCGGCCTCGGTTATCCCGTCAAAATTGAGGAAGTTTTTACTTGGTACTTGTGTTGCAAGGAGCTGAAATACCCGGAACGTCTCTTGAACAGGCTTATAAGTGCTCTGAAAGTTGATAAGCGTGTTCTGCTTGTCGATCTGGTGTCAATGGGCGAAGGTGAGGTGTTGAGGGTAGATAATATTGGACGCCACTGCTTGCAGTTGGTGAAAGATGTTTTCGCTAAACACTATCTCGAATTTTCTTCATCTTATCCGACACCTTACCCAGAGCCTTAGCCGTATAGCCGTCCACAACGCAGAAAGCCGTTGGAGGACGGCTTTTTCTTTTTGGCAATCTATTCTAGTATTTTGCAAAATACTAGAATAAGGTGAGGATATTTTGTGAGCAAAACCTTGCGAAGCCGCAATCAGAATGAGCCCCGTACTAGATTTTGGCTGTATGCCTGGTTGAGATGGGCTATGGGTCACTCCTGACAGTATTTTTACAACTATCACCTAGCTGGTTCAGCCACGGCAGGCATAAGCCCAACACAGCCAAAATACAGTAACGGGGCGGATGTCCTTTATCCACACCCATGTCCTTTACATGTCTTTTAAAAGAGCTACTCTAGCAATAGGACAAACTTCCAGTTAAGGCTTGTTCTTTATGTTCTGTCTTTTCCCACTGGACGTACGTCCTCAGTAGTAATTTGTAAAGAAAAATACCGCAGTACGTATATCTACATCATTCACAATTTTTTGTAGAAAAGAGGTACTACGTCACGGATTTCGTTCGCAGATTGTCTACTGAAAAATAAAGGCCCTTTTGGCCAAGACTCCACCGGCCCACAGGGCCTTTTGTAATTCTACGTCTCTGTCTTTTCTATCTTAGCGAGCCTTGTGCTTTGAAAGAGCTTACTGGACCCTGTGCCATTAGAAGCGAACCTTTAACTTTTGGACGCTTTGGCCGTTAAGTCGTTCAGACTCTGAAGAGTCTTCAGACTCGAAGAGCTAACCCAAAAGTTAAAGGTGAGCGAATTTTATTTCACCCAGTATTTTCCTCGTATTTTGCCTATTTCAACCTCTTCCAATGCTGTTTTTTTCTCCTTTCCTGCCTCCCCTAGCTTTTGGAGCTCTTTGTCGGAAAGCTTTGCAAGCGTCTGCATTCGCTTGGTTAGATGCTCTTTTGTGTTCCTCTTCGGATCATCAAGCACCTCTTCAAGAAGGGCATGCAGGATATAGCCAATCTTTGGCCCTGGCTGGAGTCCCGTTTCACGTATAACATCCTCCCCTTTTACCGCGAGCATACTAACAGAAATCGGGTCTCGTAGCGCTTCTTCCACCATGGCGCGATATTTGCGAAAGCGGTATGGATGCTCTTTCGGCCGGCCGGTGCCAATGCGGTCGCAGGCGCGCAGATTCATCAAATCCCATATGTTTTCTGATCCTACGTTCCGGACCATCCGCCGTACGGCAGAGAGCGTTATGACTTCAGTATCAGAGAAAAAAAGGTGCCAGCGAACTAATTTGGTAATTTTCTCGATCTGTTTCATGGGAAACTTTAGATCAGTGAGGATTCTCTTAGCCATTCTGGCTCCGACTACATCGTGTCCGTGGAAGGTCCAGTCTTTCTTCTCATCCGACCAGCGCCGCGCGGCCGGCTTTCCAACATCGTGGAAAAGTGCCGCCAGGCGGGTGTCCAAATCCCAGCCTTTGTCTGCAGCATGCTTGAGCGAGCGCAGGTTATGTTCAAAGACGCTGTATTTGTGAGCCTGGTTCTGCTCGATCCCGATTCCCTCCTCAAGCTCCGGAGCAACATATTTGAGTATCCCAAGCTCTTGGGCAAGCACCAAACCGTCCATAGGCCGGTCGGCCATGAGTATCCGACAAAATTCATCACGAATACGTTCTTTTGCTATTTTACCCAGTATTTTAGAAGTTTTTTTGATCGCTTTCTCGGTCTCCTTTTCTACCGTAAAGCCTAGTTCCGTAGCAATGCGGATAGCTCGGAGAACCCGAAGTCCATCTTCCAAAAATCGCTCTCCCGGCTCCCCCACTGCACGCACCAGCTTGTCTTTTAGGTCATCTTGTCCTTTATGAAGGTCAATGATTTGTCCTTGAGAGATGCTATAGGCCAGAGCATTTATGGTAAAGTCTCGTCTCTTAAGATCCTCCTCGAGTTTGTCACTAAAAGTAATGGAATCTGGCCGTCTTGCGTCAGAGTAGCCGGATTCTAGGCGATATGGCGTTACCTCAACAACCTTTAGTGTTTCATCTGAAACATTGACATTTACAACACCAACCGTGCCATATTCGTTTTCATAGAAGGTTTCTGAAAAAAGACCCTGGATTTGTTCTGGCTTGGCGCTCGTTGTCAAATCCCAGTCCTTTGGTTTTCTGCCAAGGACCAGATCGCGGACGCAGCCACCCACCAAATAGGCCTCAAAACCTGCTTTTTCAAGCTTTTCTGCAGTTTCAACGACTTCTTTAGGTATTGAGAAAGAAGGAGTTCCTCGCATGCATTTATTTTAGTATACGTTTGGTGTTTCCCCTAACCTATCGTATGGTTTAAATAAGCCCCTGTAGCTTAATGGATAAAGTAGCGGTCTTCGGAACCGCTGATCCGGGTTCGACTCCTGGCAGGGGCAAATGCATGGGGTGCATTTGCCGGTCGGAGTCCGCGAAGGCGGGCGAGACGGGGTCACGCAAAAATGCAGCAGCATTTTATGCGTGACCAAAGCATGGGATGCTTTTGCCGGTCGGACTGAGCGAGAGCGAAGGAGACGGAGTCGCAGAAATTTTTAACAGAAAATTATCCGTGACCGAAAAAAGATGCTAGAATTCAAAAAACCGCGGCCATAATTTAGTGGCAGAATACGTCCTTGCCAAGGACGATGTGTGGGTCCGATTCCCACTGGCCGCATGTGATCTAGGTAAAAGTGTTTCTGTGGATAACTCTGTGTACAGGTGTATAAAGGACATTTCCTGATTTTAGGTCCTTTTACGAAAATATGGCTCAATGAAAGCGTTTTTAATGGACCTTAGGCTAATTTATGTTTTGTCCAATAGTTTAAGTTTCACATGAAACTTGTTACACGTGATACATGAAGAAGGAAACAGAAAAGCAAAAGATCGGGAGAATCGGAGAGGAAACCGCAAGTAGGTTTCTTGTGGGAAAAGGGTTTTCAATCCTTGGAAAGAATTATCGTAAGAAATGGGGTGAAATAGACCTTATTGTAAAGAAAGGTGAAATAGTGAGATTTGTTGAAGTGAAAACGGTATCACGTGAAAACTTAAAAGAGTTTTCACGTGATACTCTTCCGGATTCCTACGCTCCTGAGGAAAATGTTCATCCTTGGAAGTTAAAACGTCTCAACAGAGCTATTCAAACGTATTTAATCGACAAAAAACTTGAAGATGCGGAGTGGCAGCTTGACGTGGCAACTGTTTTTCTTGACCTAAAGAGAAAAGAGGCAAGAGTTGAACTCATTGAGAATATAAGCATGTAAAGGACATGTCCTTTATGTAGCGGGAAGCGGATTCGTCGTGGTACTGTAACAGGTGCAGTGTACTCGCTTCAGGATTAAGTGCGTTGGTCGTGAGTAGTCCAGCGGTAGTATACCCCGGTAGGGAAGCAAAGCTTCCTACGGGGCAGGCGTGCTTTGGGATAAATTCAGAGGTCGGGGTGTAGTATAACGGCAGTATACATCCTTTGGGAGGATGAGGTCAGGGTTCAATTCCCTGCACCCCGACCTCTGAATTTATCGGAAGTACAGGGCACTTCCGTGGTTTGCACCAGGCGTTATTTAGGCAGATGCGCGATGATGAGCAAAGAAAGTTGTGGAGCAATGGTATTCTCAAAGGTTTCTGCAGTAAATGAAAGATTTTTTGAAAGGAGAAACTGCAAAAGGGAAGCACCGGTGTCGTCCTGAAAGCTCTGTTCTATGTGTGTAGTAGTGATGGCGAAAGCGTCTCGATCGCCTGTGGTTGCTCCTCCAGTGCTTGTGACGAGAATTCCAACGATAGTGCCGTCTTTTGCCACAACAGGCCCGCCAGAAGAACCTTTGGCTGCGAGAATTACGTTGCCGATTGAAAAAACATCCTTTGAGGTAGAGGCGAAAGTAAAGTACTGCCTGATAGCGGTGATAGTTGAAATGGCGAAAAGGTTGCGCTGAATGGTGGAGCTGCCGAGAAATTCCGCCGGATAACCAGCAACAAGAACTTCGGTGTTTTCAATAGGGAGTACCTCGGCGAGCGGCAGAAAGGGGAAGGAGGAGGGGAGAGCTTCCCCTCCTGCCGCAGAACTCTCCACAAGGAGAAGGGCGAAGTCGTCTTCTCCCGTGCCTGAGGGGTTTTCAAGGCTAAGGGACTCACTGTTTGCTTTTACCCACCGAGGCGAAATATAAAGAAGTCGAGCCCGATACCCTGCTGTTGCGGGACTTCCTGTTCGGATCGTGCACTCTACGCCGCCGTGAGAAGGATAATCTTCAAGAAGATAGTACTGAGCGATATGCGCATTGGTGAGAATAACTCCGCTCTCCGTTACAAAAACGCCGCTGCCGCTTTCCCCACTGAGGGGACTTTCGGCGCTTGTAGCGCAGATAATGTTTACAAGGGACTCTCTGGCTTTAAGGTTTAGTTCCGAAAAAGAAAACAACGGGATGTCCGATGCGCTTGAGGGCACGGCGGGGGCTGGAGTGAGTGCGGGTGGTGATATTTTTGGAGTCGGTACCAGCTGGCTTTCCTGCTGTCTTTTCGGCGGCGTTGTAGTCGCTGCGGCTGTGTTTAGCGAGGAAGTTGCAATTTTAGTTGGGGTTGAAGAGGCGAATTCAACCGGCGCAAGCACGACCTCTTGTGTCGGTTGATTTTCTATACCCAGAAAGACCGCAGAGGCGACTATCGCCAGGATTATAAAAATAAGAAGCCGCAGAAGTTGCATGGAAAGGGTATTATAGCATTTACCCCACACCACTTTTCTCCGGAAAAAGTGGTGTGGGGTTTGCACTTCCGGCATTCGGCAGTAGAATCAAAATCGTCTGTTGTATCGAATTAAGGCGGGATTAGTTTAGTGGCAAAATAACAGTTTTCCAAACTGTGGTCGCCGGTCCGATTCCGGCATCCCGCATATGCTGTATCCACCGCAGTTTTTCGATATCCTCGGCGTTTTTGTGTTTCTCTTTATTAGCTGCCTTACGGGATGGGCATTGATGACTGGCAAACAAATTCCGAATTGGGCCGTGTGGGTACTTTTCATGATTGGGGGTACCGGGCTTTTCGTCGATGGAGTGATTGTCTATACGTTCTACC